>NZ_BAAHYZ010000019.1:0-92270 GCF_054657295.1 Desulfocastanea catecholica
TATGGGAAAGTATCAGGGGAATTTTTAAAAGATTCATCGTACCTTCCATAAAAGTAATCCTGTGGGTGATCGTCACCGACAGGAAAGTGCTTCTATGTTGGCCTGAAGTCAGCCTGAAGAACCATCCTATATCACAGAACAAGTCCCTTCCTCAAACTTGTCTGGAAGAGCGAAAGGTTGTACTGTGCCTTTATCAGACTGATTCTTAACGATTTATGGTAATTCCTGACCTATGTGTTGATCGTTTTTTCAGTTGGGCGACTGGCACCGTCCTATAAACCATTGTCCGAGTGATAGCCGAGTGAAAAAGAGGATGAAACAATAAGCTTCTCGTAACTTGCTCCATCAAAATGGAAATGGCTGGTTTGCAATGACTCTAGAAATGCAATCATCAATTTCAACAAAGAGGCTTACGAGCGTCTTGAGTTTTTTGACAACTGGCTGAAAGAACAACTGGCCTTTTCTGCCTTGGTGCATGTCAATGAAACCGGCATCAACACCGGCGGCAACCGCAGCTGGCTACATAACGCCTAAAACGACAGGTGCAGCTATTTTTATTACCATGCCAAACGAGGCGGCGCTGCGCTGGATGAAATGGAGATTTTGCCAAACTACCAGACCATCCTCTCTAATAATCGTTGAAAATCCTACTTCAATTATGGCCGCGTACACGGCCTCTGCAACGCCCACCACCTGCGCAACCTTGAAAGTGCCTCGGAGCAAAACGGGCAGCAGTGGGCGGAGCAGATGAACATCCTGCTCAAGCAAATCAACCAGACAGTCCATGATGCAGACTGCTACCTTGACAGGCCAACGTCCGGTTTGAAAGCGATGTCTTGCGATTCATGGATGGCTCCATCGTCCCCTTCTCAAACAATCAGGCTGAAAGCGATTTGCGCTTGATCAAGGTTCAGCAGAAAGTGTCGGGGTGTTTCAGGGCGATGGACGACGCCAAGATATTCGCTGCATCCGCAGCTATCTTTTAACCTGCAGAAAATATGATCTAACCGCCTCTGAAGCCTTGCGCTTGCTCTTCCAGAGGAAGTGCCCCTGACATTGATGACAAGTGCAGCTCCAATTATGGATGCTGAATAGTAATAAAAATTAAAATATTCTCTTGACACACAGACTACGCCTTGATACATTCTCACATAGAGATAACGCATTATCGCATTACGATAATACTTTTCATCAGGTACGAGTAGTTTTTGGGATTTTCGACATGGCTTCTTTTGCAACCGATAGCTTGAAAATAGTCTGTGCTGTCGGCAAGAAAATTCACATTATAGATGTTGTCCGGAATGATGGAAATGTAAGTATATGAATTTATTATTTTTTGACATAACCAAATGAAATTTAATACAATAGTGCGATAATCAGAACAAAAATGATTAAAGATTTTGCTCAAATTTTTACTATTTGCACCATTCCAGGTGTTGTCTGTCCATCTGTTTCATGCCGCACATCATCTTTATCTGAAATTCCGTGGATTTTTTTTCAGAAACCACATTCCGCTATCGGAAAACATTCCGCTATCGGAAAATTAGGGAGATTTATCTTGGGTAAGTCGTTTGGTAGTTTAGAAAAAGCAATTGATATTCTTTGTCTCTTCGAATCAGAACATCTTGAGTTATCTGCTCAAGAGATTGCGGAAAACCTCTCCATACCATTGAGCACAACATATAAATACTTGCAGGTTTTAAAACAAAAACAATTTCTTTCCAAGAATGAGCAAACCAATCAATTTTATCTTGGTCTGACGATCCTCAAACTCGGTCTTTTAGCAGCCAAGAAAACTCCCGTAATGAAAATTACATCTCCTTATCTAAAATTAATGTCCGATCGTTCTCTAGAAACAGCGATTTTGGTCGTAGGAGACGGTCCAAATGCGATTTGTGCGGATATCATAGAGAGCCCAAGGGCAGTCAAATTCATGACCGCCAAAGGCCATACAATGCCTCTGTACGCCGGTGCTCCTGGAAAAACGCTTCTGGCCTTCAAGGACCCTGCTTTCATTGACCAATTAATTGAGACCACAGGGCTTGCCAAGCTGAACAAAAATACGATTACCGATAGCGAAAAGTTGAAAAGAGATTTAGCCGATATTCGAAGACTAGGGTACGGCGAAAGCGATTCGGAATTTGAATCTGATGTATGCTCTGTTGCTGCTCCTATTTTCGATTATAAAGGGCAGGTCATCGCTTCCATTTCAGTAGCTGGTCCTGCGGAACGAATTTTTCGTGAGAATAAACAGAGTTTGATCGATCTGGTGAAGGATTGCGCTAAAAAGATTTCCTCGGAATTGGGCTATGGAGAGAAGCAGGCCGAGGAGAAATATTCCCTGACGGCTTAAACCGCTTTCGACAATTGAAAACGGTTGAATTACCACCGACGCATGAGTCAACAGACAGGTTTTTATCAAGGTATTTCCTAACCACTACAAGTTCAGGACTACCGAATAATTTATTTTCCAATTACTAAGGAACGATCATGCACAAATTACTTTCAAAACAGCGTGACAAGAAGATGCTCCTTCTAGGCAACGAAGCGATTGCAAGGGGCGCACTGGAGGCAGGACTTGCCTTTGGGGCGACATACCCTGGAACCCCTTCGTCGGAAATCTCAGCTGCTCTTTTCGAAATATCTCATGAGAGTGATCTCTACTTCGAATACAGCACCAACGAAAAGGTGGCCCTCGAGGTGGCTGCAGCGGCAGCGAATTGCGGTCTGCGGAGTATGGCCATCATGAAGCACGTCGGGCTGAATGTCGCTGCCGATGCTCTCATGACCCTTGCCTATGTCGGTGTGAAAGGTGGGATGGTCATTCTGTCGGCTGATGATCCATTTATGTTCTCCAGCCAGAACGAGCAGGACAACAGGTACTATGGAAAGCTTTCGGGGCTTCCGGTCCTCGAACCGTCCTCGGTCGATGAAGCCAAGGAAATGATAAAATACGCTTTCGATCTTTCCGAAAAACTCCAGGAACCTGTAATTTTTAGAACCACAACCCGAATCAATCACTCCAGCGGAATCGTCACTCTTGGCGATATGCCTCCGGTTAAGACGATCGGCGATTTTGTCAAGGATCCATTTAGCTATGTCACCGTACCGGCTGTGTCGAGAAATCTCCATGTAAAGCTTCTAAAGCACTGGGATGAAGCCAAAAGTATTTCAGAAAACTCTGTGTATAACTTAATAGAAGGGGACGGTTCCTGTGGGATCGTCTGCAATGGTATCAGTTACAATTATGTCTCGGATGCCGTGAAGGATCTCAAGTGCGAGGAGAAAGTCAAAATCTTGAGAGTCGGGTTCTCGAACCCTATGCCTGAAACACTTGTAAAAAGCTTCCTCAAAGGGTGTGAAAAGGTGCTGGTCGTGGAGGAAGGAGAGCCCTATATGGAGGAGGCGGTCAAGGCCTTTGCCCAGGAGGAAGGATCGACCATTACCATCAAGGGAAAAAGCCCATCACACTTCTCCAGATTATACGAATATAATCCGGCCCTGGTAAGAAAAGTTCTTGCAGATTATTTGAACCTTGCCTACGAACCGGCCGCCATTCCGGACATGTCCGATGTGCCGGAAATTCCCCAGCGGCCGCCCAACCTGTGTGCGGGCTGCTCTCATCGGGCAACCTTCTATATCGCCAAACAGGCTGCCGCTGGAATGGAGACCATCATTCCGACCGATATCGGCTGCTACACGCTGGGGTTGCTTCCTCCCATTTCGATGGCCGACTTTGTTATCTGCATGGGGTCGTCGGTTACTACCTCCTGTGGTTTTTCGAAGGCAACTAACAAAAAAGTTATTTCCTTTATTGGGGATTCGACCTTTTTCCATAGCGGCATAACTGGACTGATCAATGCGGTTTTCAACAACCATAATTTCACCCTCTTTATTCTGGATAACGGAACGACAGCCATGACCGGTCATCAACCCAACCCGGGAGTGGATATGAGCCTGCTGAATCAAACGGGATTCGGTCGCATTGCCATCGAGGATGTTGTTCGGGCTGTTGGTGTTAAGGAAGTGACCGTAATTCAGCCATTCAAGGTGAAAAAAAGCATCGAAGCGGTCAAAAAGGCGTTTGAATTCGAAGGGGTATCGGTCGTCATTTCCAAAGAGATGTGTACGTTGTACGCCAAGAGTTTGAAACTTCTGAAGGGCAAGCGATATCGGGTAAGCGACAGGTGTAAGAACCATCGTGATTGTATCAATCAATTGGGATGTCCGGCCTTTTTCCTGAATGAGGGAAAGGTTCAGATTAATCCTGCACAGTGTACAGGCTGCGCGGTGTGCGTACAAGTTTGCCCTGAAAATGCAATCCTGCCTATAAAAGAATAAACAGCCGGAGACGAGATGAACACAACACGAGTAATCTTAGTAGCTGTGGGGGGACAAGGAAATCTTTTGGCATCGAGTGTATTGGGCGAAGCCGCACTCCTTTCACAGATTCCCGTTCGGATGAGCGAAATACACGGTATGGCACAGCGAGGTGGAGTTGTGGAATCGGCGATGGTGTTTGGAGATGCCAAAAGCCCTGTTATTTCTGATGGAGAGGCGGACGTTCTAGTAGGCTTCGAGCCCTCGGAGACGCTTCGGGCATTGACAAAATGCAACGACGGAAGCGTGGTGATCACCAACCTCCAGCCGTTGCCGCCATTCACCGTTGCCATCGGAAAAGGCGTGTATCCCGACCTGAATGAGTTACAGAGCTTGATTCGCGCAAAGACAGCCAAACTGATTGCCATCGATGCGGTCAAGCTGGCGCGGGAAGCCGGAAACGAGCTCTCAGTGAACATGGTTTTGTTGGGAGCCCTGATTCAGACCGGAAAACTCCCCGTCCAGGCGGAAACCGTCAAGGAAGTGATTCGGACCAAGACGAAGCAGGCATTTGTCGAGTCCAACATTAAGGCTTTTGAACTGGGCTTTTTCGCAGCACAGAAGGAAAATATATGATCATTATCCTGTAAATATCATCCTGACAGCCGCCTTTTTTCGACATTGCAGACTGTCAAAGTGCTCAGGCGTAAAGGCAATCAAAAGAACGAAGGCCCATGTTGGGTTTCGGGGCAAGGGGCCCTGGACATGAGGTTTTAAAAAAAAGGAGGTCATAATGAAGCTAAAACAAATCGTTTTGTCCATAGAGAATGCGCCTGAGAGATTATACGAGGTGACCAATGCTCTGGGTGAGGCAGGAATCAACTTGAGAGCGCTCAATTTAGTGGATACCGGAGAATTTGGACAACTGAGGCTGTTGGTCTCGGATGTGGCAACTGCTCGACGCATACTCATGGAGATGCAGATGCCCGCATTCATCACGGAGGTTGTTGCAGCTGAAATTCCGGATGCCCCCAAAAGCCTCGCCAATCTGTTGAAGTTGCTAAGGGACGCAGGAGTCTACCCCAACAACATGTATGCGTTTCACGGATCTTCGCCTGGAAAGGCCGTCATGATTTTTCGGTTCACCAATAATGATAAGGCAATTGAGATTTTGCAGGAACAAGGCGTGACGCTTCTTGATGCGAAGGCTTTTGGAATATTGGAAAGCGGCAAATAGATAGAGGAAGACGAAGGCAATAGCAAACAGATAAAAAAGGAACAAGGTAATGACAAATACAAATCCTGACTTTAGTCCAAAAAGGTTTGCGATCATCGGTGCGGGGCCTGTGGGATGCATAGTTGGCGCATTCCTCTCAAAGGGCGGCTATGATGTAACTATCTGTGATGTTGTTCCCGAGTTGGTTGATCCTGCAGCATCGACAGGTATTACCATCGAAGGTGCGGAACAGTTACACCAAAAGGTTACCCGTACCTGTCACTCCGTTGACGAGTTGGCACAATACAATCCTGATGTGATTTTCATCACTGTAAAAGCGAATGCACTGCCCCTGATCGTCTCGGCGATTGAAGAATTTTACAAAGAGGGCACCTATATTATCAGCTGGCAGAATGGAATCGATACGGAACTCGAGGTTTCAAAAGTACTTGGCAACAAACCGGTGATGCGAGGTGTGGTCAACTTGGGATGCGGCCTGAAAGAGCCCTGCCATGTTGTCATACCGTTTCATCACCCACCCCATTATTTGCAGGAGCTTGCGGCTGAATCCGCTGATGCGGCAGTGATCATCGCAAGGATATTGACTGAATGTGGACTACCAACCGAACACACGGATCGGATCGTACCCATGGTCTGGCAAAAGTCTGTGATGAACGCGTGCATGAATTCCGTATGTGCCGTAACAGGTCTGACCATGGCGCAAGCCACAACGGATCCAATCATTTTCAGACTTGTAGACGCGTTGATGAAGGAATGTATACAAGTCGCACGGAGCAATGATATCCTCTTAGGTTGGGACTATTACCCGAAAGCGGTTGAATACCTGAAAACGGCGGGAAATCATAAGCCATCAATGCTGATGGATATAGAGAACAAGCGTCGCACGGAGATAGACTTTATGAACGGTAAGTTCATTGAGTACGGAATCCGTGCAGGTATAGAAACACCTTACAACAATACACTTCAATCCCTGGTTAAAGGGCTGGAATCCACCATGCGGGGCCGGTAAACAATAATGTTGCCGCCCATAAAAAAAAGGATCTCAGAACACTCAGGACCGGCGAATGGCCACCGCCGTGTTGGACAAATGCAAAGGCAGAAAACGCTAAAGAAGAGCTGAGAATACATGAATCATTGTTATGTCGGAGTTGATATCGGTGCCTCCAGAACGAAAGTAGCGGTTCTCGATCTAACGAAGAACCTTATTGGATATAACGTCAGGAAATCTGGTATTGATTTTTCAAAAACGGCGAATGAATGCCTTAAAGCATCTCTCAAGATGGCAGGTCGCACCGAGGTGGATACCGCCGGTGCTGTGTCAACCGGATATGGTCGAAAAAATGTCCTTTTTGCCCGAGAAACCAAGAGCGAAATAGCCTGTCACGGCAAGGGCTCCTATCTCTATTTTCCTATGGCCATTACGATCATCGATATTGGGGGACAGGATAACAAGATTATCAAGCTAGACGAGACAGGGCGACGAACTGGGTTCAAAATGAATCGTAAGTGTGCGGCTGGAACCGGTGGATTCTTGGAAGAAATGGCCTTTCGCCTTGATGTGCCGTTGAATGAAATGAGTTCCTTGGCAAGCCGGTCAACGAATATGGTGAAACTGGGCAGCTTTTGTACGGTTTTCTCAGCTACGGAGGTTCTGGAGAATATTCGGAGTGGGAAAAGACTCGAGGATATCGTCAAAGGCGTTTTCTTTTCGATGATCCAGAGAGTTCTGGAGATGGATTCTCTTACTGAAAATGTCGTCATGACCGGAGGAGTGGTGGAAAACAACCCATATATCGTAACCATGACCGAGGAATTGATCGGCAGAAAAATCTTAATCTCCAAACATCCTCAGTTGGCGGGTGCGATCGGAGCTGCACTGTATGCCATGGATTTATTTCCCATAAAATCGGCAAAACGTTAGAAAGGGTACAATATGGCTAAAGAAGAGGTTGGGATCAGGCGGCTTAAGACGACAAAAGATATCGGAAAATTCATGGCGGATTACTACTATGAGTTGGATGATGCCTCTAAATCGGGTAAGCGAAAGATTGCATGGTGTACCAGTGTTGGCCCTGCGGAAATTCTAAGGGGGATGGGATTTCTCATCTATTTTCCGGAAACTCATTCGGCCATGCTGGGAAGTACAAAAATGGCCACTGAGCTGATTCCCAAAGCTAATGCCATTGGGTATTCGCCGGAAATTTGTTCCTATTTGACTGCCGATATAGGAGCGTTTCTCCAGGGGGTTACTCCCCTGTCCAAAGCATTTCCCGGAATCGAGCGCATTCCGGGGTGTGATGTCCTTGTTTACAATACAAACCAGTGCCGGGATGTTCAGGACTGGTTTGCCTGGTACTCGAGAAGGTTTGGTGTGCCTTCCGTGGGGATAGAGACACATCGAAATATCGGAAAGGTCACTCAGATGCACGTCTTGTCCATTGCCGGTCAGATGGAGAGTATCGTCGAACCACTCGAGAGAATAGCTGGTAGGAAGCTTGACATGGATGAGTTGAAGAATGCAGTGGCTCTATCCCGTCAGTGTTCTGATCTCTGGGAAAAGTGCCTGGCCACGGCAGCGGCAGTTCCCTCACCTCTCACGTTTTTTGATGGTACCACCTTGATGGGGCCTGCAGTTGTCGGCAGGGGGACTCAGAAGGCCGTCGATGTATACAAGCTGCTGCTGGAAGAGTTGAATGAACGTATAACACAGAAATTGGGGGTCATAGATGATGAGAGGTATCGAATTTACTGGGATGGAATGCCGGTCTGGGGCCGTTTAGGCATGCACTCCAAGCTGTTTGCCGGCTTAAATGCGAATGTGATAGCATCTACCTATTGCAGCAGCTGGATTTTCAGTTCATTGGACCCGGCGGCACCTTTTGAGAGCATGGCAAGAGCGTACTCAGAGCTGTTTATTGTTCGTTCGGATGACTATAAAGAAAATTACATCAAGGAAAAGCTCAAATTCTTCCATTGCGATGGCATCATTTATCATGATGCGAAAACTTGTCCTAATAATTCAAATTGTCGGTATGGCTTACCGCTACGCCTTCAGACACAAACGAATGTTCCATCGTTGATTATCAATGGCGATCTCAATGATCTTAGATTCCTTTCGGATGAGCAAACAAAGACAAATATTGAGGCTTTCATTGAGCAGTTAGAAGAATCAAAAGCATGAACTTGCATTTTTCCTTTATTATGGTTCTTTCAAGTAATTGCCTAACCCAATGGTTCAGGAAATTTCTAACTCCTAAGCTCCATTTCGAGAACCAGGGTGAACGATTTCTTTTTGTTCATAGAAATTTGGATAGACCTTGCAATTGGTAGTACGCCAGTTTTGTCTGCGCACCAATTGTAAGGTTGATATTCAGGTGATTTCCGAGGAAGTCAATAGACAGATACTTTTTTATTTTTAATATTGGAGGTCGAACATGGCTCACTGGATGAATCTGGGGCAGAACCTTAAGGTTAATGCGAAAAAATTTGCGAACAAAGTGGCACTGAAGGAGAAAATGAGAAGTTTCACCTATGCTCAAACAAATGAGCGCGTGAATCAACTGGCCAACAGTCTCCTGTCTCTGGGGTTGAAGAAGGGGGATAAACTTGGCGTTTTGTTGGAAAACTGTATTGAAATGGTTGAATTGTACCTTGCAACAGCAAAAACGGGTCTCATTATCGTCCCGATAAATTTCCGTTTGGTCGGACGGGAAGTCGAATATATCCTGAATAACTCAGATGCAAAGGCATTATTTGTACACGATCAGTTTACGGGCACTATAAACGGGATCAGGAGCGAGCTGACCACCTTGCCGCCGGAGCATTACTTCGTGGTGGGGAAAGATAGCGTCGGATATATGGCGTATGACTTATTTCTCACCGGGGGGAGTCTCGAAGAACCGGACTGCGAAGTATTGCCTGAAGATATCTGGATTCTGATTTACACATCGGGCACAACCGGAAAGCCTAAAGGTGTGCTCCGTTCGCATGAATCTCACATAGCGTATTATTTGCTCAATGGGCTAGAATTCGGCTTCACCAAGGATGACATCTGTATGAATGTGATGCCTCTTTGCCATATCAACTCCGTATATTACTCTTTTAACTTCATTTATCTCGGGGCGACAGTCTATATTCATCCGGCAATGTCTTTCAATGCTGAAGAAGTTCTCGATATTATAGGAAAAGAAAAAATAACCTTCATTTCCCTGATACCGACTCATTACAGTCTTATTCTGCGCGCAGGTGAAAAAGGACGAAAATGGGATTTGAGTTCTATACGAAAAATGCTTTGTTCTTCAGCGCCGGTGAGACAGAAGATGAAGATGGAAATTATGGATTTTTTTCCAAATGCACAGCTGTTCGAAGCCTATGGATCGACTGAGGGCGGGGTTGTCACCATACTCAAGCCCGAGGACCAGTTGAAAAAACTTGGATCGATCGGATGCGAAACTTTGGGCACGGATTTGATCAGGCTTCTGGATGTGAATGGAGAGGATGTGCCGGCTGGAGAAGTCGGGGAGATTTTTTCCTGCGGACCGATGCTCTTCAGCGGATACTATAAGCTTCCTGAAAAAACCGCTCAATCCTTCCAAGGTAAATATTTTTCTGCCGGAGATATGGGTAAGATGGATGCGGACGGTTACTACTCCATTGTAGACCGGAAGGATAACATGATCATCACAGGAGGTGAGCACGTTTATCCCAGTGAAGTGGAGGAACTGGTCGGAAGCCACCACGCCGTCGATGATTGCGCATGCATCGGGATGCCCGACGAAAAATGGGGAGAAAAGGTAGCGGTTGTCGTCATTCTGAAGTCAGGGGTATCCGGAGCTGAGATCAATGAACACGATATAAAGGAGTACTGCAAAAAAAACCTGTCTACCTACAAGTGTCCCAAAGAGGTGCTATTCATTACGCCGGAAGCAATGCCTCGAACCGCAACTGGAAAAATCTTGCACAGAGTGTTGCGGGAAAAATTTGTGTCTTAACCCTATTGTGTTAATTCATCATTGTTTGATGATGTTTAAAAAATCGGGTCGGATAAGGGTGTTGCAAAGGTTTTTAAAAACATTCCAGTGAAAGGAGGTGCAAACCGGATAAAAAAATAACTCGAATTGTGGAAATATATTAATTCAACGGTATTGTGTTAAACATTTTACCTGGAGGTTATTAACAGTGAATTACTCTAAATATGCCGCCATACATGCCCGTCACCTTTCCAATAAAATCTGCCTGATTGAGCGAACCCCCTCGATCGGAAAACGAAGGACGCTTACCTGGAAACAGTTTAACGACGCCATCAACCGCACTGCCAATTATCTGGCCAAGGAATGTGGCGTTAAAGACGGTGAATATGTTATGCATCTTCAAAACAATTCACTCGAATGGTTGATTACTTATTTTGCCGTGATTCGTCTGGGCGCCATCATCGTACCGCTGAATTTCAGGTTTGAAAGTAACGACGTTATGTTTGCAGCCAACGTCAGTAATCCTCGTGTATTCTTATTAGGATCTGAGTTTTTAAAGGTTGTCCAACCAATTCAAAACCAACTGAAAACAGTTCAGCATTATATCTGTATAGGTGCTACCGTTCCGGACGACATGATCGACTATACAAAAGTAGATGCATACGATGATGTGTCGGATGTAATGGCTGACGTGGACGACAATCATGACCTTGCCATGATGTTCACCTCCGGTACGACCGGAACGCCCAAACCGGTTGTTCAGACCCATTTTTCAATGAAAAACACTGCTGCCGGAAATGGCATGACCTATTTCGTTGAAAAAAATGACAATTATCTTTTTTTTCTACCCCTTTTCCATAGTGGGACCATGTTTTTATGGGCACCATTTTACACCACGGGTGCAACCGGCACTATCCTTCGTGAATTCAACGATCCCAAGTATATTGTCGAGACTATTGCTGAAGAAAAATGCACCGACGTTCTTTTTGTCGTACCTGTTGGTATCATGATCTTGAATGCCATTGAGAATGGTACGCTCAACATTACTGATTACGATTTGTCGGCCTGGCGGTACATGGAAATTGGCGCTCAACCGGTACCTTTCGACATTATGAAGAAGTTGGTCGAAAACTTGCCCTGCGGCGTTTCAAATATTTACGGAATTACAGAAGGCGGTGGCGGTGGGCTATTCAATCTTTATCCTGAAGATGTCTTGAGAAAACCAGGTTCCATTGGAAAACCGACCTACGGCGTGGAGGCAAAAATCGTTGATTTTGAAGGCAATGAAGTTTCAGCCCGTTCGGTTGGCGAGCTATTATTTTCAACGGACCGCATGATGAAGGGATATCATGGAAATCCAAAAATGACCGCTTCTACCCTTCAAGACGGGTGGCTTCGTACGGGCGATCTGGTGCAAATCGATGAAGAAGGATTCTTCTACATTGTTGACCGCATGAAGGATATGATTACGAGCGGCGGAGAAAACATTTATCCGGTGGAAATCGAAGATGCTTTAATGGATCACCCCGATATAGAAGACGTGGCCTGCATTGGGTATCCGGATGATCGACTGGTTGAAATCGTGCTGGCGGTGGTTCAACTCAAAAAAGGCAAATCTATGACTGAGGAGGAACTGATTAAATTTGCTGAAACGAAAATGGCGAAATACAAACTCCCGCGCAAAGTAATTTTCGACGAGATCCCGCGAAGCGCTACTGGAAAAGTGAGAAAACCGCTGATCAGAGAGAAGTTTACAGGCAGAAAAGAAGCCTTTAAAAAGCTCAACTAATAGATGTGTGGTGCTTTACCTTATTTCAAAAAGTATCGATCTGCTGAATTGCTCATCAACTGTACGTCTGTTTCTGAGCAGTCAGGGTTTTCCCCATGATTTTACGACAGAGCAAGGCCACCACCCTGTTGCAATTAGCATGATCTGTTTGTGTACCGTGTGGGATGATTCATCGACAGAGAGTGAACCAATAACACAATCAGCCTACTGAAAAGTTACTTGTCGGCGGGCTGATTGAAAAAAATGTAAACCAAAGAAAGGAGAATTTTATGTCTTCCCACGATCATATGTTTGCAAATCCTCTTCCCGTCGGTTTGGGTACTTTGGCAATGGCATGCTTCGGTTTTGGGGCGCTATTGACGGGGAAGGTAACCCATGACGTAACCCCTATACTGGCTGTATGGCTTATTGGCGGTTTCTTCGTTCAGATTGTGGTTGCAATTATTGAGTTCAGGGACAAAAACCTCCCTGGTGGCAATGTATTCCTTATGTTTTCCTGCATCTTTATGCTGACTGGAGCATTGAGTTTCAGTGCCAAATATTTTCTCCACCAGGCTGGAATGCCATATGATGCTTCCATCGAAGGTTGGTTGTGGCTTGCTATAACATTATGGTTTTTTATGATGCTTCCGTGCTTCTTGAAAAGCCCGAAAATACTCTTCATGATTGGCGTCCTCATCTGCATCGCTCTTCCATGCATCGTTGTTCTTGATTTCGGTATCACATCAGGGAGAGCCACTATTGCAAAAATAGGTGGTTATACCTTGTTCATAACAGGAATTCTTGCCATTTATCTTGCAGGAGCGATTTCGATAAATACGCACTTAGGCAAGCAGGTTCTGCCTGTAACGACCCCATTTATAGAATAGATTTTATGTCAAAAGATTGTAGCCTCTTTGGGCACAACACCACAAAGGGGCTACCGTCAAAATGGAAGTCATCGCGGCCTTTTATTGGAAACTTGGGTTCCTTCCGTATTTCTCGTCACCTCGTAAATGTTTTTTTTATCTCCTTGTGAATGATTTTCCTAATGATTTGTAGGTTATTAACAACTTGAAATTAGTGACAACTCCGATTTATAGCACCTCTCCCTATCTGTATGTTTATACTCGGGTAAACTACTTTTATATTGAAATAAAAAAAACACAATAAACACAAACCCGGCTCCATCGGCCATCCTGTTATCAACTGTGATATGAAAATTGTTGATGAAGGCGGAAATCCTGTAGCCCCTGGAGAATGGGGAGAAATCTGCATAAAGGGCCCCAATGTCATAAAAGGTTACTGGAACAAGCCTGAAGAGACGGCTAAAACCATTATAGACGGCTGGCTCTTGACGGATGATGTGGTTACCCAGGATGAAGACGGAGATTATACCATTGTAGACCGTGTAAAAGACATGATCAATTCCGCGGGGAATAATATCTATCCCACTGAAATTGAAAACCATTTGTATGGTCATCCATCTATTCTTGAGGTTGCAGTTTTCAGAATGCATGATGACGTCAAGGGCGAATTTGTAAAGGCGGCCATTGTTCTTCAACCCGGTACAACACTTGAACCAGAAGATATTATTGCATTCTGCCGTACGAAAATGGTCAAATACAAGGTTCCCCAACAAATTGAATTTGTTAATGAACTACCAAAAAGTCCTACCAATAAGGTTTTGAAACGGGTATTACGTGCAGGTTTTTAAGAGCAGATAAGAGTTTACTGATTAGTAGCCGTTTTTCTTTTGGCACACACAACTACATGAACAACCAAAGATAAAATTTAACTACAGCTTAGAGGATGATGAAATGGTTAAGGAAATAAAAACAATAGGAATCATCGGCTTTAATGTAATGGGCGCGGCTATCGGACTCAATGCCGCATCATCTGGTTTTCGGGTTATTTATAAAGAACTGAATGACACCCTTGTCCAGAGCATGTATGACCGATGGGTGATAGACGCCCTTGGTAAACGGGTGGCAAAAGGCAAGATGACCCAGGAAGAAATGGAGAAGGTGGCTGGCAGAATTACAGGAACTTCCCATTATCCTGATTTGGCGCCCTGTGATCTGGTTATCGAGGCGGCCGTTGAAAAGATGGATCTAAAAATTCAGATCTTCCGGGATTTGGATTTATCATGCCGTCCTGACACTATTTTAGTCAGTAATACTTCGACGTTTCTTATTGAAAAACTAATGGCCTCGGTTTCAAATCCTGAGCGAACTGCGGGATTACATTATTTTTTCCCAGCTAATATAAACAAGTTGGTCGAGGTAATCCGCCAGAAAAAGACCAGTGATGAAACCTTCGAGGCACTGATGACTTTTGCCGATAAAAACGGAAAAGTAGCAATTTCTGTCAATGATTTTCCAGGATTTGCCATCAATCCAGTATTTATTTCCAGCTATATGGTCCTCAATTCGATGTATAGCGATACCTGTAATGCGGCAACCTTGGATTATGTCTCAAAACTGGCTTTGGGTGTACGTTACGGCATCATGTGGGTACTTAACGGCTCTGGGTTAGGCACTGCCTATCACGCTGCTGTATCTATGCACGAACACCTTGCTCATACTGATGTAGGCTTTCCGGCAGTGCCGGTGCAACTGAAAACTCAATTTGAAAGCGGAAAACCCTGGGACATCGAAGCCGTGGTGTCGGATGATGAAGCACTGCTGAAAGCAGCTAAGGAAAGCCTGTTGGGATCAATTTTTGCGATTTCCACTCATCTTATAGAAAAAAACGTCGTTTCCATCAAAGACCTTGAGCTGGGAATTACAACTGCATTGGCTTGGCCCAAAGGACCTTTCACCTTAATGAACGAAATGGGAATGGCTGAGGCAACCAGATTGATCCACCTGACTGTGGATAACGGTACGTTCAAAATGCCTAAAACCTTTGCCGCAGGAATCCCATCTTTATGGAGGATGTAACAAAAAAATACTGCTGAATTTATTATAGCACAGGTGACGTAGTTTGTTACTAAGGCAAGGCAATCCAAAGAAGCAGCATCATAAAGGTATTAAGGGAATGATATGAAAGAATTAACGAAAATTGGTGTCATTGGTGCAGGAAACATGGGCAGCGGAATTGTCCAGAAAATTGCCCAGGAGGGTCTTTCTGTCGTCATGATCGACACCTCAGAGGTGTTCGTGCAAAAAGGCCTGGCAAACATCAAGTCACTACTTCAGGCAGGAGTTGATCGGAAAATTTTTTCCCCCACGCAAATGGCAGCAATTCTTTCCCGGATTACTGCAACAGTTGATTTCAATCAGGTTGCAGACGCTGATCTGATTATAGAAGCAGTTTTTGAAGACAAGGGTGTTAAGACAGCTCTATTTCAAAAGCTCGATACCATTTGCGACGAACACACTATTCTTGCCACCAATACCTCAAGCTTTTATGTTCGAGAATTTGCAGAGAAAATCGATCGACCAGATCGATTTATCGGACTTCATTATTTTTACCACCCTGCTAAAAACCGTCTGCTTGAAGTGATCCCCCATCAGGAAACCAGTTCAGAAACGGTGGAAATCGCCAATATGTTTGCAAAACTTCACGGCAAGACAGCTATTACAGTCAAGGATTCACCGGGCTTCGCCGTTAACCGATTTTTCGTTCCATTCTTAAACGAAGCAACACGAATGCTCGAAGAAAACCTCGCTAACATTCCAACTATCGAAGCCGCTGCCAAGCACGCATTCAAAATTGGCATGGGGGCATTTGAATTAATGAATGTCACCGGCATTCCCATTGCAGTTCATTCTGCGGACACCCTTGGCAGGGAACTTGGACCGTTTTATGCCACATCCGTGACTCTTCGAAGTCAAATGGAAAAAAAAGAAAACTGGGATCTTTCAGGTCAGGTTGATGAATCAAAACTGGAAAAAGTCGAGGACAGATTCCTGGGTGTTTGTTTAGGTGTTGCGGCTGCCTTGGTAGATGAAGGAGTAGCTTCTGTTGAAGATACCGATCTGGGGGCAAAAATCGGTTTAAGATGGGCGAAAGGTCCATTTGAAATCATGAATCGAATCGGAATTGCCAAAACCTGTCAGGTAGTTGAGGAGCTTGCTCTGAAATACGCTGATTTCGCGGTCCCTGAAATTCTGAAAAAACAAAACCAGTTAGGCAAACCGTTTGTGTTTAGGTGTGTTGAAATGAAGGTCAAAGATCAGGTTGCCTATATCACAATTAACCGTCCGGAGGCGATGAACGCCTTGAATGAAGCGGTTGTTCGTCAGCTTGAGGAAAGATTCTCTGAGGCAGAAAGCAATCCAGATGTTAAAGGTATTGTCATTCAGGGGGCAGGCAAGGCCTTCGTGGCTGGTGCTGATATTCGATATTTCATCCACAATATCAAAAACGATCGCATTGACGATACGGTAGCATTTACCAGAGGCGGGCATGAACTTCTGCTCCGTATCGAAAATTCAACCAAGCGATCCATAGCTGTACTGGATGGACTGTCTCTCGGCGGTGGCAGTGAACTGGCTTTAGCTTGTCAAGCTATTGTTGCGACTCCAGCCGGTTCGTTGGGCTTTCCGGAAACAGCGATCGGCATTTTTCCTGGTCTTGGCGGCATGATGCGGATAGCCCGTCAAATCGGAACGGAGCTGGCCAAATATTATGTTTTCACAGGTAGGACGATCAGTGCCCAAGACGCATATGACCTGGGTATTGTATCCAAAATAGTAAATCCACAGGATCTTGAAAAGGCTATTCTGGAGATTTGCAACGGGCCAAAACAAGATAAATACAGGTCAAGGAAGCATCCAGAACGGTTTGCAGAATTGGCCAAAGTTTGCTCGCCGAATAATGTCAAAGCCTTGTTGGCTGGTTTAAAGCCGGAAGGGATTTCCGATGACTTGGCGGAGAAGACTCTGAAGACTATCTCCCGCAAAGCACCTTTGGCTTTATTGAAGGCTGACCAGCTTATAGATGCTCAGCAGAGAGTTTCAATACCTGAAGCTATAGAGCTAGAACTAGCCGAGCTTAACTCTATGTTTTCTACAGAAGATGCCCTGGCAGGTCTTTCGTCGGTTGGAGGTAAGCCTCCCCAGTATCAGGGCAAGTAGCACGTTTATAATCGGGAAACTTCAATATGATAGTACAAAGTCAGAGCTTTTTTCAGAGGTAGGGTCAACTTTTGGCAGGCTGTATCTCATGTGGAAAAAACTAAACATTTCAATTTTAAAAGGAGACATCACAATATGTTAAGCAAAGCATTTATCCCCTATAAAGGATACTACAGCTCCCCATTCTCTCGTTGGCAAAGCAGCATGGCCAATGAAAATTCCATTGTCCTTGGATCAAACACTGCCAAGCGTTGGCTCGCCTCAAAACAATGGGATCCAAAGATGTTCGATTACCTTATTTTGGGTGTTACTATCGGACAGCCTAAGATGTTTTATGGAGGTCCCTGGTCTGCAGCGTTGATTGGTGCTGATACTATTCCTGGATTAATGGTTAGTCAGGCTTGCTCCACCTCGACTATCGGTATTTTTCAAGCCGCAATGGGTGTTGAAACTGGTTTTTGCAAAAATGCTTATACGTTGTTCGCCGATCGCTGTTCAAATGGTCCGCATACTATCTGGCCGAATCCGATGGGGCCAGGAGGTGAGGTTATTTCTGAAAACTGGATGATGGAACATTTCAATTATGATCCTTGGGGCGGTGCGTCAATGATTCAGACTGCCGAGAATGTTGCCTCCTTGAGTGGAGTGACCCGGGAAGAGTGTGATCAGGTAGCATTACGCCGATATATACAGTACACCGATGCATTGGCGAACGATAGAGCCTTTCAAAAACGTTACATGTTTCCAGTGGAAGTTCAACTGAGCAAGAAAAAGACCTTGGTAATTGAAACTGATGAGGGCATTACGGAAACAACAGCTGATGGCCTTGCGCGATTAAGGCCTGTTTTACCTAATGGAGCACATACATTTGGCGCCCAGACTCATCCAGCGGATGGCAATTGCGGCTTGATCGTTACTACTCAAGAGAATGCCAGAGAATTAAGCAGCGATCCAAACGTTGAAATTCAAATTGTGTCCTACGGCTACTCAAGGGTGGAAAAAGCCAATATGGCGAAGGCACCAGTACCTGCAGCCCAGATGGCTCTGGATAAAGCGGGTCTGAAAGTGAGCGATATATCCGTCATTAAAACTCATAATCCATTTGCAGCTAATGACATCTATATGGCCAAAGAGATGAATATTGATGTAAATAGCTTTAATAATTATGGAAGTTCATTGGTTTTTGGCCACCCACAAGCCCCTACGGCAGGAAGATCTATCATTGAAGCTATTGAAGAGTCCGTCATGAAGGGGGGAGGTTATGTCCTTTTCACGGGTTGTGCAGCTGGTGATACCGGCGCTGCTATGGTCATGAAGGTGAAATAACAGCGTATATTCTATTTAGAGTGAGCAACCAAGACGGCATCAAACTCGTTGCTCACTCTTTTCTTTGCCGATTTGATGCATTCTTTAACAACGTACAAATAGAAATAATTTCATCATAAATAAAGGAGGGGCTACCATGTTTAAAAACAGAAAAACATAATATCAAACCATCGCTTGGCGAGTCGTCACTTTGATCGTCAAAACCGGATGAAGGCCCTGCCTTCTTATCCCGGGCAACCGGAAATCAACAAACCAACCTTTGAGCATGGAGAACATTGACGATGATCGGTATCAACAAAATTGACCACATTTGTATTGCGGTTCGTGACCTGCAGGAAGCAAAGCAGCGGTGGGGACGACTTCTTGGCAAATCAGAGCCCGATCTTGAATATATATTTGTTGAAGAATCCATTGAAGTCGCCAGATATTACGTGGGCGAGGTGGGATTCGAACTGATGCAGTCCACCCGAAGCGGAAGCGATGTTGACAAGTTTATCACCAAGCATGGCGAAGGGGTAATGCTCATTTCTTTTCAGGTGCCGGACACTGCAGCCGCCATCCCGATTCTCAACGCCAATCATTTCGAAATGATTGACCAGAAACCACGGGTTTGGGAGGGCTTACACTATGCCTTTCTACAACCTGGAGCACTCAATGGGGTTTTAGTGGAAATTATCGATAGTGGTCGCAAATAAAGGTATCCGCAGAAAAGATCTTTCTCCCAACTAAAAAAAACTTTCCCCACGGTCGACTAGGCCTCGTTTTCGTCCTCCTCCGCTTGCCACTTATCTCTCTAGAATCAATACACTTCTATTTTTTCTTCATGCATTTTTAGGCCATTATATTTACTGGCGCGATTCTTGCTGTATATGTGAGCAGTGAGCAGCATAGATTGCCCATCGAATCATTTTCCAATAAATTAAGCACAAGGAGAAACAAAATGCATGTTGACTTAAATCTCCCAGAAACATTCAACGCGGCCGACTATTTTGTCGATCGGAACATCAGAGAAGGTCGAGGCCAAAAGACTGCGATTCTCTGCCGGGATAAGGCCTTTACCTATGCCCAAATCCAGGCAGGCGTCAACAAAGTAGGAAATGCTCTTAAGGGTTTGAACATCGAAATGGAGAATCGAGTCGCCCTTCTGCTGCTGGATTCGGAAGTGTATGCCATGTCCTTCTTCGGGGCCATAAAAACAGGGGCGGTTCCGATTTGTCTCAACACCCTGATGCAGCCCAAGGACTACCTGTATTTTCTCAATGACAGCCGTGCCAAGGCCTTGATTATTGATGCAGAGCTCTACAGCAAGTTCGACCCCATCAAAGACAAGCTCCGCTTCCTAAAGAATATCATCGTGGTGGGAGGGCAGGCCCCTGCCGGAACCACCAGTTTCGATACCTTTATTGAAGGTGCTTCCGATCAGCTAGAGGCGGCGCCGACCACCCCGGACGATGCCTGCTTCTGGCTTTACAGCTCGGGGTCCACCGGTCAACCAAAAGGAACGATCCACCTGCAGCATGATATGGTCTATGCATCCGAAACCTATGGCAAGCAGGTACTGGGGATTCAAGAAAACGATATCTGTTTTTCGGCGGCCAAGCTCTTTTTTGCCTATGGCCTCGGCAATGGACTGTATTTTCCCTTCAGTGTCGGAGCAACCTCGGTATTAATGCCGGGCCGACCGACCCCGGACTCAGTTTACGAGACCATCGCACACTACAGACCGAGCCTGTACTTCGGCGTCCCCACCCTGTATGGCTCGATGCTGCAGGAAGAGGGCAGCCTC
Organism: Desulfocastanea catecholica; assembly: GCF_054657295.1. NCBI lineage: Bacteria > Pseudomonadati > Thermodesulfobacteriota > Desulfobulbia > Desulfobulbales > Desulfobulbaceae > Desulfocastanea > Desulfocastanea catecholica. The sequence goes on from NZ_BAAHYZ010000019.1 coordinate 20,495, forward strand.
GATGGTGTAAAGCTATGCGTTTCCGCCGGGGAAGCATTGCCTGCTGATATCTTTAAGCGCTGGAAAGAACGCCATGGCGTTGAGATCATCGACGGCATCGGTTCCACGGAGTTAAGCCATATATTTATCTCAAATCTCCCGGGCAAGGCCAAACCGGGAAGTTCGGGAAAACTGGTTCCCGGATACGAAGCCCGTATAGTCGATGAAAATTTTCAAGATATACCGATCGGAGAGGTTGGCACCCTTCTCGTCAAAGGGGATAGCGCTGCTGCCGCATACTGGAACAAACATAACAAAACCAAAAGTACCATGTTGGGCGATTGGCTGAACACCGACGACAAGTATCTTATGGATGAAGAAGGCTACTTCTATTACATCGGTCGAACCAATGACATGCTCAAGGTAGGAGGAATATGGGTCTCTCCCGTAGAAGTGGAGGCGTGCCTGATCGAACACCCGGCAGTGCTCGAATGCGCCGTCGTTGGTGCTATGGATGATAAAAATCTTGTCAAACCAAAGGCGTTTGTTGTCTTGAAACGTGGCTACAACGGCGATGAGCAATTGAAAAAAGATCTCAAGGAGTACGTTAAAAAAACCCTCGCCCATTACAAATATCCTCGTTGGATCGAGTTTGTCGATGACCTTCCCAAAACAGCGACCGGAAAGCTCAAGCGTTTCCAGTTGAGAGCGTAGAACTTCATCTAACAGCAATTCAGGAGAAAAACAGTTATGGGTCAATTTATTGTCAAACACAGTTTCAATAGCTTGATCACAACGGGAATTGTTGCCGCTGTGGCCTGCTTCATCCTGAGCCTGATCTACTGGCCGATCTGGGGATGGATTTCCAAAAGCATTATACTGGCCTTCGGGGCACCGGGGCTGCAGGAGGTGGATGCCAAAACCGCCGGGAAATTTGTCCAGGTCTTTGCAGAAGCGACGTTTTTCTGGATGGTCATCAATGCCTGGATCTGGCAGGCCCTGCTCTTTGGCGGTTACGGCAAGTACTCGATTACCAGCCGACAGCCCTGGGCCGGTATCTGGTATTCCGTTGTCGGCTTAGTGGTTGGTCTGGTTGGTTTTCTGGTCATTGTCGGGCTGAGCGGACTGTGGTGGAAACCCTTCAGCTTTGCGATACTTTTCATACCGCAAACCGCTGATCAGGTGACACTGGCCATCGAGGGGTGGGAGGCCAGCAACTTCTACGCGCTCCCCGTCATCATGGCCAATATCGGTTACGCCGCATTGTTTCACAAATGGCCCTTTGCCGGCAACATCAAGGCGCCTTGGGACAGTGTAGCTGCCTGGTCGTTGAGCTCTTATTTTTGCTTTCTTGCCTGGTTTGCGCTTATTATACCGAGTTTCTGGCACTTACAGATCGGCGAACACGAAATCGTCTCCAAGCCTATGGGATCCTGGCCAACGTTTGTGGCCTACGCACAATGCTTTATCTGGTGGTTCTTGATTCCGGCAGAGGGCGGCGAACACTATCCCATGAAATTATTTGCTAAGAAACAACCCTGGATGGGCATCATCGGCCTTATCATCACCATAGTGATGGGGTTTGTGCAGCTAGAGGTCCTTCAAGCGCTCATCCATCCATTAAATCTGCTACCAGGCGCCCCTCCGGATGTTGCTGTTGCCTCGATCGCCCTCTCCGTAGTTATCGCCACCCTTCTGTGGCACCATGTGTTTGACGATTGGCCAACGGCTGCAATGGTGAAAAATCAAGCGCTGCGAATTTTTATCCGCATCGGCATATGGTGGGCAGTAGGTCTTACACTCGGATTTTTATGGATAAAGGCATTCAAATACATCCCGTTTGGCGGTACCGACATGGGTTTGGGCTACCCACTCATGGGGATCCTGGCAGGCCAATTCGTATGGCTCATGTGTTTTCTGTACTACAACACCTTTTTTGACAAATGGCCGCTGGTCAAAAAAGTCCCTGCGACAAAACAATAAGACTCCCGAGGAAAAGGTCCCCTGAATGTTTCGATAGATCTTCTGAAATCTCAAAGTTCAAAGAACATCCACGCTTTTGCGTGGATGTTCTTTGCCAAATGATCTGCTTCCGTAAGCAAACGTACACCTACCGGTGCCAACGCCAACTGGGTAAAAATCAGGATTCATAGGCACCATGCATCAAGGTGCCCATTATTCATTAAAGGAAGAGAAGAAGGATGGGGATCAGGGTTACAGGGATTTTTCCAGGTTGATGAAATCACTTCGATGAAATCCCAGCGTCTTGAAAAAAGAGACGAGATCTGTGGCATCCCATTGCACGGAGGTGTGAAGGTTGGTGATGCCCTGGGCTTTGTAAAACGCAAAAGTCTCCCTTGCTAACTGGGCTCCGATCTGTTTCCCCATGTACCTTGGCTCTACTCCCATGGTGGCAATCCATGCGCTTTTTTCCATACTAAAGCTGAAGGCCATAGCAAAACTGATCATAAAGCCCACTACCTTGCCTTCGAATTCGGCCACAAAACAATTCGCCCCCAATATCCGCTTTTCGCAAGAATTTTCCACCAACTCCCTGAAATCTTCCTTCGTGGCTTTTTGTGTGATAAGCTCGTAAATTCTTTTGATATCTTCGATATCATCGAGTCTCATCTTTCTGATAGAGATGGATATTTCATCTGGATTCATTTTTTTCAGCACATCCTCAGTCTAATCTTATGATCTTCACACGGTGGCCCACCCAGACCGGAGGTAAATATACCCTCCCACTGTTTCCACTGAGTTTGACCTCCTTTTCGAGCATTTCCTCACCAAATACCTCAAATTTGACTTTTCCACGCTTTGCACTGAGCTGATCTGATTGGACGGCGAGGTGTTCAGGGTCATCACTATTGTTAATCTTGCTTTCCATCTATTCTATCACTCATTGGTTTTACGTTCAAATCAGATTAGATGCATGAAGCCTGGGGAATCTGATATTTTTCTATCTCATACCATGACATAACCGGATGGTCAAGGCGAAGTGAATACGATATGGCTAAATTATTGCAATCTAATGACCCTCTTGCAAAGTGAAGAGCCCCGCCAAGGAGCGTATCCATTGGTCAACATGTATCCCTTTGGGTACACCCTAGTGAAGGCCTGGTTTAAGGCTTATTCAAGCTATTCATGTATACGATCGTCTACATATACAAAATACAGCACATCGCACATTGTTCACATATAGAATTAATAACTATTAGATATCAATATGTTATAATTGTATTTGCGTTTTCTTTCGGTCTGGCACGATTGATGAAATAGAGTTTGCTGAAAGACACAATCATCCTACCAACCCAGAAAACAACAAGCAGGAGGAACAATGTTTGCCGAATCAGATGAAACCCGCATTGTGACTGAGACCATCCGCCAGGCCGCAAGAGAGAAAATCGCCCCGGTGGCCGCAACTATCGACGCCACCGGTGAACTTGACAAAGACGTATTGACGCTGTTGTGGGATCTGGGGCTGATGACCATGGCATTCCCTGCAGAGTATGGGGGACCTGAGCAGAATCAAGGAACCTTGCTCTGTGTCGCTGTTGAAGAAATTGCCCGCCACTGCGCCTCTTCCGCCCTGATGCTGATCATTCAGGCCGTCGGCAGCTACCCTTTGATACACGGGGGGAGTCCTGAACTTCTCGCCCGGGTGCTGCCCCGCATCGTCAAGAATCGTGAACTGGCGGGGTACCTGGTTTCCGAACCCGGCGCCGGGTCCGATGTCGGTTCTCTGCGCACCACGGCGGTACGGGATGGCGATGAGTATATCCTCTCCGGAACCAAATGTTTCTCGACCAATGGTCCGGTCGCATCGTACTACACCGTCCTGGCCCGCACCTCCGACAATGGTCGGAACGGCCTGACCTTTTTTCTGGTAGAGCGGGGCACTCCGGGTCTGACGGTGGGCAAGATCGAGAAGAAACTGGGGCAACGCGGCTCGAAGACCTCGGAGATGTATCTCGATGGGGTTCGTGTCCCGGTCGGCAATGTGCTTGGCGAAGTCGACAAGGGATTTCTGCTGGCCATGAAGGATTTCGATATGTCTCGACCGGCCATCGGCGCCCAGGCCCTGGGGATTGCCGAAGGGGCCTTTGACCAGATGGTGAAACATTCCAAGGAGCGGAAAACCTTTGGCCAGCCATTGTGCGAGCATCAGATGATCCAGCAGATTATTGCCGACAGCGGCACCAAGATTGAAGCATCCCGTGGCCTTATCTATCGGGCGGCGGCCCAGTTCGACAAAGGCCAGCGCAACACCAAACTCGCCTCGATGGGCAAGCTGTTTGCTTCCGATGCCGCCATGCAGATTACCACCGACGCCATTCAGGTCTTCGGCGGCTATGGCTACATGCAGGACTATCCGGTGGAGCGGATGTTCCGGGATGCCAAGCTGACCCAGATCTTTGAAGGCGCCAACCAGATCCAGAGACTGGTCATTGCCAGGGAATTATTGAAAGAGACCGCGTGAATCGCCCAACCCGAAATGCTGCACCAATCATAAAGAGGTAAACCAATGAAACATCTGACTGAAGAACAACGCTTGACGATCGACATGGTCCGCGATGTCGTGACCAAGGAAATCGCCCCGCTGGCCCAGGAACTCGACGAGACCGGGGCCTTTCCCGAACATGCCCGCGACCTGTTTGCCGAGCTCGGCCTGCTCAACCCCCTGCTGCCGGAAGAATACGGCGGCACCGGCATGCCGGTTTTAACTCTGGCCATGGTCATGGAAGAAATCGCCAAGGGCTGTGCCGCGACGGCGCTGCTGCTGATTGCCCAGGCCGACGGTATGCTGCCGATCATCCACGGCGGCAGCCCGGAACTGAAAGAACGTGTTCTGCGCCCCTTTGCCGGCGAATCGAAGCTGCTGACCGCACTCGGCGCCACCGAGCCGAACGCCGGTTCGGACCTGCTCGGCATGAAGACCCGGGCGGTGCGCCAGGGCGACAAATACATCATCAACGGGCAGAAGTGTTTCATCACCAACGGCTCGGTCGCCGACATCATCGTGGTCTATGCCATGACCAACCCGGAGAAAAAGGCCAAGGGGATGACCGCCTTCGTCGTCGAAAAGGGCACCCCGGGTCTGATCTACGGCCGCAACGAAAACAAGATGGGCATGCGCGGTTCGATCAACTCCGAGCTGTTCTTCGAGAACATGGAGGTTCCGGCCGCCAATATCATCGGTGAGGAAGGGGGCGGGTTCAAGAATCTGATGGATACCCTGACGATCAACCGCATCTTCTGCGCCGCCCAGGCGGTGGGCATCGGCCAGGGCGCCCTCGATATCGCCATCAAGCACACCCAGAACCGGGTGCAGTTCGGCAAATCGCTGGCCCACCTGGCGCCGATCCAGTTCATGATCGCCGACATGGCCACCGCCGTCGAGTGCTCGCGCCTGCTGACCCGGAAGGCCGCCGAGCTGGTCGACGAGCATGACAAGAGTGCGGTGCTGTACGGCAGTATGGCCAAGACCATGGCCAGCGACACCGCCATGCACGTCACCACCGATGCGGTCCAGGTCCTGGGCGGGTCCGGCTACATGAAGGAGAACCACGTCGAACGGATGATGCGCGACGCCAAGCTGACCCAGATCTATACCGGCACCAATCAGATCACCCGCATGGTCACCGGCCGGGAACTGCTGTTTTCCTAACGCGAAAATAAGCAGGTGCCATGAAATAAATGAACGATGGCTTCAATGAAAATCGTTGCCCGTCCACAATGCCCAGCAAAGGAGTATTCTATGACGCAGAACCGGCAATTTACCTACGATATTTCAATGTTTCAGGACACATTCGAAAATGATTTCACCTATATTAACGGCTTTATGCGCAACACCCACAGGTACGCCGACCGGATTGCGGTGACCTGTTATGAGCGGGAAAAGCAGTGGACTTATCATGAACTGAACAAGGAAAGCAACCGTCTCGCCCATGCCCTCATGGCGGACGGCGTCAGCAAGGCCGATGTCGTCATGTATCAGCTGTATAATTGTGCCGAGTGGGTATTTATTTATCTGGCGCCGCAAAAGCTCGGCGCCATAAACTGTCCGATCAATTTCCGCCTTTCTTATGGTGAAATTGCCACCACCATCGATGACAGCAAACCAAAGATCTTCTTCTACGACGCCGCAGACTCGGATACGGTTGAAAAGGCCCTGAATACGGCCTCCCACAAACCCAAAACTGTCGTCATGGTCGACATGTACGGAACCGCCAAACCATTTGCCGGCGCCATATCCTTTGAGCAGTACGTCGGTGACCAGCCGACGACGGAGCCCGGTATCGATCGGCCCACCCATATTTACGACGAAGTCACCCGGCTCTACACCTCAGGAACAACCGGCAGGCCTAAAGGAGTTCCTCTCAACAATATCAATGAGATCTTCAGTGCCCATGATGTCATCATGCACTTTCCCCTCTCTCCGCTGGACAAGACGCTGAATATGACCCCCTGGTTTCATCGCGGCGGACTGTATTCAGGAGGTCCGTGTCCGACGCTCTACGTCGGGGGAGGGCTGGTTCCCCTCCGCCATTTCAACGCCGTTACCGTGCTGACTCTGGCAGAAAAATATGGCATCAGCTTCCTGATCGGGGCGCCGGTCACCCTGTCGGCCCTCTGCGATGAGCAAACCAAGAATCCTCGTGACCTCAGCAGCTTGAAAGGGATCATTACCATGGGCGCCCCGCTCGAGCGGGCGGCCTGCATCAAGTTTCAGCAGATGCTCACCCCCAATATTTTCAATGGCTACGGCAGTACCGAGGCGTTCTGGAATACCTTTCTCCGCCCCTACGATCTCCCGGAAATGGCCGGGTCGGCGGGACGCTCCTGTACCGATGACGACATGGCGGTCGTCAACGTATATCACGACCGGCTGGCCGAACCGGACGACCATGTGGAAAAAAACAACGAGACGGTGGGCGAGGTCATCGTCAGAGCCGCAACCAAGTGTTCCTGCAGCTATCTCAACCGGCCCGACGAAACCAAGGCCAAATATTACAAGGGCTGGCTGTATATCGGTGATCTGGCCAAATGGAACGAGAAAGAATACCTGACCATCGTCGGCAGGAAAGACGACATGTTCATCTCCGGCGGGGAAAATATTCACCCAACACAGGTTGAGGCTATCCTCAATGAACACCCGGCGGTGAGCAGCAATTTAGTCGTCGGCACGCCTGACCCTAAATGGGGGCAATTGGTAGTCGCCTATGTTGTCGTGCGACCAGGAAGTTCCGTCACCGCCGACGAGCTGGATGAATTCTGCGTCCAGCACCCGATGCTGGCTAACTACAAGCGCCCGCGATACTACTGCTTTGTCGATAAACTGCCGATGACGGCGACCGGCAAATTGCTGCACTACAAGGCCAGAGCGCAAGCTGAGGAAGACATGAAGAACGGGTTGTTTGAAAAGGTCGGGGGAAAAAATATAGTGTGAGATTGTCAGGGTCGGGTGTGATGGCCGAATCGCACTCTGGGGGAGTCACGAGCCGTACCGGGTTTGCTGAACATAGAAGGCGCCACCGGCTCGTGAAGTTTATCCCCTCCGATTCGAACCATCCCCCAACTGGAGTTAGTCAAGTTTGCCCATGGGTTTTGCAGTATGCAATGATGCGGCAGCGCATACAGGTTTATAATCGGGAAAGGAGAAACAGATGCAGGCTGATGCCATCATCCGCAATGGGCGGGTGGTCAATGTTTACTCGGGAGAAATTCTCAGGGCCGACGTGGCCATACGCGACGGCAGAATTCTCCATGTCGGGGATTTTCCCACCGAGGGCGTAGCGTCGGCTTCAATATACGACGCCGATGGTGATTTCCTGATTCCGGGTTTTTTCGACGGCCACGCCCACATGGACTTGTTCTACAACCCCTTCGCCTATGCCCGCTGCGTCCTCGCCCTGGGCACCACCTGCATCTTCAACGATGGCCATGATCTGGCCACCGCCGTTGGGGTGGACGCCTATCTCGCCATCATTGCAAGTCTGCAGCACGGCCCGATGACCATCAAGGGCGGGGCCCCGGCAGCAACCCCGCCGTATCCGGAGGTCGAGGGAGGTGAGCTCTGGTCGCTGGCCGATTTTACCAAGGCCATGGCCTGCGACGACATTGTCTCGGTCAGCGAAACGGCCTCCTACCTGCGGATTGTGCACCGGGATCCGATCCTCATGGAACGGTTAAATCTGGCGCGCGCCATGGGCAAGTTGATCGAGGGGCATACCACCGGGGCCAACTGGGACCGCCTCAATGCAGTGGCCTACGGCGGGGTTCTCTCGTGCCATGAATCGTTGAAATCAGCGGATGTCACCTCCCGTCTCCGGCTGGGATTTTATGTCATGCTGCGGCATGGCTCCATTCGGCAGGACATGCAAAAATACATCGAGGCGGTGCACGCGGCAGAGGCCTTCGACACCAGCCGGATCATGCTGGTGTCAGATGGTATCTTCGCCGATCACCTCAGCGAGTGGGGCAACATGGATTGGGTGGTCGCCGAGGCGGTGCGCTGCGGGATCGACCCCATACGTGCGATCCAGATGGCGACCTTGAATCCGGCCCGCTATTTCCGCCTGGACCACGAGGTGGGCGCCATCGCCCCCGGGCGCCTGGCCCATATTCTGGTGGCACCGTCCCTGGAAAGGCCAACACCCCGGCTGGTCTTCGCCAGGGGAGACCTGGTCGCCGAAGAGAGGCGACTCCTGACCGATGCCTATCAACAGACCGACCCAGTCGTGGGCAGCCGCCCGTTCGCGATTGCCGACATCCACCCCGATCGTTTCCGGATCGCGGAAAGGCCCGGCCTCGCCACGGTGCCGGTGATCACCCTTGTCAACCATACCGTCACCGGTGCCGAGGAAGCAGTTCTTCCGGTCCGAAGCGGTTTCTATGCACCCCCTGAAGACATCCTGCCGGCGTTCCTGATCTCCCGTGACGGTCGCAAGACAGGGCGGGGTTTCGTCAAGGGATTCCCTCGTGGACTGGGCGGATTTGCCTCCACCGTCTGCCACTGTAACCATGGCTTCCTGGTGGTCGGGAGCAACCCCGCAGACATGGCCCTGGCGGCCTCCGAGGCACTGAAAACTGGCGGCGGCGCCGTGTTCGCACACAACGGCGAAATTCGCGCCAGCATCCCGCTGCCTTTGGGAGGAATATGTTCGATGAAACCGATGCCTGAATTGGCAAGTGAGATCCGTCATATGAACAGTGAACTCCAATCCTTGGGTACGGATTTGGACAATCCACTGTGGACCCTTATCTTTTTAACCTTCACCTCTGCTTTGCAGCTTCGGCTGACCTATGAAGGAGTCTATGACGTGCGCAGGGGAAAGATCGTCTTTTGAGATGTAATAAGTTCAGGCAACAATTTGATAATTGTTGCCTGAAATTATCGATATTGAGCTTATGCACATCTTATGCACATATTCTTTCAGGGGAGACTGCTTTTGAGTCCGACAGGCTCCCAGTCAAGAAACTTCCGGACTACACCATATACTGCGCTACCAGTTCGGCGATATCCCTGGTCCGGACTGTGTCTACCTTTTCCATTTCTTTGATACCGTCTTCGATCATCGTCAGACAGAAGGGGCAACTCACCGCAACGGTTGTGGCCTGCAGATCGACGATTTCCCTGGTCCGCTCAAGATATATTTTTGTGCCTATGTTTTCTTCCATCCACATTCGGCCCCCACCTGCACCGCAACAAAAACTTTCTTTGCCGCTTCGATCCATCTCCTTGATCTCATCAGTAGAAACAGCTTGCAGCAGTGACCTCGGCTGGCGGTAAATGTCGTTATAGCGGCCGAGATAACATGGATCATGGTATGTTACCGTGCCTTTCATCGATTGGTTGAGCTTGATTTTTCCTTCTTTTACAAGCTGCTCAATGAATTCGCTATGATGGATGAGCTGATAATTTCCTCCCAGTTGCGGATAATCATGCTTGAGCGTATTGAGGCAATGCGGGCAGGCGGCGATGATCTTTTTAACGTTATATCCATTGAGTGTTTCGATATTTTCCTGGGCCAGCATCTGAAACAGCATTTCATTGCCGACCTTTCTGGCAAAATCACCGGTACATTTTTCCTCCACCCCGAGAATACTGAAGCTGACGCCTGCTTTTTGCAGAATCTTCACCAGACTGACAGATACTTTTTTCGCTCGGTCATCAAACGAACCGGCACATCCTACCCAGAGGAGATATTCGACGTCCGGATTATCCGCCATTGTTGTAACGCCCAGTCCCTTGGCCCACTCATCGCGTTTATCATAGCCAATACCCCAGGGATTGCCGTTACGTTCAAGACCTTTTAAAGCCGGGTTCAGCTCTTTGGGATAAGATTGGGCAATCAGGGTCTGTCCTTGGCGCATGGCAACGATACGCGGCACATGTTCAATCGCCACCGGACACACCTCTTCACAGGCTCGACATGTTGTACATGCCCAGAGTGTGTCCTCTGCAATAACATCGCCGACCAACTGTTTTTCACTGTTCAGTGCCAGGACCTTTTCTTTCGATGAATCGGTATCATGGCCACTTTTTTCTGCACCTGATAACAGTTTTGCTCTTTGGATAATGGCAGCTTCATTATCATTCAGCTCCTGCCTCAGGTTGAGATTAAAATCGTACAGATTGAGTGGTTTATCAGTGGTATAGGTAGGACACACCTGCTTGCATCGTCCGCATTCGGTACAGGTGAATAGATCCAGTGCCTGTTTCCAGTCGAGTTGGTGGATGTGATTAAGACCCAATGATTCATTTTCCCATGCATCTTCATCCTCCATATCCAGGAGTTTTGCCTTTTCATGGGGATACCCCAGGCTTTTGAAAAAAACATTGGGAAGTGCTGTGATCACATGAAAGTGCTTGCCATAGGGAAGAATATTTAAGAATACCAGCTGGGTACAGATGTGCAGCCAAAACATGACTCCCATCAGCAGAGCAAGGGTCTCAGCGCTGAATCCGGAAATGAGCGCAGCTGTTGCCTTCGATAACGGTGCCCAAAGAGTTTCCGGGCCATATTGCGGATTGTTGAAAATGTGGATATCACCTACAAAATCAGGAAATTGGACCAGGTTGAATCGTGCGCCGTCGTAGAGCAGATCAGACACCATTAAAATGCCGATTAACACTAGAACCAAATACGCTTTGAAGCTGTTATGCAATCTCTCTGGTTTGACAACGGCTCGACGATAGATTGCCCAGATGACCATGGCCAGGACAATCCCTTCGATTAAATCTTTTAAGGCAATATACGCGTAGCCAAGCAGATGTTGCTCGCCGAAGAAAGGCAGCTCAAATCCTTTTTGGAATCCTTCTCCGTAGAGCATCAAGCTGCGAATTAACAGAATGCAGAATCCCCAGAAAATTAAAGCATGCATAATTCCGGAGCCTCTTTCCTTCGCTCTGCCGACAAGACGCTGCTGACCGACAGCCAGAATCATCATGTTTTTTAAACGTGCTTTCAGATGGTTCGCTCTGTTGGCAGGCGCCAGTGCCTGGAGCAGCTGAATCTTACGAACCATTGAATAGCAGAATACACTAAGGGCAATAAAAAGCAGAAAAGCCATTACCAAGGGATTCAAAGCTATCTCCTCAATTTGTATATATAATGGAATTATATGATCACATCCTGCTGAAACAAAAGAACTATCTGAAAACCGAGAAACTCAGCCTGGCCAAATATTAGAGGATTTTCCGGCCCTCGACCAAACTGGCTGAGTTTTAAGAGTTACCAGAAAACACTACCTTTGAATACTCTTTATCTGCTCACGGAGAATCGGAATAACTTCAAAAAGATCCCCTACTATGCCGTAGTCAGCGACATTAAAGATCGGTGCTTCAGGATCGTTATTAACAGCCACAATTACCTGCGAGCCGGTCATACCGGAAAGGTGCTGGATCGCTCCTGAAATGCCGACGGCAATATACAGTTTCGGGGCCACTATTTTGCCTGTCTGGCCAACCTGTTTGTTGTGCTCTATCAAACCGCTGTCGACCATGGCCCTGGAAGTGCCGAAACCGGCACCCAAATCATCAGCCAGTCCTTTTACCAGATCAATGCCTTTTTGATCTTTGACGCCGCGCCCAACTGAGACGACAATGGCGGCATCGCCCAGATCGATTTCTCCACTGGCATCAGCTATCAGTTCCTTGACCACAGCACCCAGATCAGTGGGCGGCGCTGCAAGGCGGATGACATTTTCGCTGCCGGCAATGCCCTCCTCCGGCATCTGAAAAGCCCCTGCTCTGACAACTGCAACGAGCTTTTCACTGTTTATTTTTACCCGCTGTATCACTTTATTGGCTATGGCAGGTCTTGTAATTTCGATATTGTCCCCAGCATAGGCCACATCAGTAATATCTGTTGCACAGGCCACACCGAGCCGGGCAGCCACCTTTGGTGCAACAGCTTTGCTGCTTTCTGTTGAAGCGAACCAGATCTGGTCGGCGCCAAACTGGGTTGCCGCGTCTACGACACAGGAGGCGTATGGACCGGCTGAAAACAGTTCCAGACCTGGATCATCGGCAATATATTGGCTATCAGAGCCGACACTAATCAAGTTAGGCATCAATGCATCCAGGTTGTAACCGATAGCAACGACAGCAGTCTCAGCACCAATAGATCTGGCTTTTGCCAGAAGTTCCGCTGTGCTACGCTTCACCTCACCTCGCTTGATATCCGCAATTACGATTACTTTAGCCATAATCTTTTTTTCCTTATATAAATTTATTTAATTCAATGAAATATTCGTAATTGACAGGTTGTCTTTATAAGACCTTAGCCTCATTCACTAGCAGATCAACAACCTGGGCGGTGATTTCAGCGGCATCACCTTCATATTTTTTGCCGGCCTCACGCGCTGGAGATCTACTGAATTCGACAATTTCAGATCGATTATCAGTCCCTCCGACCCCCTCAAACGAGGTGCCAAGTGCGGCCAGATCCATTACCTCGATCTTCTTTTTCTTGGCCATCATAAGGCCACGCATTTGCGGCAGTCTGGGTTCATTGATACTATCGCTGACCGTGACAACCGCCGGTAACTTCAATTCCACAATCTCCTTGCCGGCGTCGCCCAGCCGCGTCACCTTGATGTGCGCGTCGTCTATCACGTCAATGGCGACCACATTACTGACGCAGGGCACTCCAAGGTTCTCGGCCAGAATTATTCCGGTTTGACCATTATCGGTATCCTGGGCTTGTTTGCCGGTTATGACCAGATCATAGCTTCCCTTTTCGTAAACCTTTTGCAGTACCCTGGCCAGGACAAAGGAATCCGCTCCAGCAAGCAACGGGTCATCGACCTGGATACCGTTGTCAATACCCATGGCAAAGCCGCGACGGATAATCTGTGTGTTGTCATCGCCGCCGCCAATACTGACCAGTGTTGTCTCTGCACCATTATTTTCTTTGAGCTGGACAGAGGCTTCCACCGCATTTTCGTCCCAGGCATTCATGACATATTGCAGCCCCTCTTCGACAATGGCCCCTGACTCGACACGAATGGTCAATTCCACATCAACCACTTTTTTTACGGTAGTAAGAATTTTCAAAATATCCTCCTGCTATTTTATCAAGCATTGTTGGGAAACTACAGTTATCACCCAAGATATCATTAACATGTTAATACATAACATGTTAACATATTCAGTGTCAACAATTTTGTTCTTAGGGAAATCAATCTTAGCGTACGTCTTTGTATACCTGTTTCAGATCCTCAAGCAAATTTCTTTGCTTCTCAATGGAAAAGTCTTTCAAGTAGCTGTTAATTTTAGACAAATGCTCTTCTTGAATGTTTTTTAATATGCTTGCCCCTTTGGGGGTAATTTCCAGAACTGTAATCCGCTCGTCACTGGGATCCTGCTTTCTCATGAGCAATCCGCTTTTTTCCAATCGTTGGGTGACACCGGTAATATTGGAACTGGACACCAGCATAATCTTGCTGGTAATGCTCACCTTATTCTGGCCATTCTTGGAATTATTTAATATTCTCAAAACGTTATACTGGGAAAAAGTCAACCCATAATTTTTATAGGCAATATCGAGATCCTTTTTTATTGTCTCAGAAGCTCGCACCAGGACAGCAATGACTTTTTCACCAAAGTCCATGTTATTTTTATAGTTGTATTCACCCCAACCACTTTCGTTGGTTTCTGCTGGGTCGGTTTCTTTTGACATAGCCTCATCCTTAGTTCAGTATAGAACAGAAATAATTACATAATGTTATCCATTTTCAATGGAGCAACGTTCAGGGCTTAGTATAGTTTCATGTTCGCCATTTTCAATGGTGCAACGTTCGGGGTTTATTTTAGTCTTGACACCTATTAATTATTAATGTAATAAATGGTAACATGTTAACTATAATATACTGCAGCATGTTATTCAACCGTTTAAACTGAGAGCGAGGACAAAACAAAGTGGAAACAGTTGCCCCTTTCAAAGAAGTAGTTGAAGAGATAGAAGAAGCCGGCGGACAATCACAGAGATTTTGCTTTCAGTGCGGCTTGTGTGACACAGTTTGTCCCTGGAACAAGGTAAGGCAATTCAGTATGCGTAAAATCATACGTGAGGCCACCTTTGGTTTGACCGAAATCGACGGTGAAGACATCTGGCGATGCACCACTTGCGGAAGATGTCCAGCACAATGCCCAAGAGGAGTAAAGCAGATTGAACTCGGCGTTTCTTTACGGCGGGTTGCCGCCGGCTATGAAGTCTTCCCGGCATCAGTCAAGTCTGCTCGCACGGCAAGAGCGAGCCTTATCTCAGAAGGGAATCCGTTGCAGGTAGAGCGGCAGAAACGAGCGGATTGGGCAAAGGAGCACGGTGTCAAACCATATTCCGAAGGAATGGAGGTGCTGTTTTTTGTCGGCTGTTATCTGAGTTATGATCCGAGGATGAAAAAGGTTGCAGCAGCCACGGCCAATATCCTCAAAAAAGCAGGAGTTGATTTCGGCATATTGGGCAACAAGGAAAACTGCTGCGGCGAAAGTATCCGCAAGTTCGGCAGTGAACAGGTGTTCACGTCCCTGGCCAGGGAAAATATCAAGACCTTTGTCGATCATGGGGTGAAAAAAATTCTGGTCTCGTCCCCCCACTGCTACCATACGTTCAAAAACGAATATCCCGAATTCATGGTCAACTTTGAAGTTGTCCATATCAGTGAATATTTATTGGAACTGCTCAATGAGGGACGCATCCAGTTAAGCCATCCAGTTGAGAAGAAAGTTACTTATCATGATCCATGTTATCTCGGCAGGCACAACAATATATATGACCAACCCCGTACTGTCTTGAACAGGATAGCCGGACTTGAACTGGTTGAGATGGCCGAATCACGCCGTGATAGCCTCTGTTGTGGTGGTGGTGGCGGGAGAATTTGGATGGACACGCCACAAGACCAGAGATTTTCCGACATCAGGTTGAATCAGGCGGTTCAAACTGGAGCCCAGGTGCTGGTAACCAGTTGCCCATATTGCATTACCAACTTCGAGGAAAGCCGTCTCAACCTCGAATATGGTGATTTGCTGGAAATTAAGGACATTACAGAAATAGTTCAGGAAGCAATGTAGCTTATGCCGGACACAGGTGAAATTCATTTATAGAGTCTCAATAGTGGATTTTCCGGTTTATTCAGTTTTACCGGGAAAACTCAAGTAAACTAGCAGACAGTACAAGGAAAAGACAATGAGATACGCAGAAACAGGCTATAATCTAGAGATTGATTTGACCCGGAGCAATATCGAACGGGTATCAACTAATCCCGAAGATAGTCAATTATATCTCGGTGGTTTGGGAACAAATGCCAAGATCATGTGGGATCGAGTAGACCCGGAAGTCGAAGCCTTTTCGCCTGAAAACCTGCTGATTTTCGGCACCGGTCTTTTATGTGGAACGCCGGCCATAGGCTGCAACCGGACTATCGTCACTACCATTTCGCCGGTGAATCAGTTACTGGCCTTTTCCATGATGGGCGGATTCTGGGCGCCGGAATTAAAGTACGCCGGCTATGACAAGGTAATCCTTCGCGGCAAATCTCCCAATCTGGTCTATATATGGATAAATAACGACAAGGTTGAGATCCGTGATGCCTCACACCTGAAAGGCAAAGGTGCCATTGAAACAGCGAAACTGATTTGCGATGAGCTCAACGAACCCAAAGCCCAGGTTGCTGCCATCGGCATGGCTGGTGAAAATCGGGTCTATTTTGCCTCTATTGAACAAGGTCGTTCCAGTGCCAGCCGGGGTGGGCTCGGGGCGGTAATGGGTGACAAGGGAGTAAAAGCCATTGTCGTCCGCGGGAACAAGGATATTCAAACAGCGCGGCCTGCTGAATTTATTGGCCTCTGCAACGAGGTATTGGAGTACATCCAGTTCCGTGAAAAGCATCCGATCCCTGGCGTCATGGCCATCCTTTCGGGACTTGGATCGCCCCAGGAGATGAAAACCCACGATGAAAAGTGGCATACCGAAAATTTCATGTGGGGCAATTCACGGGAGCGTCGAAAAAATTTCTGGACCGATGAGATCGCCAAGGAGTGGACCTCAACCATGGAGGGCATGCAGACACGTTTGATCAGCTGCTACAATTGTCCGATGAAATGTGGCGCGACCATTTCTCCACCGGATAAGCCAACATATATGATGAAATGTTTCTCCAAACTCACCTATACCATGGCGGCTTTCTCTGACCTGCAGTTCGGTCTAGGGATTGCCCAGGCCGCCACCGAGTATGGGGTTGACGGATTTTCTGCTCCGCAGGTTATGGCATTTGCTCTGGAACTCCTGGCAGATGGGATACTCACAGACGATGACTTCCCGGGTATGCCCGCAGACAACGAAGGGCGATTTTATTGGCTGCTGGATCATATAGTCCGTCGGGAAGGTATCGGCGATGTGCTGGCCAACGGGACTTACTGGGCAGCCAAGCAGATCGGTAACGGCGCTGAGAAGTATGCCCACAACACTATAAAAAAGACGGAGCAGCTGCCTCTCAAGTTGTCCATGCTCAACCCCATCTATTTTCTCATGTACGCAACTGGCGAGAAACTGAACATCACCCAGATTGAGGGACAGTTCCCGCAAGCGCCATTCCCCACCCGCGAAGAGCGGGAGGCCTTCGTCAAGGACTGGTTCCAGGTGCCGCATGAAAAATTCAAACAGTATTTCCTGGACTGGGAGCTGCGCGGCGACAATTCGATACCCTACTATCCGACACCGGCGATGTGCTGCGATATCGTTGATTGGCAGGAACGGATGCACTACATTGACGATGCCTTGGGTATGTGTGCCGGTTTGTCATCGTTTCCGCTCAAACCGCCCTATCATATCCACAACTATCCAAAATTCATTTCCGCAGGGGCTGGATTTGACATGGACGAAGAGAGCTTGACCAAGGCAGCCAAGCGCTATCGTACCCTGGTGCGGGCCATCAACACCACCAGAGGTGTGCGCAGAAAAGATGACAAACCACCGGAAAATCATTGGAAGAAGCGCTTCCCAGAGTTAGAAAAAGAGCTCTTAGACACCTACTACGCATTTAAAGGATGGAACGAGCAGGGTATCCCTACAGAAGAGTCTTTGCGTGATCTTGGCTTAGACAATGTTTACCAAGAGTTTGTGAGCCGAGGTGTCTATACGGAAGATGAGGATAGACCTTCAGAGCCAACCATGGCCTAGGTATTTAAGGAGGTATGATTTTGTCAACCGAAAAAAAGATCGTCAAAACAATTAAAATTAATGCTGACCTGTGTAACGGTTGCCGGGCCTGTGAAATGATCTGTTCAGCCTTTCACGCCGAGCCCAAATACTCCAGTAACAATCCAGCCAGATCCCGGGTCCAGGTTCTGCGCCATCCACTGGAAGATATCTATATACCGGTCTATGCCGGTGAGTCCGCCGGAGCTGAATGCGCTGGACGGGACATTTATATTATAGATGGCAAAGAATATGAAGAGTGTGCCTTTTGCCGTTCACCATGTCCATCCCGCGCGGACTTCAAAGAACCCGATTCGGGCCTGCCATTGAGATGCGATATGTGCGAAGGAGAAGAGGAACCTTTGTGCGTCAAGTGGTGCATCACCGATGCACTGGTATTAGAGGTACGGGAAGAAGAGGTTGAAGTTGTGGAAGAACAGGAAAAGCTGGATATCGGCTTGACATCCTTGATCGAAAAGCACGGCAAGCAGAAGGTCATGGATGCTGTGGCGAGAATGGCTGCTTCTACAAAAGATCTCAAATAACGCTTCTAATCCTGCGAAAAAAAGGAAACAAACCGTGGAAAACCAGTTGAATACACAACACTTTGAGGGTTCGAGTCAAGGAAAATTTGGAGACGTCATGGTGGTCGGCGGCGGAATCAGCGGCATTCAGGCCTCGCTGGATCTGGCCACCGCCGGTTTCAAGGTCTACCTGATCGAAAAGGGGCCGGCCATCGGTGGCCACATGGCGCAGTTGGACAAGACGTATCCGACCAACGACTGCTCGATGTGAATTCTTTCACCGAAACTGGTCGAGGTCGGCCGGCATCCCAATATCAAGGTTCTCACCTACACCGAAATTGACAGCGTCGATGGCCAGGAAGGCGACTTTTCCGTCAGGCTGACCAAGAAACCGCGCTACATCATCGAAGACAAATGCACCGGTTGCGGCGTGTGCGTCGAGTATTGCCCGGTGAAGTATCCCGATCAGTACAACCAGGAAATCTCCGACAACAAGGCGGTGCATATCTACTTCGCCCAGGCCATCCCGTTGATCACCTACATCGACGAGAGCTGCCTGTACCTGAAGGAAAAGAAATGCCGGATCTGTGAAGGGGCCTGCAAGAACGACGCCATCGATCTACACCAGATCCCGGAGAAAATCGAGCTGAACGTGGCGGCGGTCATTCTCTCCCCCGGCTATGATGTCTTCGATCCGAAGATCCGGGACGAATACGGCTACGGCCGGCTGCAGAACGTCGTCACCGGCATGGACTACGAACGGCTGTTGTGCGCCACCGGTCCGTACGAGGGCGAGATTCTGCGCGCTTCGGACATGCGCCATCCCCATAACGTCGCCTGGATCCAGTGCGTCGGCTCCCGACGGGACACCGAGGGCGACAACAGCTACTGCTCGTCGGTCTGCTGCACCTACGCCCAGAAGCAGGTGATCCTGACCAAGGATCACGACAGCAATGCCGCCTGCACCATCTTCCACAACGATGTGCGCGCCTACGGCAAGGGCTTCGAAACCTTCTACCAGCGGACCCAGCAGCTCCCGGACGTCCGATTTATCCGCAGTTATGTCTCGATCGTCGGTGAAGACCCGGAAACAAAAAATGTCATTGTCCGCTACGCCACCGAATCCGAGGGGGTCAAAGAGGAATCCTTCGACATGGTCGTGCTCTCCGTCGGGCTGAACCCACCCAAGGATTATCAGGGTCTGGCGAAGAAGTTCGGCATTGAGGTCAACAGCCACGGATTCTGTCAAATCGATTCCGCCAACCCGATGGCCACCACCCGTCCGGGGATCTTTGTCAGCGGCGCCTTCCAGGGGCCGATGGATATCCCCGAATCAGTTTTTACTGCCAGTGCCGCCGGCTCCCAATGCGGCGAGTTGCTCAACCACCGCCGGGGCAAACTGACCACCGAAAGGGTCTACCCGCCGGAGACCGACAATACCGCCGCGGAACCGCGCATCGGCGTGTTCGTCTGCCACTGCGGAGCCAATATCAGCAGGGTGGTGGATGTGCCCGACACTGTCGCCTATACCGAGACGCTGCCCAACGTGGTCCATGTCCAGCAACAGCTCTTTTCCTGCGCCACCAACTCGATGCAGGCGATCGTTGACACCGTCAAGGAGAAATCGCTCAACCGGGTGGTGATCGCCGCGTGCAGCCCCCGGACCCTGGAAGTGCTTTTTCAGGACACCCTGCGTGAAGCGGGCATCAACAAATATTATCTAGATATGGCCAATATCCGGGAGCACTGCTCCTGGTGCCACGCCCGCGAGAAGGAAGCGGCAACGGCCAAGGCCAAGGACATCGTCCGCATGTCGGTGGCCCGCGCCATCAACCTCGAACCCTTGCAGGAGTTCGACCTGCCGGTCAACAGGGCGGCCCTGGTGGTCGGCGGTGGTCTGGCAGGCATGACCTGCGCCCTGTCCATTGCCGACCAGGGTCACGACGTCTACCTGTTGGAACGGGAGGCAGAACTGGGCGGCAATGCGCGTCGTATCCATTCGACCATCGACGGCAAAAACGTCCAGGCCGATCTTGCCAAACTCATCGGCAGGGTCTACCGCCATCCGGCGATCCACGTCTACAACGAGGCCGTCATCACCGAGACCACCGGCTACGTCGGCAACTTTGTCACCCGGATCACCTCCGAGAGAGGGCCTTCGGTCATCGAGCACGGGGCCGCAGTCATCGCCATCGGCGCTGAAGAGTACAAGCCCACTGAGTACCTGTACGGACAGGATGAGCGCGTAGTGACGCAACTGGAACTGGGTGAACGAATCGCCCGGGAAAATGATACCGTCACCGGGGCGCAGAGCGTGGTGATGATCCAGTGCGTCGGCTGCCGCAACGAAGACCGCAACTACTGCAGCCGGGTATGCTGCAGCCATAGCGTCAAGAACGCCCTGAACCTCAAGGCGATCAACCCGGAGATGGATGTCGCCATTGCCTTCAGGGATATGCGCACCTACGGGTTCAACGAAACATACTACCGTGATGCTTCTCACAAAGGCGTGCGCTTCATTCGCTGGACGCCGGAAGATCCGCCGGTGGTGGCAGCGGCCGAGGCCGAAGACGGCAGACCTGTCTTGCAAGTGGCCCTGACCGACCCGATCCTGGGTAAAAAACTGGAGTTTGACGCCGATCTGCTGGTCCTGGCTGCAGCCGTTATCCCGTCAAAAAGCGCCCAGGAGATTGCAAGCCTGTTCAAAGTGCCGCTGGGGCCGGACGGCTTTTTCCAGGAAGGCCATGTCAAGCTCAGGCCTGTTGAATTTGCCACAAGTGGTGTTTTTCTCTGCGGTATGGCCCACTACCCCAAACATATGCCCGAGGCAGTAAATCAGGCCTATGGGGCGGCAGGCCGAACGTTGACCCTGCTGTCCAATGATATCGTTACCGTATCCGGAGCGGTCTGTGAGGTCAACGAGAAACAATGCATAGGCTGCGGTGCCTGTATCGAGGTGTGCAGTTATGATGCCATTGAATTGCGCAAAACCAAACTGGGCCAGAAGGCCGTCGTCAACCCGGTGATCTGCAAAGGAGACGGCTTGTGTAACGCCGTGTGTCCCACCGGGGCCATTGTCCTGAAGCATTTCACCGACCGGGAGATCCTGTGCCAGATCGATGCGCTGATTTCCGAACCTATAGACGCAAAATGACAAGCGAGGAGAGAGTAAAACATGAGTAGAGGACACCTGTTCACCCCCAGAATCATCGGCTTTGTCTGTCACTGGTGAGTATACGGGGCGGCTGACCTGGCTGGAGTTTCCAGACTGCAATACTCGACAAATATGAGACTGGTTCGCTTGATGTGCTCGGGCCGGGTGGATTTGGCGCACATCCTGCGGGCCTTTGCCAAAGGAGCGGATGGCGTTTTCATCGGCGGATGCCGCCTGGGTGAATGTAACTACATCACCCACGGCAATTACCATGCCCTGAACCTGGCCTTGCTCGGTAAAAAGATCCTTGAGCATATCGGCCTCAATCCGCAGCGACTGCACATTGCCTTTATGTCCGGCGGAGAAGGCAACCTGTTTGCCTCGGTAGTAGACGATTTCTGTAAAACGATAAAAGAGCTTGGCCCCATAGGGCAATCCGATGAGATTACACCGGCACAGCTCGAGGAGGCCATGACCGAGATCACCCGGCTGGTCCCCTATATCAAGATTGAAAAACACGATAAACTGACTGTCTGCCTGGAGGATGAAACCACCTACGAAGATCATTTCAGCCTCGAGGAGATCAAGCGGCTGTTTAGTGAGGTGGCTTCATACTATATCGACCCGGCCAAATGCCAGGCATGCATGATCTGCGCCAGGAGTTGCCCGGTGGACGCCATCGACGGCGGCAAGAGCGTGATCCATGTCATCGATCAGGACAAGTGTATCAAGTGCGGCACCTGTCTGAATGCCTGCCCTTCCCGCTTTGGTGCGATCACCAAGATTGTCGGCGGCCCGGTGCCGCCGCCGCTGCCCGTGGATCAACGAACGATTGTACGAAAGGGTAGTAAAAATAAAAACACTTCGACTGAAAGGGCGCTCCCATGACCAACGATACCATTACCATACGCCTTATGACGGAAAACGATCTCGATGCAATCCTCAAAATCGATGAGAAAATTACCAACACTTCCCGTCTGGAGTATTATCAGCTCAAGTTTGAAAGGCTTTTTGCCTCCAGGGATTATCTGCCCACATCATTTGTGGCGGAAGATAATGGGGCCGTAGTGGGCTTTTTGATGGGTGAACTCTATATGGGGCAATTCGGTATTTTTCAAGAGGTGGCGAGCCTGGATACCATCGGCGTTGATCCTTCCTATCACCACAAGGGGGTCGGTAAAAAGTTAATGAATGAATTCATAGATCATTTACGTCAGACCGGGGTCAACAAAATCAATACCCTGGTCGATTGGAATGATGCCGGACTGATCCATTTTTTCAGCGCAAATCAATTCAGTCCGTCCAGAACCATCAATCTGGAACGAAATATATGAACTAGATCATATATCAATAGACGACGATCTTTCTTAAAAATCCAGAATCAAAGGGTAATGACATAATGGAGCTTACTTATCATCAGTTAACACAAGAAAACGGCATAGCCCGAATTACGTTCAACCGTCCGAAACACAATGTGTTGAACATGGCTATGATGCAGGAATTGACCGCCATATTGGCTGAACTCAACGGCGATGCCGAATTGAAATGCGTGGTCATTGCCGCCGAAGGGGCCAGTTGGTGTGCCGGTGTCGAGGTCCTCGACCACAAGCCTGAACTGGCACCGGACATGATCCTGAACTTCGACGCTCTGCTCAGGCAGATTCATGCCCTCGCCGTTCCTTCCATTGCCGCCGTCAACGGTGCCTGCCTGGGAGGCGGGATGGAGGTCGCCATTGCCTGCGATATAGTTATGGCCGCCAGATCGGCCGTATTCGGCCAACCGGAGATCAAGCTCGGTTTTCTGCCGCCCTATGCCGCAGTCCGCCTGCCTCGTCTGGTAGGACCTTCGCGGGCCATCGAGATCTGCACGACCGGAAGGCGCTACAGCGCCGAGGCGATGCAGCAGATGGGAGTCGTGTGCGATCTATTCGACGACGATGCATTGGAAACAGGGGTGGCCAAACTGACCAAGGAAATCTCGCACGCCAGTCCGCTGATCATCCGACTCAATAAAAAGGCGGTCAACCAGCATGTCGGCATGACGATTGATGACGCCATGGATAGCGTCAACGATATGTTCCTCAACCAGTTGATGCACACTGAGGACACCCTCGAGGGCATCAGAAGTTTTGAAGAAAAACGCCGACCCGAGTGGAAAAACAGGTGAGCGATTACCGTCCCCAAATGACCGATTCCGGAGTGCGGCCTACTCATACCGTTTCGGTGAAAAACGAAAAGGGTGAGGCTAAAGAGGTCGAGATTGCCGGGGAATTACCACTGACGATCCTGGTGGATGGCCATGAAATCGTCACCTTGATGACGCTGGGCACCCACCCGGAGCTGCTTGCGCTGGGGTATCTGCGCAACCAGCGCCTGATAAGCGAGATCGAAACCATTGAATCGGTCCGGGTTGATTGGCAGACGGATTCCGTACATATAAAAACAATAGACGGTAACGGCGGGCAGCTCAGAGAGAAACTCACCGGTCGGACCGTCACCACCGGCTGTGGCCAGGGAACTATCTTCAGCTGCATGATCGATGGGCTCTATGCCGTGAAGTTACGCCCCATTACCCTACGCCAATCGCAGTTGAGCGGGCTGATAAAGTCACTTGCCTCATATAACGAAATTTATAAATCCGCCGGTGCAGTTCATGGCTGTGCGCTGTGCAGCACCGAAAAGGTGGAGATATTTGTCGAAGATGTCGGCCGCCACAACGCCGCCGACACCATCGCCGGGAAAATGTGGCTTGACCGGATCAGCGGTCGAAACAAACTTTTTTACAGTACCGGCCGTCTCACTTCGGAAATTGTGATGAAAGCCGCCTTGATGGAAATTCCGGCCATCGTCTCCAGGTCCGGCATCACGCACATGGGGCTGAATCTCGCCCAGGATCTTGGCATGATCATGATCGCCCGTATCAAGGGTGATAAATTTCTCATTTATAACGGGCAAGAACATTTCATTCATGACTTGTAATTTCTATAAACAACAAAAATGATAAGGAGCAGTCGTTATGACAACAATGGTATCATGGCAGATGGTGAAACCCAATCAACCGCTGGAGCGTGTGGAATCTCCCCTCCCTGAGCCCAAGGCCGGGGAAGTTCTGCTGAAAGTCAGCGGTTGCGGTGTGTGCCACACGGATCTGGGTTTCTTCTATGACGGTGTTCCCGTCAAATCGGCCCTGCCGCTGACCCTGGGACATGAAATCAGCGGTATCGTCCAGGCGACCGGCCCCGGTGCCGAAGCTTGGGACAGATGCGCCGTCGTGGTCCCGGCGGTAATGCCCTGCGGCGAATGTGAGTCCTGCAAGGAAGGCCGCGGCAATATCTGCAGCACCCAGAAAATGCCGGGCAATGACATCCAGGGAGGATTCGCCAGCCATATCGTCGTGCCGGCCAAACAGCTGTGCAATATCCCTGTCGACGAAAACATGAAGCCGATCGGTGCCGCCGACGTCACCCTGGAAGAACTTTCCATAGTCGCCGACGCCGTCACCACCCCCTATCAGGCAATTATCGAAGCGGGTCTCTCCGACAAGGATCTGGCCGTGTTTATCGGCGTGGGCGGTGTCGGTGGTTTTGGTGCCCTGCTGGCCAAAAGCTTCGGTGCCGCGGTGGTAGCCATTGACGTCGATCCGTTGAAGCTGGAAAATCTGTCTTCCTCTGTCGATGCGACCTTTAATGTCAAGGAAATTCCCTTCAAGGACCTGCGTAAGAAGGTCTACGGCGTCGCCAAGGAAACCGGGCGGTCGACCACCCATATCAAGATTTTCGAAACCTCCGGCACCGCCGCCGGACAGAAGACCGCCTTCGGTCTTTTAACCTTCGGTGCCCACCTGTCCATCGTCGGCTTTACCCTCGACATGGTGGAAGTCCGTTTGTCCAACCTGATGGCTTTCAATGCCACGGCGCGGGGCAACTGGGGATGTCTGCCGGAATATTATCGACCGGTCGTCGATCTGATCCTGGCCGGCAAGATGGACCTCAAGCCGTTTGTCAAGACCTTCCCGCTCGATTCCATCAACGAGGTGTTTGAGATGTCCCACCACCGTAAGATCAACCAGCGTCCCATCATGGTACCTTAACATCAATATTAAAAAGAGGATTGAGCATGAGTAAAACAGATGAAGTTATCGCCAAAACGGCACCGGAGCAACTGATTGATCACAACCTGATTGATCGGGACGTGGAGAAACTCTGCGACGGCATGGTGTTATATGAGAAGAGGCCGGCAAAACGTGCTGATGGCAGTGTGGTCGAAGGTTTATACAATGGTTGGATAATTTTCAACAACCCGAAACAGTATAACTCCTATACAACGGATATGGTGAAAGCCACCATTCTCGCCTTTCGCCGCGCATCCGTTGACCGTGAAGTCAACGCTGTGGTTTTCACCGGTTCTGGCGACAAAGCCTTCTGTACCGGTGGCAACACCAAGGAATATGCCGAGTATTATGCGGGCAATCCCCAGGAATATCGGCAATACATGCGACTGTTTAATGATATGGTTTCGGCGATTCTTGCTTGCGACAAGCCGGTGATTTCCCGGGTTAATGGCATGCGGATCGGCGGTGGCCAGGAGATTGGCATGGCCTGCGACTTTACCATCGCCCAGGATCTGGCGAATTTTGGTCAGGCCGGTCCCAAGCACGGTTCGGCTGCTATCGGCGGTGCAACCGACTTTTTACCGGTCATGATTGGTTGTGAGCAGGCCATGATTTCCGGCACGCTCTGCGAGCCATTCTCTGCTCATAAGGCGGCACGGCTTGGTATCATTGCTGACCTGGTGCCCGCGTTGAAGGTGAACGGCAAATTTATCGCCAATCCCACGGTTATTACGGATCAGATGTTCGACGAATACGGCCGGGTGATCCTTGGCGAGTTTAAGACCGGCACTGCTTTCAAGGAAGGTCGGGCTTTGATCAAAGATGGTGAGATTGACCTGAGTCTGTTAGACCAGAAGGTTGAAGAAATGTGCGCCAAACTTCTTGAGACCTTCCCCGAGTGTATGACTAAGAGTCTTGAAGAGCTGCGCAAACCGAAGCTGCAGGCCTGGAATCTGAATAAGGAAAACTCCCGAGCCTGGTTGGCGTTGAATATGATGAATGAAGCCAGGACAGGTTTTCGCGCCTTTAACGAGGGCACCAAAGAGACCGGTCGTGAAATCGACTTTGTCAAACTTCGCCAGGCCATGGCCAAAGGCGTTCCCTGGACCGATGAGCTAATTGAGAGTTTGATGCCGACTGAGAAGAAATAACAATATTAGAGAGGAAACTATGTTACTGGAAAATAAAAATGCCATCGTCACCGGTGGCTCCCAGGGTATCGGCACCGCCGCATCGTTAATGCTGGCCGAGGAAGGCGCCAATGTCTGCCTGACCTACCGCAGCCATAAGGAAGAAGCCGAAGCCATCGTCAAACAGATAGAAGGAATGGGGCGCAAGGCAATATGCGTCAAATGCGATATCGCCTCCTTCAGCGAAGCCGAAGCGGTGGTCAAGGCCGCCCTGGAAGCATTCGGCAAAATAGATATCCTGGTCAACAACGCGGGAATGAACTGGGACGGCGTCTGCTGGAAAATGACCGAGGAGCAGTGGGACAGGGTCCTGGAAGTCAATCTGAAAGGCTACTTCAATTTCACCCGTCACACCGCTCCCCTTCTCAAGGAACAGAAATCCGGACGCATTATCAATGTGACCTCGATCAACGGCATGCGCGGCAAGTTCGGCCAGTCCAACTACAGCGCCTCCAAGGCCGGCATCATCGGCTACACCAAGGCGGTGGCCAAGGAATTGGGCGCCTTTGGGGTGACGGTCAACGCTGTGGCTCCGGGTCTCATCGAAACCCCGATGCTGAAAGAGTCCGAGGCCCGAGACAAAATCGTCGATCTGGCCATGGCCGAAATCGTCCTCAAACGGGTCGGACAACCCGAGGATCTGGCCAATGTCATCGCCTTCCTGGCCTCTGACAAAGCCAAGCATGTTACCGGCGAATGCATCAAGGTTGACGGGGGTCAATACATCTAACACCCCGCAAGGGGGGTATAAGTGCCTTACAGTTTATTTTTTTTGCTCAAAAATACTCTGTAAGGCGCTCATCTCAAAAAGGAAACACCTATGAAAAAAGTAGCCATTATAGGAGTTGGACAGAGTAAATTTGTCCGTAATTATCCGGGATCAATCCGTGAGCTGGCCTTCGAAGGTTTCAAGGAAGCGATCACCGATGCCGGGATCACCGCCAAGGATATCGATGCGTCGATTTTGTGCTCAGCTCCGGAATATGACAAACAGCGGTCACCATCGGCTGTCGTTGCCGAGTACCTTGGGCTCAACCCGCAGCCGACCTTTTATATAGAATCGCTCTGCTCGTCGTCCAGTACAGGCCTGAAGATGGCCTACGCCATGGTGGCGTCCGGCGTCCACGACGTCGTGGCAGTGATCGGCCTGCAGAAGATGTCGGAAATCTCTTCGGCCGAGAGCCAGGAACGCATGGGGCGCGGTGCCGACATTCAGTGGGAGAGCCCCTTCGGCACCATGATGCCGGCCTATTACGCCATGCACGCCCAGGCCCATATGGACAAGTACGGCACCACCCTGGAGGACCTGGCGGCGGTTCGTGTCAAGGCGTCCACATACGGCCAGATCAATGACCGGGCGGTTTTCCGCAAGGCCGTGACCCATGATATGTTTACCGACCCGAAAAACATGATGGCAGGTCCGGTATCCAGCCCTCTGCGGGTAGGAGATTGCTGTGCCAATGCCGACGGCACCTCGTGCCTGATTGTGGCCAGCGCCGAAAAGGCCAAGTTATTCAGTAAGAAACCGGTCTATATTTTGGGTATTGGAGCGGCAAGCGCCAGCGTCAACCTCGCCGGACGAGACTATCTGTATGGACTGAAGGCGGCGGAGCAGGCAGCCAAGGAGGCATACGCCATGGCCGGAGTGGGCCCGAAAAATATCGATGTGGCCGAAGTACACGACTGTTTCACCATCGCCGAATTGCTCGCCTATGAGGCCTTGGGCTTTGCCGAGCCCGGCGGAGCCAAAGAGCTGATCCGGGGCAAGGAGACATACAAAGAGGGCAGCATTCCGGTCAACGTGGACGGCGGCCTGCTCTCCAAGGGCCACCCCATCGGCGCCACCGGCGGCAGCCAGGTCCGCACGATTGTCCTGCAGCTGCGGGGTGAAGCAGGAGACATTCAGGTCAAGGATCCACAGATCGGCCTGGTACATAACATCGGCGGTGTGGGCATCTACGGCAATGTGACCATTCTTGGCAACGAGTAATCTGGAGGAAGAGATGAGTGAAAAAAAGGAAGATGTCCGCTTCGGCAAATTCGGCACGGTGAGCTTCACCCGGACAACACGGGTTAACGATTTTATTGACCATTTGGAAAGCGGCAAGGTCATGTATACGGTCTGCAAATCCTGCGGGGTTAAATATTTCCCACCCCGGGCCGACTGTGCGGCATGCCTGTCAAGCGACATGGAGTGGCGTGAAGTGAGCGGAACCGGCAAGCTGGTATCTTACAGTCAGCTGCAATACGCCCCGGTGGGCTTCGAGGCCGACGTGCCATACACCATCGCCATGCTCGATTACGGCGATTATCAGGTTTTCGGACGACTCGACAAGGATCTTGATCTGGCCGAGGTCAAGATCGGAATGCCGATGACCACCGTCGTCAATGAACTGACCAACGGACAACTGAACTATATCTTCAAAAAGGCATAGCTGAAAGTCCCTTGAATCAGGCGACTTCCACGGATTTACGGTAAGTAAAGCTGCGACTCGTGCGGCGTTATTCCGCATACCGTATTTCCGTGGTCGGCCTCTGCTGTGCTCAGGCCGCGGCAGATCCTACAGAACAGTATCTCTGCGAACCCGACCGATGAAATAATCCTCATTTAATAAGGGTGTTTAAACATAATCTAGCCATAATTATGCTGCCATTTTTTTTTCAGGATACAGCGGGAGTTGCAGTGGATTGACAGTCCATTTCTTTTTTCGTTTGCCTGCCATTTTTATCAACAATACTGAGATGCTGCTCATTGTATAACAAAGCTTTCACCTCCTATTCATCCGTGCTTCCAGCGCGGTGAGCCCTTCTATGATTTCAGCGAAACCTGGGGACTTACCTATGAACATTTCGTTCCTTGCCTTATAATCTTTTCTATCTCTTCCAAGTAACGTATTGTCTTCAGGTAAGAGACGTAATCTGCCTATTTTGCAACAAAGGACTTGGCATACCTGAAAAAATGGTTTTGTTTACCACGAGTTAGGTTCGAGGAAGAAAATGACTATCAGGATTGTAAGATTGGGGAGTCCCAGAGAGGACACTGAAGGGCTGCGGATAGGAACGGTGCGGCGGCCTCCTCGTGGAGTGAAGAAGGAAGACTACTCCAGGAAGGATATCTACGATGTTTGGTTTCCAAATTTATCTCCAAGCGAGGCTTTGGTGAAGGAGGCTCAAGCCGCCGATGATGAGAAGTCCTGGAAAACGTTCAAGAGAAAATTTCTGTCCGAGCTGAAGGCTTCAGGACCAAGTAAGGATTTGGACCTGTTGGCGGCATTGTCACATCAGACGAATATGTCGATTGGCTGTTATTGCGAAGATGAGGCTCACTGCCATCGCTCAATTTTGAGGGAGCTTCTCATAAAGAGAGGCGCGGACGTCAAATAGACCATACCGGGCAACATAGCCCCCAAGCTTCGCTCAATCAATCGGAGGTATCTGTTCCCTCACCCGCTTCAACCAAGCCGAGATAACTAGCCTGGTCGTAAAGTCGCTGCGTCATCCCTCTGTGTCAATGTGAGTGAGATACCTACCCCTTCGACAATTGCCAGCAGGTTCCAGTAGGCATAAGCTGTGTCAAGACCATTGATGCGGATGCTTACAGTCTTCTTTTGCCAATCGATGGTTTGCAGGGACGTAAGAACCTGCATTCTTGCACCTTCTTTCGCCTCCTGCGGGACACTGTCTTCTAGGCCGAGCATGATAACATCGGCCGCACTTTCGGCGATCTTGGTATGCATTTTCTGAATATGTCCGGGAACCGACAAAATCGAGCGATAGGGTTTCATGAACATTCTCATCGCTATTCCGGGTCGCCGAGTTTGTAACGTATCCGAAGAACGCCATCGTTGCAATCCTGGGAGATCATATGGAACTCGCCGATTTCGGCGGTATTGTCCACATGTTCGCCGATGCAGGGGCAAAAATCATAGTCGCCGATGCGCACTATGCGAACGGTTTCGACGCCGTTTGGAAGACGGGTGAGGTTAAAATGCCGATTGGCTTCCTCAATGGAAATTATATCTTCAGTTACATCCAGATTCGCGGAAATCACCTTATTGACCACTGCTTCCACTTCCTTCGCTTCGTCATCTGTCAGGGCTCTGGCGAAGTGGTAGTCACACTTGGACTTCTTCTTGTTCACGTGGGCGCTGAAGCATCGTCCGCAATCGAATTTCCTGACCATTGCCTGATTGAGTATGTGTTCCGCCGAATGCATGCGCGGAACATAAGATTTTGTCATATCGCTCTATTGGTGATTTTTGACTGTTAAAAAATAATCCGTGGCATCGAGAGGTCAAACTTGTAAGTGTAAAGTTGAACCATTGGCATCCCCTGGGGCTTGTCGCTTCGTGCTGGTCCATAGTCAGGCTACCAGTTTCCGGCGTTCAGCTTCGCTGAGACCGGCAACATACTCGACCATACCGCGCAATGAATTGCCGAGAAACTCACGCTCGCGTTGCAGTTCGTCTGCAGGGAGTTGGCTGATCAGGGCGTAGTTTTCGTCTCGTTCAATCAGCCAGTCATAAAAAGCCTGCTCGCGTGATTCACCCTGAAGATGCTCCGTTGCCACTGCCCCTTTTACCCACAGCCTCAGCTGCTGTTTGGCGATTTTCAGGTGGGTCACGGCGTCTTCGACCAGACCATAATGGGCAAAGATCATCCGCTGAGGGGTTAGCGCGATCATCCGTTCGATCGAGTCGAGCGCGACCTCAAGAATGAAACGTGGCGGCGTGGCCGGGCGCATGTAGATTCCCCGGCTCACTTCGCTGTGTACTCCGGCAACCTCTCCAGCAAAGAGCAGATCGTCGGCCAGATAACAACAGTGGTGCTGGGCGTGACCGGGTGTCTTATAGCTGCGAATGCCGGTGCTGTCGATCTGTTCGAGGTAACAGATTTTTTCCTGGGGGATCGCGATGATTTCCCCATAGGCTTCGGCGGTTTTTCCCAGCACCTTCAGGGAACCCTGCCAGAGCTTAGCCGGATCGATCATATGCCGGATTCCCTCCGGGTGGCAGATCACCTGCGCGGTGGGGTAGTGCTTCAGCAGTTCGCCGGTTCCGCCGGCATGATCGATGTGAATATGGGTCAGCAGGATGTAATCGAGGTGATCGATTCCCGCCTTGCTCAGTTCCTGAAGCAGATGCGGGATGGTAGAAAGCGGGCCCGGGTCAATCAACAACCGATAACCTGCACTCTGCCAGCACCAGCTGCTTATAAAGCGGCTAAAGCCGGACAGGCTCGGCTGATTAAGATCGATGCAAAACAGATTCAGTTCTTTCATGGTGGATAGTCCTTTTAAAAATTCGATTCGACCCAGCGAGGGAGTCGCGGTCAATAAAACTGGACAAGCCAAAGGGATCGTCAGGTTACTGGAGATCCTGAGTTATTTTTCTCACCGTTTCAAGAAGTGGAGTGATTTTACGCTTGCACAGGTCAGATTCCCGGATTCGGAGGAGAATATCCACATCACCCTCCTCATTCCTTACTGTCGAACCAAAAATACCGATTGCCATGATGCCGTAATAATTGGCACGTTATTTTTTAGAATTACGCAGAATATCATTAAGTTCCCCTTTTTGCATTATCGCTTTCCTTGCTTTTCTATACTTTTCAAAAGTTCACTAGCGATATTAGGACTTTCGAGCCGCATGATGCTCTCTTCGGCGCTGCCGAAACTGAGCAGATTGATACTCCCATACCATACGATCTTTTGATCGATGAGCGCGAATTTCTGGTGTATGTTTGAACGAAACACCACGTTCACATTAGCATGTTGTAACATATCCAGAGTCCCTTGCAAGGCGGTTGGTTCCTTTTCTCCGAAATCTCCTGGCGGTCTCGTTACAACTATTACCCTTACCTTATTCCGCAACGCAATCTCCAACTGCTGCATCATTTGCAAGGTGCGCCTCTTGGTAACGAAGGGGCTTACGATCAGAATCTCTCTTTCCGCGGCCAGGATATCATTGCCGTAAACCGGTAAAAAATTACTCTTGTCGAAGATAATATTGATTGAGTCCGCCTCGACAGCTCCAGCTTTCGCCTGGTAACCGATTGAGGCGTAGCCGTTCAGCCGTTTATGGTACATCTTCTCCAGCATGCTTACATGGATATCGACATAGTCATAGATCTGGACCTCTCTTTTTTCTTCAAACAGTCGGTGAAGCCTACCCGCATATTGCTGCAGAGTCCCCTTCCAGGATATCGGCATGGTCAGAAACAAAGTGTCAAGACGCGGTTCGTCGAATCCCTCCCCGATATACCTGCCCGTAGCGACCAGCGTCAATTGCTTGTCTGTGGGTGTGTCGGATATGCATTTGAAGATTTCTGCGATTTCCCTTGTTCCCCTTCCACCTCTCAGTGTCATGACTTCGGAAATTCTTTCCCTTAGCTTTCCGGCGATTAATTCCAGATGGTTGGTCCTTTCAGTCAAGACAAGGCAGTTCCTGCCACTCTCATGACTTTTTACCACATCGTCAACAATCATCTGATTACGCATCTCGTTAACAACCATCAACGAATAATGTTCCTGAATGGATACGTCCTTTTCATCCTTGTCAAGCGGAACCCGCAGTGCGGTAAATCTCGGTATGACGAAATGATCGAAGGGCCTTTTTTCCGCCTGTTTCTTTGCGTCATCACTGTATCGTACCGGCCCGCATTGCATGAAGATTATGGGATGATGACCGTCCTTCCTGACAGGGGTTGCGGTTAAGCCATAGACATACTTTGCCTTTGCGGCTTTAAGAATCTGGTCAAAACTCACGGCTGCGACATGATGGCATTCGTCGACGATGATCATGCCATAGTTTTTCACGCACTCCCTCACTTCATTCTTCCTGTTCAACGATTGCATCAAAGCAATATCAATGATTCCACCCAGGCTGTTCTTGCCTTGCCCCAGTTGTCCGATTATGCTTGCAGACTTTTTTCGTCCTCTCTTTTTCACGCCTTTGTCCGATACAGGCAGGGGTTCATTTATCGCCAGGAATTCAGTCAATTTTTTCGTCCATTGCGTTATCAGGCTGGCTTTATCGACAATGATGAGGGTGTTGACTTTTCTCTCGGCGATCAGTTTGATTGCTACAACCGTTTTCCCGAAAGCCGTTGTGCCGGAGAGTACGCCGATATCATGCTCAAGCAACCTGTCCACTGCCTGTGGCTGCTCATCTCTCAGGTTGCCATTGAATGCAACGTCGATCCTTTTGCCGTGATTGGTCTTATCCAGGCAATTGACATCCATTCCTCGTTCAGCAAAAACTGCCCTCAGATCCTGCTCGCAGCCTCTCGGCAGACAGAGATATTCAGCGGTATCTTCAGCACAACAGATAATTCTCGGTTTGTCATAGGTCGGCATGCGCATCGCCTGATTCTTGTAGAACTCGGGATTCTTGAAAGCCGCCAGGCGTTTTAACTGGTTCAGAGCCCTTTGAGAGATACCTGCCTTCGGAACAAAGAGCATGTTTGATTTTACGATCTCTATTTGTCGCGGAAAATCTGTTTTCAGTAATTTGACCTTGGTCGTTTCCCATGGCTTTTGCGTTTCTTCTGCATCTCTTTTCAAGACCCCGAGTTCACTTCCCTGACCCAGTTTCAAAGTAAGTGTTTTTACGTCATCTTCCAAGAGCGTTCGAATCGTGTCTAAAAATGCCCACTGGTCTGGATACGCCTCG
Source organism: Desulfocastanea catecholica (assembly GCF_054657295.1). Lineage (NCBI taxonomy): Bacteria > Pseudomonadati > Thermodesulfobacteriota > Desulfobulbia > Desulfobulbales > Desulfobulbaceae > Desulfocastanea > Desulfocastanea catecholica. The sequence continues at coordinate 54,834 of NZ_BAAHYZ010000019.1, forward strand.
AAATTCCGGTCGATGAATTCACTGTTTTTATCCTTTCTTGCCTCCTTTTGCAAAGGCAGCGCTATCAGATTCCCCAGACCACCCCTGGGCATCGTGTCCTGATTGGGGAAAAATCTGTCATATGATCTGAAAGTGATCTCATGCCTGTTCTGCATGGTGTAGGTAAGGAGGGATGTGCCTAATTTTCTAGCCAGGCATGCAGCTATCGGCTCTTTAAAGAATAACCACGCATGACTTCCATTGCCGGAACGTGAGCGCTCAACGGCAACAGGGATATTAAATTCAGCACACACCTCCCGCAATACCGAGATATCCTTTTTCCACTCCCCATCGTCAAAATCGATCGCCAGAAACCAACACGTCTCATCAGGAAGCATCGGGTATATTCCGGCGACTATTTTCCCCCGCAGATGGTCATCAATCACTTTCTTATTTAGGCCAGCATACGCCTTATAGATACAACCGGTGCATGTCCCCTTCGGCTTAACGCATAGTCCGGGTTTCCATTCATTCAGACAGGAGGGAGAATACCCAGACGTCCCTTTTTTTTTGTTTTCCCATCTCCTGGCGTAAACATCGTCCCGCCCTCTGAAGAGCGACATAAACAGCCTGATTTTTTCTCCTTCGTCAGCGTTCTTGCTCATGCCTGGAGGCGAAACTCTAGCAGCCTGCGGAGCGATTATTTCAGATTCGGATTTATTCTTGGAAATTTCATCACTTGAATACCGCGCCTCCACAATAACCAACCGGGCTTTCAGGGTTCTGATTTCCTCTTTCAACTTACTGTTCTCGATCAATAACACCTGACACTTCTCAGACAGCTCTGAAATTGAAATAGAATCATCATTTTTCACGTTGAGACCTCTCGCATTTCCCGTCTGAGACGCAGGGATTAAAACTCTTCAAGAACAGGCTTCACGAACATTGCGACAGGAACGCTCATAGGCCCAGACAAAGACATAGCGTAACAGTTCGATCAGGTACTCAGTTCATGCACCCCGAACAACTCTTCCAGCCGCCGCGGCAAGGCAATCGGCAAATAAACACCGCCGCAGATATCTATCTGACAGTAAAAAAGATATCCTTATGGCCGTATTATGTCAATTTTGGAGGTGTTGATGATCCGCACTTTCGTTCTTCCCCCGGAAAAAACCAAGATGAGCCAGGATCTTCTCAGTGCTAAGAGGTATCCCTTAGCAGGTTGCAATCGGAGAGGCACCCTTCGAGGCTTGAGCTTCTTCCCGAATATGCGAAGACATGCGATAGAGAGAAACACTTGGTTAGATGGCAGCATCAACTGCTCCATTTTCAACATTCGAGTTACTTGATAGTGCTTTCGAATCAAGCATTGAAAGCTATATCGCAAAACAAGGAAAGATTTTTGGCAACAAAAAAAGGGATAACCAGCTATTATCGCTGGTTATCCCCTGTTTTTACTGGTACCCTCGGCGCGAATCGAACGCGCGACACCAGGATTAGGAATCCTGTGCTCTATCCCCTGAGCTACGAGGGCTTTTGGAACAAAAAGCAACTCAGGCGGAATAATACTCAAGTTTTTTTAAAGCGCAATCCTTTTTCAATAGTCCGTCGAGAGATTTACCGCCTAAACTGCCATTGTTTTTTCACGCCAAGGCGAAGATCAGAAAATCTCACCGTCAGCAAAGAGCGATTCACCGTCTTCAATGGTCTTTCCAGGATATGCGTCTTCGGTAATATTCGTATTAATCACACAGTTTCTGCCGATATTCTGGCCGGCAGGTACCATCGCACCCTTGCCGATCAAGGTAATTCCCGTATAGAGATGACTTGGTTTGAGTTGATTGACCACCGTATAGTTTTCACCGAAACCAACAACCGCATTGGCTCCTACCTGAACCCTTTTATCGAGGATGGCCAGGTCGACAATCGCCCCTTTTCTGACAATACAGTCTTCAAAAAGAATAGAATTTTTCACAATCGCCCCTTCCTCTACCACCACTCCAGGTGCGAGAACTGAGTTGATCACCGAACCCTGGATGTTACTGCCGGCGGAAATCATACAGTTTTCCAGGTGGCACGCTGTCCCAAAACGTGCCGGGGCACGATCGGCTGCTCGCCCCACGGTCTCGATATTGGTGCGAATCTCCCATCGTTGCGGCGAGATGCCGCTCTCTTTCTTTAAAATATCCATATTGGCTTCCCAGTAGGCCTGAATTGTTCCGACATCACGCCAATAGCCATAAAACGGGTAGGCAAAGACATTATCCTCGGCAATCGCCCGCGGCAGAATATGGTGGCCGAAATCAATTTCCGACTTATCGCGGACCAAGGTGTCAAGCAGGTATTTGTAATCAAAAACGTAGATTCCCATCGAGGCCAGATTGGTTCGCGGGTTCTTCGGCTTCTCCTCCCACTCGATAATCCGGTCGTGCTTGTCAACGATTCCGGAACCAAACTGGTACATTTCACTTTTCGGCACGATCATCATGGCGACAGTCACATCGGCATTCTTTGAGCGGTGATATTCGATCATCGCATCAAAATCCATATGATAGATATGATCGCCGGAAAGAATAACCACCTGTTCAGCTGGATTAGCCTCGAGAAAATCGAGATTTCTGCGCACCGCGTCGGCTGTACCATGGTACCAGTCTGATTCTTTTTCTCCCGTCCGTGGGGGCAGAATGGTTACGCCTCTGCTTCTACCGGTAAAATCCCAGGCTTCGCCCATGCCCAGGTGATGCATCAGTGACAGCGGCTTATACTGGGTCAGCACGCCGACCTTTTTCAGTCCGGAATTCATAACGTTACTGAGACTGAAATCGATAATCCGATAAATGCCGCCAAAGGGTACCGCCGGCTTCGCCCGTTTTTGCACGAGGATATTCAAGCGGCTGCCGACGCCGCCGGCCAGAATGAGGACCAATGCTTCTTTCGCTCGTTTCATCGCAGCACCTCCCCTGAGTTGACGACTGCAGGCCAGTTTCTGTTAGGAATTTGCGGATAGATGGTCGCACCTTCGCCAATGATCGTTTTGTCGGGAATTTTGTTGTTCCAGCCGATCATCGTCACCGGGGTCTTGTCATCACATACCGCCGGGCCGATGACAACATTTCTGCCGAAGTTATTGTTCACATCGGAGACGATCTTGTTTAAGCGGCAATTCTCACCGACTATATTACTGAAAAAAATAACGGAGTTCTCCACCACCGCACCTTTTTTCACATGCACCCCGGGAAAGAGAATCGAGTTCCTCACAGTCCCGCCTATCTTGCAGCCGTTATATATCATGCTGTTCTGAACCACCGCCTCCTGCCCCATCAGGGCCGGCTCATTATCGCGTATGTGTCGATGTTCAAGGTTGGTACGAAATATCCATTTCTCCAGGTCGATGAGAGGCTCAGGGCCGAGCAAATCCATATTCGATTGCCAGTATTCATCGATTGTTCTCGTATAGCCCCAATAGCCGCAGAATTTATAACCGAAAACCTTGCAATTCTGCTCGATCATCATCGGAATGATGTCTTTGCCGAAGTGATACGAGTCACCCTCCTGGTTTTTTTCCAATACCCTATACAGTACCTCCGGCTTGAAGCAGAGGATCGTCATCGATGCCCAGTCGGATTCTGGATCGGCGGGTTTTTCCCAGTACTTGACGACCCTGCCGCCGCGTTTGCCGTCCTCATCGTCGAGGCAGGCCACGCCAAACCTGTTTGCTTCATTTCTGGGAACTTTGGTGAAAGCCACGGTCAGATCAGCATCCTTTTCGGTGTGATAGTCGATCAGGTCCTGGTAATCCATCTTGTAGATATGATCCCCGGACAGGATAAGGATCTCTTCAGGGCAGTGGTATTGGACATAGTCAAGGTTTTTGTAGATGGCATCGGCCGGTCCTCTGTACCACTCACTGGCATCAGTACCGAGAAAAGGCGGCAGGATCGACACGTGACGATATCGGCCAATCATATCCCAGGCTGCTCCCGTACCGATATGATTGATGAGCGAGTAACTGTGATACTGGCTGAGGAGGGCAACCTGCTCAATACCGGAATTGAGCAGGTTGCTGAGAGAGAAATCAATAACTCGACCGACACCGCCGAAAGGGACCGCTGATTTCGGGCGATAATAGGTCAGGACGTTTAACTCATCGACCCGACTGCCCGCAAGAATCATTGCCAGAGTGGAAGGTTTCAGCATAGGCGCACCTCAGAATGAGAAGAGCAACACAGAAGATGCGAAAAAACTTCAAGAAATTCCAAGCATTCTCGCCCGAGTACTTTCTCATATGGTAAAATAAAGCGGGCCCATGCGCAACCCCGAAGAAGACAATCCTATCAGAAAAATCAGATATGCCGCATTATGAAACGCTTCAGGGTGTCGGAAGTGAACTCCTTATCACCCAATTGAAGATTTTTCAGAGGCACCTCCGCCCTGGCTGCGCCTTTATGACCGCCGGCAGAGCCGAGAGAACCAAAAATTCTTTCCGCCAGCTTCCCGGCACTTTTTCGATACCCATCACATCGGAAAATAACGATCAATTTTTCACCGTGAATACCGGAAACGAAAACCCAGTCGATCTCACCGACATGATTGAGAAAATCCGCAACAATGACCAGAACGTCGGGGCTTCTTACCCGTCCTAAATGACTGTAATAACGGCCTTTAGAATATTTCAGCTCCGCCAGCGCGATGGAAAAATATTTCAGTTCCGACCGGCGCAGATCGGTCAGCTCGAATTTTCGTACCAGGTCCCGGTTGGCAATATTAAAGAGATAGCGAAAGGAGATCCCATCGGCCAGAACCGATTTCTGCTCAAAGTCCTGCGTGTCGACCTTTATGCCATAAAAGAGGGCGGTGGCCAGGGCCACCGAAGGTGTCATGCCTGCCGCCCGCAGGTACTCGACCGCCATCGTTGACGTCGCCCCGTATTCTGGCCGAATATCGATAAATTCGCAGTCAAAATCGCCGGCAACGGGATGATGGTCGATAATTGCATGGAATTTAATTTTTTCAAAACACGGCAGATGGGTAGGCTGGGAATCGACCATGACCCTCTTGCTGTAATTATCGACTTTGATATCTTTAAGTCGTTCCAGAGGGATCCTCAACCTTTCGACCATCGCCTGGTTGTTGAGACGCCGTATCTCATTGGGATGGGTGATGGTAACACTTTTTACCTTGTAACGAAGAAGCCTTTTGACCGCCATAGCCGTTGCCAGAGCATCCGGGTCGGCATTAATAACAACCAAGACTTCGTCATCCTTTGCAAAAATACTTCTGAAGGCATGTAAACGATCTTTTGCAGTATTTGCAGTGTTCTTGTTAATTTGTTTACATGGAAGAAGGGAGCTTTTTTTTTGTTTATGGGCCATACACGGTAACAGTGGCATCATTTTGGTGCATGAATCCTGTCGATAGGGCTACCCGGCGGGCAGGCTTTTTAAACAACGGCCATATCGCAGTCCATGCGGCAATCGTTTTCCCTCAAACCTCTCTCTATTTTTATCAGAGACCAAGAAGAAGTTACCGACTACACCCAAAAGCCATCCATCTCCTGTTCAAAAAATTCCTGCTCAATTTCCCGGAAAGTGCACGAGCAGAAGAGTTATGCATTACCAAACGACAAATAATCCTTAAACTTCCGGGCGTTGGTAGCACCACGACAAATTGTGAATATACCACACTGATCAAGAACATTGCAAGGGCCTGGTGCTTTTACCCAACTCCCGCAAAGGCCGTTCTTGACGCACCGAATCGATAATGTTACCTACATCTAAACGATCACACTCTTTAAAAATATTGTTTTAAGCTATGGACATTTTTACTCTGTCACCGCCTTATTCGTCAGTTGGGGTTTTACGTGAATCTGCTTAACCGCTACCTCTTGAACCAATTTGTTAAATATTTTTTCACAGTCAACATGGGATTTGTCGCCATCTATCTCCTCGTTGATTTTTTCGAAAAAATCGATGATTTCACCAATGGCGGGAAACCACTGTCGCTGGCTCTTGAATATTTTTTCCTGACCATTCCCTTTATAGTCGACCAGTTGGGTCCTGTATTTATCCTGCTCTCCGGCGTCATCGCCCTTGGGATGCTCAATCACACCAATGAACTCACCGCCTTGAAAGCCGGTGGTATCCCCCTGCGGCTCATCATCAGACCGCTGCTTCTCGGGTCACTGTTTTTTACCATGATGTTTGTTGTCGCCGCCCAGTGGCTGCTCCCTGTAACTATAGCCAGGACCAACAACATCTGGTATGAGCAACTGAAGGGCAAGGTTCCTTTGGGGATTTTGCGCAATAACCGATACTATTACAAGGGCAAGGACGGTTTTTATTCTTTTGGCTGGCCTGACCCCAAACAGTACACCTTTAAGGATTTTTCCTACTCCAGCTGGGATGAAAAATATAACATCAAAACATTGACAACCGCCGCGTACGCCACCTGGCAGGAAGACGACGACAGTTGGCTATTGCGCATTGGACAAATTCACCAGAAGGAAGGCGGCAACACGTACCGCATCAGCAACTTTACCAGTCAAAAGGCCAGCTTTCCAGAACGACCGGAGAACTTCCTGATTCCGGCCAATAAATCAGCGGAACAGTCACTGACCGATCTTTACCAGGAAATCGGCAGGACCGAGGTGGAACATGAAAAACGAGCCGCCTCAACCAACTTTCTCGGTCGCGTTTCCTATATTTTCCTCGGGATACCTTTGCTGTTGCTCGGCTTGCCCATCCTCCTCTATTCCTACCGGAAGTGGGGGCGGGACCTCTCCGTGGCCATTCCGGTCAGCTGCGGTCTGGCCTTTATTGCCTGGGGAATATGGGGCGCCCTGCAATCCCTGGCCATTGCCGGATATGTATCGCCGGTCATCGCCGCGATCGCCATACACATCGTTTTTTCCCTCACAGGAATCTTTCTGCTCATAAAAAATGACCGCTAAGCAAATATATATAATGAAAATGGCCGTCCGGGATGCTCCCGGACAGCCATTTTCAAGAACAACATTTTTTCAGACAGCTCTATTTCTCAATAGATAGCAGCTCCACATCAAAAACTAGCACGGAATTGGGTTGAATTGTTGGTGCGGCGCCATTTTCGCCGTAGGCTAGCTCGGAAGGAATAACCAAATGAAGTTTCGTTCCCGGGTTCATCAGCAGCAGGGCCTCGCTCCACCCTTTAATGACCTGATCAACCTGAAAGAGAGCAGGTTCTCCTCGTTTAATCGAACTGTCAAATTCAGTCCCATCAACCAGCGTGCCGACATAGTCAACCTTGACGGTGTCGGTCGGTTTGGCGTTCTCTCCCGCCCCTTTCTTGATAACCTGGTATTGCAGGCCACTTGCAGTGACAATCACCCCTTCTTTCTTTTTGTTCTCTTCAAGAAAGGCTACTCCAGCAGCTTTATTTTCCTCTTTCATTTGCTCCATTTTGGCCATCTGCTCGGCCTGCATCTTCTCGCCGAACTCTTTCTTGACAGCCATCATTTCCTCAGGCGTCAGTAACGGCGTTGCCTCTTTATAGGCATCTTGAATGCCTTTAATGAGCATTTCCTCCTGAATATCTTTGCCGGCGTCCTTGAAATAATTACCCACCTCGAAGCCCATACTGTAACTGATCTTTTCTTCAAAGCTTGCCGGCGGTGCAGAATAAGACACGGCAGGCAGTGCAATGCAAAGTCCTAGCACTGCCGATGCAAAATATTTTTTCATCCGAAACTCCTCCTTAGAAGGTTTTTTGTATTTTGTACCATAATTACGACAAAAAAGTCGCGTTAAATATCGTTGTTACAACCAGTGCGGGCAGAATCAATAATCCCCAGGAGAGTATGACCAGAGTAATCCCCTGATTGCCCCTGTTCAAGTGTTTATCCGCGCCGAGTTGTGGGTAGCGCCGAAGAAGCGACTTGACGGCTCCCGATCGTTTGTTGAAATCCTCTCCGCCAATGTAATCATTGATCACGCCTTTACTTTTCAAAAAACCGAGCATTTTTCTGCATTCCGACCGAATAACTCCGCATTTGCCACTTGAACCATAGCCATGAATGAGCGTCAATACCTTGACATCGTTTCTGATTGCGTCGTCAATTATTTCCTGCATACGGTGAAGAGCAACCTCCAGCACCGGACGACCAGCCTCGAGATTAACGGTTTTATGGACAAACCCGGTCTTTTTTATCCGCTCGGTTACCTCCACCCTGCTGCCGCAAAAGGGACACAGCAAACGTGATGGATCTTTTGTATTGCCGCAGACATCGCAGAGAGCCTTCATCCTGCCACCTCGTCCTTTTTTCCTGCAACTACAATCGACGGACGTTGATCACAGCCGGCAGTTGTCGGAGGTGCTGTATCAGGACGTTCAGATGGTCGAGATTTTCTACCTCCAGGGAAATGGTCATATCCGCCTGGTCAGTCGGCGTGGTGTGCGCGGCAATATCAACAATATTGGCATTATCCAGGCTGATGGCCCCACTGATTTCCGAGAAAATTCCCCGCTTGTTCTCCGCACTGATATGGATACCCGCCCGGTAGGTTTTTTCGGCAATACCCGACCAGGAAACATCAATCCACCGATTGGGATCGGAACTGAGCAGGTTATGGCAACTTGCCTTGTGTACGGAAACACCACGGCCCATGGTGATAAAACCAACAATCGGGTCACCCGGCAGGGGCCGGCAGCACTGACTGACCTTGACCAGCATCCCGTCAATGCCGTCGATACTCACCCCGGCTTTATCTTTTCCTCCTCCACTGACATGCTGGCTGACCATCAGGCTTGCCAGTTCTTCCGGTGGCAGTTGTACAGCGTTCTGTTCGTTTTCCTTGCGCAGTTCAGGCGGCTGCAGCCCCTTGATAAGATTCTGTACGGTAATCGCCCCGCTGCCGACCTTGCTGAGCAGATCATCGAGCGAGTTGCAGCGCAGCTGCTTGAGTATCAAACGGATATGCCCACTCTTGATAATTTTTTTCAGCGAGGTGTCATATTTTTTAATCTCTCTTTCACAGATTTCCCGACCGAGTTTCAGCGCCTTCTCTTTTTCCTCCCGTCTCAGCCAGGAACGTATCCTGGTTCTCGCCCGGCTGGTCTTGACCAGATTGAGCCAGCCTCTTCTTGGCACCTGTGTCGGAGACGTAACAATCTCGACGATATCTCCGGTCTTCAGCTGATATTTCAGCGGCACCTGTCGTCCGTTAACTTTTGCCGACACACAGTGGTCTCCGACCTCGGTGTGGATCGAGTAGGCAAAATCAATAGGGCAGCTGCCTAGCGGCAATTCCTTGACCTCACCCCTCGGGGAAAGCGCATATATCTCCGGGTCGTACAGTTCGCCAACCAGGCTATCGAGAAATTCCCTCGGATCCTCGACATCCTGCAGAGAGGTGACCAGATTTTTCAGTTCACGAAAAAGTTTGACATCCTTTTTGTTAACCTTTTGGCCCTCCTTGTAGGCCCAGTGCGCGGCAACACCTTCCTGTGCCACCCTGTCCATCTGATCGGTGCGGATCTGAATTTCGATGAAGTGGTCCCGGGGACCAACCACCGTCGTATGCAACGACTGATAGTTGTTTGCCTTGGGAACGGAAATAAAATCCTTGATCCGACCGGGAACCGGTGCCCAGTTGGCATGAATGGTTCCCAGGGCCTCATAGCATTCGTTGACGGTTTCAACAATGATCCGAAAGGCAACCTTGTCGTACACCCGTTCAAGAGGAATATTCTGGGCAATCAGTTTCTTGTAGATAGAATAGAGGTGTTTTGGCCGACCGATTATACGGATGGGAACAATGCTGCTCTCCGCCAGCTTTTCATGGAGGATGTTGATGACTTCATCAACGTATTTCTGGCGTTCATCGAGTGAACTCTCCAAGGTGTGCGTCAGCTCATAGTGTTCATCTGGATGCAGAAATTTAAAGGCGTGGTCCTCTAGCTCCCGCTTGAGCCAGTCGATACCGAGACGGCTGGCCAGAGGGGCGTAGACGTCCATGGTCTCCCTGGCCATGTCGAGCTGCTGTTCCCGGTCGACCATATCAAGGAGAAACATATCGAGAAGCCGATCAACCAGCTTGACCAGCAGCACCCGAATATCCGTGGCGATAGCCAGGAGCATTTTCCGCAGGTTTTCCGCCTGACTGGCCAGCTTGCTGTTATAGGAAACATTGGTTATCTTCGTTGATCCCTCAACGATGCCCGCGACATCTTTGCCAAATTTCTCGACAAGCTCCTCGACCGTCACCCCTTCTTTGAGAACCCCATGGAGCAGACCGGCAAGAATCGTATCGAGATCCAGATGCATGGAAGCCAGTGTCGAGGCCACCTCGAGCAGATGCATAACGATCAGCTCGCCGGAAAAATGCCGCCGACCTTTGTGCACGCGGGAGACGATCTCCCATGCCTCATCAATGCGAGACAGATCAACGCCATGCAAATAATTTGCCGCCAGAGTCTTCAACCCGCCAGGGTTTATTGTCGATAGATGGGTCATAAACAACTTTCCGGTTATTTACTCAGTTCAGCAAGAATTGTTGTCCGGAGACGTTTGATGGTTTCTTCCGGTGTCAGTTCCTCGACGGTGCCATCTTTGCGGTTTTTGATTTCCACCGTGCCACTTTTTATGAAGGTTTTGCCGACAGTCACCCGATAAGGAATTCCCAGCAGGTCGGCATCCTTGAATTTAAAGCCGGGTCGTTCGTCCCGGTCATCGAGGAGCACCTCCAGGCCTGCCGCCTGCAGATCCTCATAGAGATTTTCCGCGGCGGTGTTGATGATCTCATCGTCTCCCCCAAGGTTGACAATGATCACGGTATACGGCGCCAGAGGCACGGGAAAGATGATGCCCTTATCGTCATGGTTCTGCTCAATGGCGGCGGCGACTATACGACTGACGCCTATGCCGTAACAGCCCATGACAAAATGCTTTGCCTGTCCGTCTTTGTCCTGGAAGGTTGCCTGCATCGACTCGGAGTAGCCGGTACCCAGTTTGAAGACATGTCCCACTTCGATGCCTTCCGTGGTCTCGAGCTGACCGCCGCATTCCGGACAAGGATCAGAGGTGGTTATCTGCCGCAGATCGCCCACCGCTTCCACCTGAAAATCCCGCCCCAGATTGACGTTTTTCAGATGGTAGTTCTTCTCATTGGCCCCGGCATAAAAATTCTGCATGGCGGCAACTTCCTGGTCGGCAACCATACGGACAGCAATACCGACCGGCCCGAGATACCCGGTTGGCACACCGGTTGCGTCAAAGACCTCCTGTTCGTCGGCCATTTCCACATCTGCCGCACCAAGCAGATTTTTGAGTTTCACTTCCTCTACCTCACGGTCAGCGCGCACCAGCACGGCGACTATCTTACCGTCTGCTTTAAAAACGAGGGTTTTGACCAATTGCCGTGGCGCAATACCTAAAAACTCACAGACCGTGTCAACCTTTCGCTGGCCGGGAGTTTCAATCTTTTCCATGTCGAGGAGGGCTTCCGTCTGCTCGCTTTGCACAAGTTTAACAACCGCTTTTTCCATATTAGCGGCGTACTCGCACTGCTTACAGACGACGATGGTGTCTTCGCCGGTTTTGGCCAGCACCATAAACTCATGGGAGAAACTGCCGCCAATCGCGCCGGAATCGGCCTGGACTGCACGAAAAGACAGGCCGCAGCGGGTAAAAATTCGTTTATATGCCTCATACATTTTCATATAGGAAATGCCGGCCGCCTCATCATCGACGTCAAAGGAGTAGGCATCCTTCATGATGAACTCCCGGCCGCGCATGAGTCCAAACCGCGGCCTGATTTCGTCGCGGAACTTGGTCTGAATCTGGTACAGATTCATGGGCAGATTTCTGTAGGAGTGCAATTCCTTGCGGGCGATGTCGGTAATCACTTCCTCATGGGTCGGTCCAAGACAGGATTCCCTGTCGTGTCGATCATGAAATCGGAGCAGTTCCGGTCCGTATTTTTCGTACCTGCCGGTTTCCCGCCACAGATCGGCAGGCTGCACCATCGGCATGAGCAGTTCCTGAGCTCCGGCCAGGTTCATCTCTTCGCGGACGATATTTTCAACCTTACGGATTGCGGCCAGGCCAAACGGCATATAGGTATAGATACCGGCAGTAAGCTTGCGGATGCATCCCGCACGCAGCATGAGTCGATGACTGACTATTTCGGCTTCGGCCGGGGTCTCTTTGAGAGTCGGCAACAGGGTCTTTGAATAGCGCATATTTTTATTTTTTATAAAGGATTAATCTTTTAAATCGAACCTAGCCCTTCATCTTCCATCTTTTTCAGCTCGGCGAGAAAGATTTCCAGCAGCTGATCTTCAGGGACCTTTCGCCAAATTTCACCTTTCTTGAAGATAATACCGACGCCGTTGCCGCCGGCAACACCTATATCGGCCTGCCTGGCTTCCCCCGGACCATTGACGACGCAGCCCATAACCGCAACCTTCAGCGGGCTCTCCATGGTCTGGACGAATCGCTCAACCTCCTCGGCCAGTGTAAAGAGATCGATACGGGTACGGCCGCAGGTTGGACAGGAGATCAGCTCCGGTCCACGTTCGCGGATCTTCAGGGATCGAAGCAGCTCAAAGCCGACCCGCACCTCCTCCACCGGATCACGGGTCAGAGAAATGCGGAAGGTGTCGCCAATGCCCTGACTGAGAAGGATGCCGAGGGCGACACTCGACTTGACGGTCCCGGCAATAAGTCCACCCGCTTCGGTTACCCCGAGATGCAGCGGGTAGTCGGTGGTTTTCGACAGCTGCTGGTAGCTGTTGATGGTGGTCAGCACATCGGAGGACTTGATCGAGATCTTAATCTCGTGATAGCCATGTTTTTCAAGCAGACGGACATTGCGCATGGCGCTTTCAATCAGGGCGACAGTATTCTCCGGGGTGGGATAGCCGTGTTTTTTCAACAGATCCTTTTCAATGGAGCCGCTGTTCACCCCGACCCGAATCGGTATCCGATGCTGCTTGGCTGCAGCAACCACCAGGGCGACTTTCTCTTCCCCGCCGAGATTGCCGGGATTAATACGAATACCGTCGGCACCGCTTTCCATGGCGGCAACAGCCAGGCGAGAGTCAAAATGTATATCGGCAATCAGAGGAATGGAAATCTTCTCCTGAATAGCCCGAATGGCCGCAGCCGCCTCGAGGTCTAAAACGGCAACCCGGACGATATCACACCCGGCTTGCTGCAGACGACAGATCTGCGCAACGGTCTGCTGTACATTTTTCGTGTCGGTGTTGGTCATCGACTGCACACTGATGGTGCTGTCACCGCCTACGGCGACCTTGCCGACCTGTATTGATCGCGTTTTACGTCTGTTAATCATCGGCCGCCCAGATTTTTGTCGTGCAATTGTGCATCTTTTTGCAAGAGATTGAGTTCGGCATCCGAGCTGCGGATATAGTGCGGTACCGCCTCGGCCAGATCAAGCTGTTCCCCCGCCTCCAGCATTTCTCCGGCAAGCATGCCAAGTGACGATGCTGACGGTTCATGCAGCTGAGAAGGGGCAAAGATGACAGCCTTGCCAAGTAAATTTCTAAACACTTCACCATACACCATTGCACCGTCACCAACCATGAAAAGCGGTTCGGAAACAGCAGCAACAAGCTTTTCCGGCGCAACCACGGTCATGTCGCTGACGCGCTGCGAAAAACCTTCGGCATTGCATCGATAAAAAGCACCATAAACCTCTTTTTTTCGTGCATCGAGGACAGTGCAGATAAGTCGCGAAGTGACGCATTTGGCCGCCAGGGAATCAAGGGTCGAGACCCCGAGCAACACTTTGCCCGCAGCTGCCGCCAGTCCTTTGGCCGTGGCCATGCCGATTCTCAGCCCGGTAAAACTTCCCGGGCCGAGACTCACCCCGATCCCGGTAATAGACGGCCAGTCGACCTCGGCTTTTTTCATTATATAATCAATGGCCGTAAGCAGACGCCTTGAGTGGGTGACAGTACCGGTAAGGCTGAGCGAGGCAACAACTCTGCCCTCTTTCCTGCTTCCGCAGGTAAGGGCAACGGCACTGCAGGGGGTCGCAGTGTCGATCGAGAGTATAAACGGGTGTCGGCACTCCATCAACGAAACAGCCTGACGATATCATTGTAGAAAACAAAGATCATAAGCGTGGCCAGAAGGCCGATGCCGACCTGCTGGGCGATGATCTGCGCCCGTTCATTCATCGGTTTTCGTCGTACGCCCTCAATGGTCAGAAAGACCAGGTGTCCACCGTCGAGAACCGGGATCGGCAGGAGATTCAGGATGCCCAGATTGACACTGAGCAGACTCATGAAATAGATAAGATTCAACCAGCCGGCCTTCATCTGTTCGCCGGCAATCTGGGCGATAAGAATGGGCCCGCCTATTTCCGAGGCAGGGACAACCTGCTGGATGATTTTCACAAAGCCCATGACCGTCAGGGTTACGTACATCCAGGTTTGCTGACAGGCGCTCTGCATTGCGCCCAATAGGGTGCTTTTTTCATAGCTCAGCTCATCGGCCTTCATGATGCCGATCATATAGCGCTTCTCCACTTCTTCGCCGAAGACGTTTTTCACCGCATCAATCGCCGGTACTATCTTCAAGCTCAACCGTTCCCCCTGGCGCTCGACGTCAACACGGATGGGTTCTCCGGCACTGTTTTTCACTGCCTCCAGGACATCGATCCAGCTGATGGTTGCCGTGTCGTCGATACGCACTATAACATCTCCGGCCTGCAACCCGGCAACGGCCGCGGGTGAATTTTCATTGACCTTGCCTATTCGAGTGGTATCAACCGACGTCGGAATACCGACGAAGGAAAACACCATGAAAAACAGCACAATCGCAAAGAGAATATTGAACAGCGGACCGGCTAAAACCACCATAAACCTCTGCCATACAGGTTTATGGGCAAAAGAACCTTTTCTGTCTTCTTCGGAGATCTGCTGCTCATCCGGATTTTCACCAAACATCTTGACAAAGCCGCCGAGCGGAAAGGCCGAGATGACATATTCGGTTTCGCCGAAGACCTTGCCGACCAGTTTCGGCCCAAAACCAAGAGAAAATTTCAGGACGCGAACACCGAATAACTTGGCAAAAAGAAAATGACCAAGTTCATGGACAAAAATAAGCAGACCAAGAACCAGTATAAATGAAAAGAGTGTATTCATAGCTAAAAACGTTTAAAGGGGACACGCCACCGGATGCTGGGACGTAGATATAAAATTTAATTTGTATTGAGGATAAGCCTCCACGCCTCACGCCTCGCAGCAACATCCGCGCCAAGAATATCATCGAGACTGTCCTCACTTCCTGCATGAACAATATCCATTGTTCGGGCAACTGTCTCCGCTATTTGCGGAAATGTTATCTTCGATTGCAGGAATGCCTCCACGGCAACTTCGTTGGCACTGTTCAATACCGTCGGCAACACGCCCCCGCTCTCAAGGGCGGCAAAAGCGAGTTTGAGAGCGGGAAAACTCAGGTAGTCAGGCTCAAAGAATTCCAGGTTGCCGCAGGTGAGAAGATCAAGAGGCTCCAGCTGCAGAGGTCGCCTGGCCGGATAAGAGAGCGCGTAGGAAATAGGAATACGCATATCCGGGATGCCGAGCTGGGCGAGCACCGAGCCATCTCTATACTCGACCAGAGAATGAACGATCGACTGTGGATGGACGACCACCTGGATTGCTTCACTGTCCACCTCAAACAGCCACCTGGCCTCGATAACTTCCAACCCCTTGTTCATCAGTGTTGCCGAGTCAATGGAAATCTTCCTACCCATGCTCCAGTTGGGATGATTCAACGCCTGCTCCATGGTAACGTGCTGCAGCTGTTGCCAGCTCATGCTGCGAAAGGGGCCTCCGGAGGCGGTGAGAATGATTTTCCGCAAGTCCTTTCTTCGTCCGGCCTCAAGAGCTTGAAAAATAGCGGAATGTTCTGAATCGACCGGCAGAAGTCTAATGCCTTTTTTCTGCACAGCGGCCATGACTATGCGCCCGGCCATGACCAGGGTCTCTTTATTGGCAAGGCCAATATCCTTGCCCGCTTCAATGGCGGCAAGCGTCGGCAGGAGTCCTGCCGCACCGACGATAGCCGAAAGAGTGAAATCGGCGGCCGGATGGGCTGCGACAAGTATATTCCCCTCGGTGCCGTGGACAATTCTCTCGTGAAATTCGTCGGGAAGAAGTGTGCGCAGGGCCGCGGCTTTGTCGGCATCGCCGACAGAGATCAATTCCGGGGTAAATTCTTTTACCTGTTCAGCCAGCCGCTGGACATTAGCCCCGGCGGCCAGAGCGACAACTTTGTAGAGTTCAGGGAACTGTCGGATGACATCAAGGACGTTGACGCCGATGGACCCGGTCGATCCCAAAAGAGAAATATGTCGCATCATAGCACCGGAAAAGTAAGCAGGTAATAAAGGATCGGACAAACGAACAGCAAGGAGTCAACTCGATCCAGTATCCCGCCATGCCCGCCAAGACAATGGCCGGAGTCCTTGGTGGCGGTGCCTCGTTTAATAATCGATTCTGTCAGATCCCCGGCAATCCCGGCAATTGCCAAGAAAACAGCCGCACCGGTGAGAAACAGCCAGTTGACCGCCGGCAGGAGTAACAGGGCAAAAATCACTGCACCGGCAAGGCCGCAGAAAACACCTCCCACGGCCCCCCCAACGGTTTTATTCGGACTGATATTTGGGCAGAGCTTTTTCTTGCCTATCGCCTTACCGACAAAATAGGCCCCGCTGTCGGAACAGGCGGTTATGGCCGAGGCAATGATCAGCCAGCTGCCTCCATCGGGTACAAAGCGCAGCAGCACAACATGCGATCCCAGGACGCCAACATAGATTGTACCGAAGACAAGACGACAGAAAAGATTATAACTGTCGGCAATGTCCCTGTAGCGATACAGAATATAACAGGTCAGAGCGAGAAACGATCCCAGTGTGGCCAGAAGCAGCGTCGCGGTATGTGGACGCAGACAGGTCACGGCAACCGGAGCGGCGAGGATGCAATTGACAAGCCACCGTTCAACAGGAACGGTCTTCCGCCTGTCGACCATGTGTACATACTCATTGGCGGCGATAAGTACTATCGGGACAATGACAAGACAAAACAAGAGGATCGACCCTTGCAGCAGCAGGAGAAGCCAGAAACCAGCAATCAATAGTCCAGGGACAATACGTTGCATCAGCTATTCACACAGCAGCTGTTCGCCGGTACGCCCGAACCGCCGCTCCCGAGACTGAAATTCCTGAAGAGCCTGTAATAAAACCTCTCTTCGAAAATCGGGCCACATGGTTTCGGTAAAATAGATCTCGGCATAGGATACCTGCCAGAGCAGAAAATTAGACAACCTCGCTTCGCCCCCCGTGCGTATCAACAGATCTGGATCGGGCATGCAGCAGGTATCAAGATTTTCGCTTATCATTTGATCAGATATCTGCTCGGGGGTAATTTCGCCTTGGAGACAGCGTGTGCTAATCGCCCTTACCGCCCGAACAATTTCATCACGGCCACCATAGCTGAGCGCAAGATTCAAGGTAAGCTTAGAGTTGGCCGAGGTTGCCTCGATCACCTTTTCCAGAGATTGCCGGACCGTCTCCGGCAGCTTTTGCCTGTCGCCAATGGACATGAGCCGGATATCATTTTTTTGCATCCGGGGCAATTCCGATTCGAGGTAATTTTTCAGGATGGTCATTAAACCCCTGACTTCCTGCTCAGGTCGACGCCAGTTTTCCGAAGAAAATGCGTACAATGTAAGATACTCGATACCGATTTGCCGACACGTTTCGACAATATTCTGCACGGATTGTGCTCCGGCTTTATGACCAAACAACCGGGGTTGTCTTCTTTTCTGGGCCCATCTGCCATTTCCGTCCATAATAATCGCAACGTGACGAGGAAGGCGATTCAAATCAATTGTGCAAGTGCCAGACATACAAGACCCGTTCATATCGTTTGCGAAAATTAAAGCAATGGGCAGGTGGATGGGGTCAGACCTCCATTACTTCTTTTTCTTTGTTGGCGGTTACTTCATCAATCTGTTTAATATACAAATCTGTTTCACTCTGCGCCTCGTCCTGAAACTTAAACAGTTCGTCTTCGGAAATTTCCTTGTCCTTTTTCTGCTTTTTCAGGATTTCGATGGATTCTCTGCGGATATTCCGGATGGCCACGCGAAATTCCTCGGCAACCTTTCTCACCGATTTTACCAGCTCCTTGCGCCTCTCCTCCGTCAGCTGCGGAATATTCAGACGAATAACCTTGCCGTCACCGATTGGATTAAGGCCGATATCGGATTTGAGAATAGCTTTTTCTATAGCGGGGAGCATCTGAGGATCCCAGGGCTGAATGACAATCATTCTACTCTCCGGGATAGTGATGGTGCCGACTTGGTTGAGCGGCATGGAACTGCCATAGGCATCGACAAGAATACCATCAAGAATGGACAAAGAGGCCCTGCCGGTGCGCACTTTGGCCAATTCTTTCTTGAAGGCCTCAACACTCTTTTCCATTTTATCGGACGACTCTAAGATCACTTCATTCATGATTTCACCTCGGCTTTTTTTCAGTTGATCTATCGGGATTTATGAAGTTATCAGCGTACCGACATTTTCACCCATGGCAGCACGTTTGATATTCCCCGATACCGCCATGTCCAAGACCATAATTGGCAGATTATCTTCTTTGGCCAGGGCTATTCCTGCGGCATCCATCACCCGCAAACCTTTCTTCAAGACATCATCATAGGTAAGCCGATCAAATTTAACGGCCTCTGGGTAAAGGACGGGATCCATATCGTACACTCCATCTACCTTCGTTGCCTTGATAACCACATCGGCATCAATTTCCAGAGCTCGAAGCACCCCTGCGGAATCCGTGGTAAAATAAGGGTTTCCGGTTCCTGCGGCAAAAATCACCACTCGCCCCTTTTCGAGATGTCTCGTTGCCCTTCGCCGTATATAAGGTTCGGAGACTGATTGCATGGGAATTGCAGACATGACCCGAGTAATAACACCGGCTCTTTCCAGGGCGTCCTGCATGGCCAGGCTATTCATAACAGTGGCAAGCATGCCCATATTGTCGGCGGTAGTGCGATCCATGCCCTTACTTGCCCCGGCAACACCCCTGAAAATGTTCCCGGCGCCAATGACCAGGCCAAGCTCAACCCCAATCGCCACCACTTCTTTTACTTCAGCCGCAACAAACTCGAGAATTTTGGTATTGATGCCATAGGCATCGTTCCCCATGAGCGCTTCACCACTGAGCTTCAGCAGTATTCTCTTGTACTGTAACTTTTCGGACATAGTATTCTACCTTGAAAAAGAAATGAGCAGGACAACGGCCTCTTTCATTAAACAGGTGGACATTGGGGCAGTCCACCTGTCGAAGAGATATTATTCTACACCGATCTGAAAGCGGGCAAATCTTTTGATGGAGATATTTTCACCAATCTTTCCAACAAGGTCATTCAACAGATCCTGAATGGATATGTCCGGGTTTTTGACGAATTTCTGCTCCAGTAAAGCGATTTCGGCGAGGAATTTTTCGATTTTACCGGTTACCATTTTCTCGGCAATGGCCTGGGGTTTTCCTGAATCGATAGCCTGCTGGATATAGATCTCTTTTTCACGAGCTATCACCGCCGCCGGCACTTCTTCCCGCGAAATGGCGATAGGGTTTGCAGCGGCAATATGCATGGCGATATCTCGGGCAAATGCTCTGAAGTCATCGTTTTTAGCGACAAAATCAGTTTCACAACCCAGCTCTACCATGACGCCCAGCTTCCCGCCGGCATGGATATAGGTTTCAATAACGCCTTCACTGGTGGCTCGACCCGCTCTTTTGGCGGCAATAGCCAAGCCTTTCTGACGCAGCAAATCGACAGCCTTTTCCATGTCACCATCGGTTTTCTCAAGGGCCTTTTTACAATCCATCATACCAGCTTGAGTTTTATCCCGCAGATCTTTTACCATCTTACTTGTAATTGCCATGGTAAATCTCCTTTGTCATACTTTTGAGTAATATTTTTTTTTTCACGACAACCGTAACAGTTGTAATGAAAACAGATTCAAGACATATACATACGAAAAAGGGGCAGTCTCAAGACAGCCCCCTTTTACATTAACAACACTTGCCTTTACCGAAGCCAAACAAGACGAGCTCTGGTAAAATTATGCCGAGGCTTCGGTTGCCTCACCCGGCATCTCACTCTCCGTTCCACCCATTGCCGCAGCAATTGCTTCCTCGGAGGCATCTTCACCATCGCGAAGGGCCTGGCCAGTAAGCACGGCTTCGGAAACATGGTAGCTAATAAGGCGGATAGACCTGATGGCATCATCGTTACCTGGAATAACAAAGTCGATATTATCAGGATCACAGTTTGTATCGGCCATAGCCACTACAGGGATGCCAAGCTTTTTGGCTTCACTGACCGCTATCGCTTCCTTGCGTGGATCGACAACAAACAGCACGGACGGCAGAGAACGCATGTTTTTGATACCACCGACGTTTCTCTCCAGCTTGATGCGCTCTTTTTCCATAAGCAGAATCTCTTTTTTCGGAAAACGATTTATGGAACCGTCTGCCTGCATGGATTCGATGGATTTCAGTCTATCGATGCTGTTCTTGATTGTCTGAAAATTGGTGAGCATGCCGCCGAGCCATCGATGATCGACATAAAACATGTTGGCACGTTTGGCCTCGTCACTGATGATAGCCTGTGCCTGTCGCTTTGTGCCGACAAAAAGCACCGAGCCGCCGCTCTTTACTTCCGCGGTGATAAAATCGCAGGCTTTATCAAAGAGTCGTTTCGTGACATCAAGGTTAATAATATAAATTCCGTTCCGAGGACCGTAAATATACGGCTTCATTTTCGGGTTCCAGCGCCTCGTTTGATGGCCGAAATGAACACCGGCCTTGAGCATGTCTTTTACTGTAGCATGTGCCATAATTTTCTCCGATTCTGGTTTTTCCTCCACCTTCTGTAATCGCGAACATTGGTAGTATGTTCTCCGACACCAGTTGTGAGCGAAGATGTGTGTTTTTGACAGCAGACTACTTCAGTCTGCTCTGTGTTTGGGACAACGTCACTGTGTACCATTAGTTGCGTTGTTTTGCAACTCATGGTTATAAAATCGCCCAGATAAATCTTATTTACCTACTAAAGAGCTTTTCCCGGTAAGAAGCAGCTTGAGCCATTGAAAGCCGAACTTAAGTAATTCGGCGTCTTCTTTGGCTATTCGATTTTTAAAATCCCGGTCAATTCTAAATTGTTTAACAAGCTTATGGATTTCGGCAAAGCGCCGAAAAGCATCAATATTATAGCAGACCATAAATGCCAGTTGCTGTTTTTCACCTGCAGCCCCTTCTCCCTTCCATGGATTCTGGCGGAAAACAGTATCTATTTCCGCCCATAAAGCATTCATGGCGTTGTAGTCGATCAGTCGTTGATTTCTGATCCAGCGACTGACGGTAAGCCAAGTATCTTCGCTGTGGCCAAGACAATAGTCATGCCTGGTCAAAAAATAGTATTCCGCGGCTTTACCTGATGCACTCGAACGATCTACCGCTCTTTCGAGAGGATATGTTCTACAGGCTGAAGGTCGATCATTATAGACGGAACACCCTGTTTTATCGAGAAAAGGACAGGCCTTTTCATCATCTTGGTTTAATTTGAGCTTGACTGTCGGAAAGTAAGGGTTATCCCCCGATGCCAAAAATGTATGGGCACGCATAAATGTTTCCGAGTCGACATGAAGAGCATTTTTTAATCGAATAATGTCATAAGGATAAAGAATCATATCAACATTTCGACAGCAAAATGTAAAACAGGCAACTCCAGGATGGCAGGCGAATTGAAATTCAGCACTACCCAGAGGAACCATCCCATCAGGAAATGATTTATTACGATTATCCAACCTCATCCTCTACCAAGAAAATTCAGCAAAAAAAAAGCTGGCAGGAACATATGCCCCTGCCAGCTTTAACCAATTTTGCAGGCCAGCTCAACTATCAGCCTGAACGGTCTCGCCAGTCTCAATAACCTCTTCATAACCGACAAGTTCAATAATGGCCATACCAGCAGCATCACCTTTTCTTACCCCGGTTTTCAAAATCCTGGTGTAGCCACCGTTCCGGTCGGAAAATTTGTCTTTTATAACTGTAAAAAGTTTCTCAACAACATCCTTACTCCTGATGAAGGCCAGCGCCTGTCTTCTTGCGTGCAGATCGCCTCTTTTGCCCAAGGTAATCATTTTTTCAGCAATCGGGCGAAGTTCTTTCGCCTTTTCAGCCGTAGTGACAATCCGCTCATGCTCAAACAGAGAGGTGGCCATATTTCTGAACATTGCCATCCGATGTGAAGTGGTCCGTCCTAATCTTCTGCCTGTTAATTTATGTCTCATCTCTATATCCTCAGCTACTGCCTAAAACCTGATACGGTAACTTTGTCTAAATAATCAATTATGGCGAATACAATATTCGCTACCCTTCTTCTTTTTCTGCACGCTGATGTGGAGGAATCCAACTCTCAAACTTCATGCCAAGCGTCAGATCCATTTCTGAAAGGAGAGCCTTGATCTCGTTGAGCGACTTCCGTCCAAAGTTTTTTGTCTTGAGCATTTCCTGGTCGGTTTTCTGAGCAAGATCACCAATATAATTAATATCGGCGTTTTTCAGACAGTTAGCAGAACGAACAGAAAGCTCGAGATCTTCCACCGGTTTATCCAAATAGGGATTCAAAGGTTCTGTATCACCATTTTTTTCCGGAAAAACTTCAGGTTCAGCTTCTTCTTCATCAAAATTGATAAAGATAGTCAGCTGTTCCTTCAAGATTTTGGCGGCGTATGCAAGCGCATTCTCAGGTCGCAAACTTCCATCCGTTTCAATCTCTATTATCAGTTTGTCATAGTCAGTTTGATGTCCTACCCGCGCCTGTGAAGTACTGTATATAATTTTCTTAACAGGTGTAAAAATCGCATCAATGGGTATCTGACCAATTGAAAGGTTTTCTTTATCCATCTTTTCGGCCGGTTGATATCCCTTTCCCCACTCAACGGTCATCTCGGCATGAAAGGAGGTTGCACCGGTAAGCGTGCAGATCACCTGGTCCTTATTCATCACCTCAACGTATCCGGATTCAACAATATCTCCAGCAGTTACGATACCAGGGCCAATTTTATCGATAGTGACCTTTTGCGAATCAGCAGAGTGCAGCTTGATGCGTACCAGTTTGAGATTGAGAATAATCTCACTGACATCTTCCATGATATCCTTCATGGAGGTGAACTCGTGCAGAGCTCCATCGATTTTCACCGAAGTAATTGCTGCTCCCTGTATAGATGACAGAAGAATACGCCGCAAGCTGTTTCCGATTGTGGTTGCGAATCCTCTCTCGAGTGGTTGACATATAAACTTACCGTACATAGCGGTATATTTTTCTCTGTCAACCTCTAACTTCTCAGGTTTTATCAGCTCGTGCCAATTTCGGTGAAACGGTATTTTTTCGTCGGCAACTTGAGTCATAAATTTCCTTCTCTGCGTTTCTACTAATAAGTAGCGTAAGCCTTATGAGTACCGTAAAATTCACATCCTCGTTTATGGAATGAATTTAGTTGAAGTACGTATCCCATAAGGGGCGCTAAAAAGAGTCTCGCCCTTTCAAGGGGAGACTCTTTCTATAGCAAGAATTTTCATTTGGGCAACAGGCTATGCGAAATAACTACTTATATCCTGTAGTTCATACTCGATTATTTGGAGTAGAGTTCTACGATGAGCTGCTCCTGGATCGGCAAAGTCAACTCTTCTCTGTTTGGCAGAGCTTTTACCGTCGCCTTGTATGCATCTTTTTCCAATTCGAGCCAACTGGGGACTCCTCGTCTGACAACCGCCTCTAGATTTTCATTAATGACGGTGTTAGCACGGCTTTTCTCCTTCAGCGTGACGACATCACCAGCTGACACCAGAAACGAAGGGATATTGACCTTTCGACCATTGATCTGGATATGATTATGCCGCACGATCTGTCGTGCCTGTTTTCTCGAGGAGGCAAAGCCGGCACGAAATATCATATTATCAAGACGTCGTTCAATCAGGATGAGCAGGTTTTCGCCGGTTACACCCTTTTGACCGTCAGCTTTTTGAAAATTCAGACGAAACTGCCCTTCGAGCATGCCGTAGATACTCTTTACCTTCTGCTTTTCCCTCAACTGAACGGCATAGTCTGACAGCTTTTTAAATCTTGCTTGTCCATGCTGACCCGGCCCGAATGCTCTTCTTTCGAACGAACATTTATCGGAATAACACCGGTCACCCTTGAGGTACAATTTCAAACCTTCTCTTCTGCATCGACGGCATGCAGCACCAATATTTCTAGCCAACGTAGGCCTCCATTTTCATTAGCACCTGGTAAAGATCCGACCTCTTGCGAGTGACATATTCTGCAGGTACTTATCCCATCTATAGGGGTTAAATTCTATAACAGTTCTATACTGCCGTTATACTCTGCGGCGTTTTGGAGGTTTGCATCCATTGTGGGGAATCGGTGTAACATCATATATTCTGCTCACCTCAAATCCGGTATTGATCAGAGCACGTAACGCGGCTTCCCGTCCAGGTCCAGGACCTTTAACCTTCACCTCAACTTTACGCATCCCGACGTCAGCAGCTTTTTTGGCAGCATCCGCCAGGGCGTTTTGCGCTGCGAAGGGAGTGCTTTTGCGCGAACCTTTAAAACCGAGGACGCCGGCGCTACACCAGGAAACAACATTCCCCTGTTTATCGGAAATGGTAACGATCGTATTATTGAAAGTAGAATAAATAAAAACAATACCTTCAGGTATGTTCTTTTTCACCTTTCTTTTTTTAGCCACAGCCATAACTTACACCTGTATTAAGTTCAATTATTTCCGACGGCCCGCATTTCTGCGCGGTCCTTTCCGGGTACGAGCATTGGTTTTGGTCTTCTGTCCACGACAAGGTAACCCCATGCGATGACGACGCCCCCTGTAACATCCCAGGTCCGTCAATCTCTTTATGTCCATAGATACTTCCCGCCGACGGTCACCTTCTACAACATACTCGTCTTCGAGTACCTTCCTGATCCGGTTGACATCATCACCGTCAAGATCGTCACTGTTCATGGTGAAAGGAAGATCTACTTTTTCAAGTATCTTTCGAGCAGAGGTCAACCCAATACCGTGTATGTAAGTTAACGCCCGATCCATGTGCTTATTTTTTGGAAGGTCAATTCCTGCTATACGTGCCAAGGTACATCTCCTTAAAAGAAGTAGGTAATTAAAAGCGGCAATACCTGTTTATCCCTGCCTCTGTTTATGTTTTTTTATCTTACAGGAAACGCGAACAATACCGTTGCGCTTGAAGATCTTACAATCACTGCACATTTTTTTTACAGACGCGCGTACTTTCATGATAAACAAACTCTCTATTTTTTCTTTTTGGCATTCTTTGCCCGAAACGTAACTCTTCCCCTATTAAGATCATAAGGAGAAAGTTCTATTGTAACCCGATCCCCAGGCAAAATTTTAATAAAATGCATGCGCATTTTTCCGGAGATATGGGCTAGCACTTTATGACCGTTATCAAGCTCAACACGAAACATCGCGTTTGGGAGCGGCTCTACAATAGTGCCTTCAACTTCAATTGCTTCTTCTTTTGACATGAATTATCCTGAAAATTCAAAGTTCAGTTAAAAACGGAACAGTATAATATAACTTCAAACAAAAGAGAAGAAATATTTTACCGAACCACTACTTTTCTAGAGAACTCAGAATGAGTGGCCCATTTTCAGTTACGGCAATGGAGTGTTCAAAATGAGCAGATGGCTTTTTGTCAGTGGTGATAACGGTCCACCCATCCCTTAGCACCTTTACCTTATGTGTCCCCATGTTAACCATAGGCTCAATGGCCAACACCATGCCGGGCAATAATCTTACCGTCCGCTCTCCCTGATGAAAATTAGGAATCTCAGGTGCTTCATGCAGATGGGTGCCGATACCGTGGCCAACAAATTGTCTAACGACAGAAAACCCTCCACTCTCAATGCAATCCTGTATAGCCGTTGATATATCACTTATTCTATTGCCCACTACAGCCTGTTCTATTCCTTTCTGCAGGCTGTTTTTTGTTGTGTTCAATAATTTTTGTACATCTCCAGCAATCATACCTACCGGTACGGTTATGGCTGAGTCGCCATAATATCCTCTGAAGAGCACACCAAAATCAATGGAAACTATGTCGCCTTTTTGTACCTTTTTCTTCCTCGAAGGGATACCGTGCACAACTTCTTCATTAACGGAAACACAAAGGCTACCGGGAAAACCTCGATACCCTTTAAAAGCCGGTTGAGCTTTTCGTTTGACACACAATTCCTCGGCAAGATTATCAAGTTCCCAGGTGCTCATGCCAGGTTGAATCACATCGCCCAGCATCGTCAATGTTTCCGCGACTATCTGATTAGCTTCACGCATGAGCAGAATTTCATCAGCAGTTTTAATGATGATATTTCTGCCCCGATCTATTACATCGGATGCTGTCACCGCGCTGCCTACCTGCGTCCTTTGATCCGACCCTGCTTCATAAACCCTTCGTAATTACGCATATGTAAATGCGACTCGATCTGGGAGATGGTATCAATGCCGACACCAACCACGATCAACAGTGCAGTACCCCCAAAGAAAAAAGGTATATTAAATTTAGAGATCAAGACGGTCGGCAGCACACATACTGTACTGAGATAAATAGCCCCGACTACTGTCAGCCTGGTAAGAACTTTATCTATAAATTCGGCAGTCTTTTTACCAGGTCGAATACCTGGTATGAAGCCGCCATTTTTTTTCAGATTTTCCGCAACATCATCCGGCTTAAAGGTGACCGCTGTATAGAAGAAACAGAAGAAAACGATCATCCCGATATAACAGATATAGTAATATATCGTCCCTGGAGACATTGCCGCGGAAACACGCTGCACCCAGTCAATTTGGATGAAACTGCCGATAGTAGCAGGAAACATCATAATCGAAGAGGCAAAAATTGGTGGAATAACCCCTGCTATATTGATTTTTAGCGGCAGATGAGAACTCTGACCGCCATACACCTTTCTGCCCACAACCCTTTTTGCATATTGTATAGGAATTCTTCTCTGCGATGTTTCAAAGAAGACGATAGTCGCAACAACAGCCAGCATGAACAAAACGAGAAAGGGAACAAAAAAGAGAGAAATCTCCCCGGCTTTAACCAGCTGAATGGAGTTGACAATTGCTGCCGGCCCACGGGCCACAATACCGGCAAAAATGATAAGTGAGATGCCATTGCCAATCCCTCTCTCTGTCATCTGTTCCCCAAGCCACATGATGAAGGCGGTCCCGGAAGTGAGTGTCAGCATGGTCATGAGCTTAAACTGAATACCAGGATCGAGAACTATCGCCTCCCCCCCAGGTCCAGTCATGCCTTCCAACCCAACGGCAATGAAGGTACCCTGAATTATACTTAGAAACACCGTCCCGTATCTGGTGTATTGAGTGATCTTTCGCGTACCGGACGGTCCTTCTTTTTTCAGAGCCTCGAGTTGTGGGATCACCACAGTCAAGAGCTGAATGATAATGGAGGCACTAATATAGGGCATGATACCAAGGGCGAAGATGGAGAAATTCTCCAGTGCTCCTCCGGAAAACATATTAAACATGCCAAACAGTGTACCGGCATTGAGGTTGAAGAAAGCCGAAAGTGCCTCGCCATTGATTCCAGGAGTTGGGATCTGAACGCCCATCCTGTACACGGCAAGCATGATCAGCGTGAACAACACCCGCCTTCGCAGCTCTGGTATATTTGCAGCACTCTGCAATCCACTCATTATTAATACCTATTTACGATACAGCTCTATAATAGTTTCTTGGATCTCTACGTCAGAGATAAAAGTGCGTTAAGAGTCCTGCTGATCAGAGGTAACTACCGTTCCACCTGCAGTTTCAATCTTATTCTGAGCAGCTTTACTGATTTTATCTACTTTTATTTTCAATGGCTTGGTGATTTCTCCATTGGCGAGAACCTTAACAAGCATACCTTTTTTAACAATCCCTGCTGCAACAAGGCTCTCAACAGTAACTTCTTGCTCACCACCTAAGCCATCAAGCTGGGTCAGGGAGACGAGAGCATATTCTTTTTTGAAGATGTTGGTAAAGCCACGTTTTGGCAATCGACGCTGCAGTGGCATCTGGCCACCCTCAAAACCTGGTTTAACGCCGGAACCGGATCGAGATTTAAATCCTTTGTGACCTCGCCCAGCCGTTTTTCCATGCCCGCTACCGGGGCCTCTACCAAGTCGTTTAGGCTGTTTGGTCGAGCCGGCTTTGGGAGAAAGATTCGCTAAGGTTATCATGCTATACCTCCTCCATACGAACAAGATGCGATACTTTATTAAGCATGCCCCTGATCTCTGGGGTATCTTTTCTTGTTATTGTTTTATTCATTTTGGTGAGCCCCAGCCCTGTTAAAGTTGCATTGATTTTCTTGGTACTGCCAATGCCACTCTTCACCAGAGTAAAAGTAATTGTCTCGGCCATTTGACTACCTTCTTTTAATCAAATATTAGACAACAGATACGGTCGAAATACTTATCCGACTTCGCAACCGTTGTGATTAAGCAGTTATTTCTTCTACGGTTTTTCCGCGTAAGTCAGCTATATTCTGAGCTGTACGCAAATCTCGCAAACCACCCAAGGTAGCTTTTACCATATTGTGCGGATTGTGTGATCCGAGGCATTTAGTGAGTATATTTGAAACTCCCGCAGCCTCAAGTACCGCCCTGACAGGACCACCGGCGATAAGCCCGGTACCCGCTGATGCCGGCTTGAGCAGTACTTTTCCGGCGCCAAATTTACCAACAACCTGATGCGGAATCGAATTCTCTGTCAAACAGACGGAAAACATACTCTTGCGTGCTTTCTCAACACCTTTCCGGATGGCTTCTGGAACCTGGTTTGCTTTGCCCAGGCCGTAACCCACTTTACCCTTACCATCACCAACCACAACAATGGCACTAAAGCTGAATCGACGACCACCTTTTACAACTTTTGCAACCCGGTTGATAAAAACAATCTTTTCGATCAGTTCCTCAGTAGCAACACTTTTGGAACGTTTGAAATCAGACAAGGGACACCCCCGTTATAATAGAAATCATTAGAATTCAAGACCACCTTCCCGAGCACCTTCGGAAAGAGATTTAACCCGGCCGTGATAAATTGATCCTCCGCGATCAAATATCACTTTGCTGATTCCGGCGGCCTTGGCGCGAGTAGCAAGCATTATACCTATCTTCTTTGCTGCTCCAACCTTTCCTTTTTCTTCACCAGGCGCAAACTCTTTATCAACGGTTGACATGGATACCAATGTATGTCCGGCTGCATCGTCAATAATTTGCGCATACATATGTTTATTACTCTTAAAGACTCTCAACCTGGGGCGTTCGCTGGTACCGGAAATCTTCTTCCTTATCCGGCTGACACGTTTCGCCCGAGCTATGGTCTTCGGATTTGTCTTAGCCATTGCAATTTACCATTCAGTTTATTTTTGACCTGTTCGAAAGTACAAATTATTTTGAGCCGGATTTGCCGACTTTTCTAATAATATGCTCGCCTTCGTATCGAATGCCCTTCCCTTTATAGGGCTCAGGCTTTCGTACCTGACGGATTCTTGATGCAACAAGTCCAAGCAGCTCTTTATCGATACATTCAACAACAACTTTAGTGTTTCCTTCGACAGTTGCAGAAACCTCTTTCGGCAGTTGAAAATTGACGGGATTGGAATAGCCGACATTGAGCGTCAGTGTTGCTCCGCTGACATTTGCCTTGTAGCCGACACCTTCAATTATCAGAACTTTTTTGAACCCGTCGACAACACCAATAATCATATTGTTGATCAGAGTTCGCGTAAGACCGCGAAAAGCATTTACCCTGGTGTTTTCGATTCGATTACTGACCTGAATTATATTGTCCTGGATCTGAACGTCAATATCCTGGACTATTTCACGTTTTAAAGTACCCTTTGCTCCGGTAACCGTAAGAAGTTGACCAGCAAGTTCAACCTTCACCCCTGCGGGGACCGGAATTGGTTGTTTACCAATACGAGACATAATTTCCTCCGTTATCCGCGGGTCTACCAGACCTCACAAATTATCTCACCACCTGCATTCAGTGCTCTGGCTGTTTTATCAGTCACAACACCTCTTGAGGTAGATATAATGGCGACCCCTAGTCCGTTCAACACCTTCGGAATAGCGTCTGCCTTGGCATACTTGCGAAGTCCAGGTTTACTCACCCTTTTAATTCCGGTGATAACGCACTCATGGTCCGGTCCGTATTTCAGATCAATTTTCAGAGTACCTTGGATTTTTCCAGGAATAACCTGATAGTTTCCAATGAACCCTTCGGACTTCAGCACCTTCGCAACATCAACCTTGACAGTGGAGGTAGGCATTTCAACCGAATCAAACTTAGCCATTACTGCATTTCTTATCCTGGTCAGCATATCTGCCAGGGGATCGCTCATAGACATAGCGAACACTCCTTATTTTTCAAAATTGTAAACGGGTTCAAACAGTGAGAAAAAAATCTCTACCAACTTGATTTAGTCACACCAGTAATTTCACCGCTGGACGCCAGTTTACGGAAGCAAATTCGACACACACCAAATTTTCTTATGAACGCTCTAGGACGCCCACAAAGTGGACATCTATTATACTTTCGCACGCCAAATTTTGGTTTTCGCTGTGCTTTTGCAATTATGGATTTCTTAGCCAAACCGACCTCCAAATTATCTCTAGTAAAATGATTTTCTGAAAATGAAATGAGTTATTTTTTAAAAGGCATCCCCAGCATCTTAAGAAGAGCAAGACCCTCTTCATCAGTTTTTGCCGAGGTAACAATAGTAATATTCAGCCCCTTAATTTTATCTATCTTGTCGTAATCGATTTCCGGGAAAATTATCTGTTCCGTTACGCCCATTGAATAGTTGCCACGACGGTCAAAGCCTTTTGGAGACAGGCCTCTGAAGTCACGTACCCGAGGCAGGGCTATGTTTACCAATTTGCTGAAAAAATCGTACATCTTGTCACCACGCAGGGTAACACAACAACCAATCGGCATTCCTTCACGCAACTTGAACGTGGCGATCGACTTCTTCGCTTTAGTAATAATCGCCTTTTGACCTGCAATTTTACTGAGCTCTTCAGCCGCTCCTTCGACAATTTTTGGATTCTGGACAGCTTCGCCCAATCCCATATTGAGAACAATTTTTTTAACCTGAGGAATCTGCATGGCATTCTTATAACCAAATTCCTCCTTGAGTGCAGGAACACACTCATTTATGTACATATCTTTAAGCGCACCCATGTATAACTCCTAGCGTACCATTATTGATAATCTATGATTTACTCTCGATGGATTCGCCACAACTCTTGCAATAGCGTACCTTGGTACCGTCATCGAGGACCTTCTTGCCTATGCGACCGGTTTTGGTGCATTCAGGACAAATGAGCTGAAGATTGGAAACGTGAATTGGTGCTTCTTTTTCCACAATCTGGCCCTGTTGATTCATCTCTTGAGGCTTCGTGTGTCGTTTAATCAAATTAATACGCTCGACTACGGCCTTGTCTTTATCGCGAAGGACCCGAAGAACTTTTCCAACTCTGCCCTTATCTTTACCGGCAATCACTTCAACCTGATCATTTTTTTTCAGGTATGTTCTACCCTGTCTCATTGCTCTACCTTTATCCAATCAATGTATCTTTACTCAATGCCTGTACAGCGGCTTATAATGCCTCTGGGGCCAAAGATATAATTTTCATGAACCCTTGGTTTCTTAATTCTCGAGCGACCGGTCCAAAAATACGAGTACCAACTGGTTCACCCGAGGTCGCCAGCATAACTGCCGCGTTATCATCAAACTTGACCCAGGTATCGTCCATCCGCTTCATCTCTTTCGCGGTGCGAACGATAACGGCCTTCATGACATCGCCTTTCTTTACTTTGGCGTTGGGTATAGCTTCTTTTACGGTCACGACGATGACATCGCCGATTGTTGCATACCGTTTACCGGAACCGCCAAGAACCCTGATGCACAGGACTTTTTTGGCACCGGAATTGTCAGCAACATTAAGTACTGTTTCTGTCTGTATCATAATTTCACCTGATATCTCATCCGAAACAAGTCGTTTCTATCGACTTACCACTTGAGGCCGGTATCACACCGCCTGTTCCAGTATCGTTTTGACCCGCCATCGTTTCCTTTTGCTCAGCGGTCGACATTCTTCAATAAGAACGGTGTCTCCGATATTGCAAAGGCTCTCAGGATCATCTGCCAAATACTTGACACTGGTTTTCATAAATTTACCATATAGTTTATGGCGAACCTTGCGCTCTACACGAACGACAACACTCTTTTCCATTCTGTTGCTGAC
Source organism: Desulfocastanea catecholica (assembly GCF_054657295.1). Taxonomy (NCBI): domain Bacteria; kingdom Pseudomonadati; phylum Thermodesulfobacteriota; class Desulfobulbia; order Desulfobulbales; family Desulfobulbaceae; genus Desulfocastanea; species Desulfocastanea catecholica. The sequence continues at coordinate 87,265 of NZ_BAAHYZ010000019.1, forward strand.
AACAGAACCGGTTCTTGTCTTTCTCGATTTATTTATTTCACTCATAATTTAGTCAATTAGTGATGTTTTTTAGAACCCGACCATACCGCACTAAATTTCCTAACGATTCGTCAGTTGACAGCTTGCAATTTTATGGTTTCGATTCTAGCAATTTCTTTTCTAATTTTCTTCAGTCGAGATGTATCTTCGAGAGGCCGTATACGATGTTGAAAAGAGAGTTTTCCCAATTCTTCGCGCAGATCCTTTAAATTTTTATCGAGATCTGCTGCGGACATCTTACGGATTTCTTCCGTTTTCATAACGTACCTCTCTTTGTTACGACTTTGGTCGAAAATGGCAGCTTGTTACCAGCGAGAGTCAGTGCTTTTATTGCAAGTTCCTCACTTACCCCTGTGATTTCATAAAGAATCGTTCCAGGTTGTACCTTAGCTACCCATGAATCAGGGCTACCTTTACCTTTACCCATACGGGTTTCAGCAGGTTTAGAAGTTAATGGCTTGTCTGGAAAAACTCTAATCCACACCTTACCGCCACGTTTCATCGTCCTGTTGATTGTAATACGTGCCGCTTCTATCTGCTGTGCCGACATAAAGCCGCAAATGGTCGCCTTGAGGGCATAATCACCGAAGGAGATCGAGGAACCGCGCGAGGCCACCCCTCTGGATCTTCCTTTGAAAACTTTTCTATGTTTAACCTTTTTAGGACTTAACATCTTTTACTCCAAATAATTTATGGAATCCCATGAACAGTGTGCTTACTGCGCCGTCCCTGTATCAGTGTCGCTCAGGACTTCGCCATTGAATATCCACACCTTTACCCCTATAATTCCATAGGTAGTATTGGCTTCAGCTAAAGCGTAGTCGACATCGGCTCGCAAGGTATGCAGGGGGACCCTACCTTCACGAACCCACTCACATCGTGACATCTCCGCACCGCCCAATCGCCCGGAACAGGAGATCTTTATGCCTTGCACACCAAATCTCAGTGCAGAGCTTACCGCTTTTTTCATTGCCCGACGAAAGGCAATACGGCGAATAAGCTGCTGAGCAATATTTTCCGCAACAAGTTGAGCATCCGCTTCAGGACGGCGAACTTCCTGAATATCAAGTGTTACTTTGCGAGTAATGAGCTTTTCAAGCTCTTTTTTAAGTATCTCAATTTCCGCACCTTTCTTGCCGATGACTATTCCAGGCCTGGCGGTGAAAAGTTTAATCCGTACCTGCTCGCCTGTCCGTTCGATCTTTACTTTGGACAATCCGGCATGTTGTAGACGGTTCTTGAGAAACTTCTTAATTTTTTGGTCTTCAATCAGATAAGTGGAATATTCCTTATCAGCATACCAGATTGAATCCCAGGTCCGGGTAATATTCAGTCTTAGTCCGAGTGGATTAACCTTCTGCCCCAAAACAGTCCTCCAACAAATCCATTGTTCTATTAATGTTTAGAATTTCCAAAGTATCATGACTGCTTTTACCAGTCTAGCTCTCATCGAGTACAACGGTGATGTGGCTTGATCTTTTAATGATACCTGTAGCTCTTCCTTGCGCTCTGGGACGAATCCTCTTAAGAGATGGTCCCCCGTCAATTACTATTTTCTTTACATACAGATTATCAACATCCGCCTGATCGTCCTGCGTTGCGTTGGCAACTGCGGATTCGATAACCTTTTGAATTATACCGGCTCCCTTTTTCGGCATGAAACGAAGGGTAGTTATAGCCTGATCAACCCCCATGCCCCTAACCACATCGGCAACCAGACGCGCCTTTTGTGGAGAGATCCTAATATATTTTCCTACGGCTCTTGCTTCCATAGTTAATGCTCCTGATGATTCCTGCCAGAAACGAAATATTTCTAACTATCTTTTACCCTTTTTGTCCGAGGCATGGCCATAGTAGGTTCGCGTCGGTGAAAATTCGCCGAGTTTGTGACCGACCATGTTCTCTGTGACAAAAACGGGAATAAATTTCTTGCCGTTGTGTACAGCGAATGTAAGTCCAACCATTTCGGGACTAATATCGGATCGCCTTGACCATGTCTTGATAACCTTCCTGGATCCGCTTTCAAACGCTTCCGTCACTTTCTTTTGAAGATGATCATCGATGAAAGGACCCTTTTTGATTGAGCGTGACATACGTAACTCCTCGTAACTTAAGATCTCTTCTTGACAATCATTCTGTCAGAAGCCTTCTTTTTCCTGGTCTTGAAGCCTTTAGACGGAACCCCCCACGGACTACATGGATGCCTGCCTCCCGAGCTTTTTCCTTCACCACCACCCATCGGATGATCAACAGGGTTCATGGCAACACCGCGAACATGCGGACGTATTCCCTTCCATCTGTTTCTGCCGGCCTTCCCAAGCTTTTGACTTTCGTGCTCACGATTACCAACCTGACCGATACAGGCTCGGCAGTTATTGTTAAACTTTCTTACTTCTCCGGATGGCAGTCGAACAAGCACATATCCGCCTTCCTTGGCCATCAGCTGAGCAGCAGTACCGGCACTCCGGACCATCTGAGCCCCTTTGCCGATTTTCATTTCAATGTTATGAATGATCGTACCAAGCGGGATATTCACCAGTGGCAGACAGTTACCCGGCTGAATGTCAACGGTATCACCCGCCACAATAGTGTCGCCAACCGTTATACCATCAGGTGAAAGGATATATCTTTTTTCACCATCCTTATAGTTCAGTAAAGCAATGTTCGCCGAGCGGTTCGGATCATACTCGATTGCGATGACTTCTGCATCAATATCAATCTTGTTCCGCTTAAAATCAATTATGCGGTATTTTCTCTTATGTCCACCGCCGATGTGTCTGGAGGTGATGCGGCCGTAATTATTCCGGCCTCCGGTTTTATTGAGACTGCAAACGAGACTCTTTTCCGGACCTTTGGTTGATAAGTCCGGGTTTTTAGACGACACATGCTGTCGTTTACCTGGTGATGTTGGTTTGTATACTTTAATAGCCATGATTTCCCAATCGCTCCATCATTATTAGATTAGATAGAATCTTTCAATGTAGAAGGTAGATGATTGTATAATTTGAAGAAGATACTATCTACAATTCATCCGCAAAGTTAATAGTTCCTTCCGACAAGGTTACATAGGCCTTTTTCCAATCATTGGTAAAGCCAATCGTCTTTCCAACCCGTTTCTTTTTTCCGTGAAGATTGACTGTTCTCACATCCTTGACCTTCACATTGAACATCAATTCAACCGCATTTTTTACTTCTATCTTGTTCGCCTTGGGATGGACTTTGAAAACGATTTTACCGTCTTCCTCCTGCATCAGAGCAGCCTTCTCAGTGAGGCAGGGTCCCTGTAGTACACTATAGATGTTTTTCATGCCATTAACCTCTTCTCAAGGCTTTCGATTACCGGCTGTACCAGAATCACTTTTTTGTGCAGCAGCAGGTCATAGACATTAAGGCCTTCCGAGGACATTACCTTGTAGCCGTTGACATTACGTGAAGATTTGGTCAAACTCTCGGGTGCATTATCAGTCACTATGATGCCGTTATCAATATCGAGAACACGCATTATGTTGACAAAATCCTTCGATTTTATCTGGTCCATGGAAAAATCGTCAAGGACGACAAGATTACCTTCCTGAAACCGAGCACTAAGAGCCATTGAAACTGCCTGCTGTCGTACCTTGCGATTAAGCTTAAAACTGTAGTCTCTGGGTTTTGGACCGAAAGCAACTCCACCACCACGCCACAGAGGCGATCTATTCGTACCGGCTCTTGCACGTCCAGTACCCTTCTGCCGCCAGGGTTTTCTTCCCCCGCCGCTGACTTCGACTCTCGTTTTCGTACAGGCGTTACCTGAACGTTTTGCTGCACGTTGCATACGAACAACTTCATGAAGTATGTACTCTTTTACCTCACGGTTGAACACGGCATCGTTCAGCTCAATTTCGCCAACACTCTCATTCTTGGTGTTAACTATATTTACAGTAGACATATTAATCTCCTCGAACCTGTCAGATCACATTTCTCTTATTTCTTAAAAATCTTCAACAGGCCGTTTTTGGCTCCAGGAAGCGGTCCCTTCAAGAGTACAACGTTTTCCTCAGACCGAACGTCAACCACGACCACGTTCTTTCGCAACACGGTATCGTTACCCATTCGACCGGGCATTTTTTTTCCTTTCACGACCCGTGCCGGATAGGCGCTGCAACCGATGGAACCCGGCGCACGATGGAACATGGACCCATGTCCGGAGCCACCACCACTGAAACCATGGCGTTTAATGACACCTTGAAAGCCACGCCCTTTACTGGTCCCTTGAACGTCTACCTTATCACCAGCCTTTACTACTGTGTCCAAAGTCACTTCCTGGCCCACTTCATAGGCAGAAATATCAGCGACCCTGAATTCTCGAATGAAATAGTAGCCATCGGAATTGGATTTTTTTAAATGACCACTGATCGCCTTGTTCACTCTGCTGGCTTTTTTATCCCCAAAGCCTACCTGAATAGCACTGTACCCATCTGTAGCTTCGGTTTTCACCTGAAGGACTTTACACGGACCAGCCTCTATAACAGTAACTGGAACTGCCTGACCCACTTCATCATAGACGCGAGTCATCCCAACTTTTTTTCCTAATATACCCATTGACTTTGGCATAATATTACCCGATGCTTCAATTTACTTTTACGTCGTGCCTGCTACGGCAACTTGATTTCGACATCGACGCCTGCGGACAATTCCAGCTTCATAAGCAGATCAATCGTCTGCTGCGTGGGCTCTAAAATATCCAATAACCGACGATGGGTTCTCATTTCAAAGTGTTCTCGAGATTTTTTATCCACGTGAGGTGAACGAAGAACACAGAATTTATTGATTGTGGTAGGCAACGGTATCGGTCCTGCCACTGCTGATCCTGTTCTTCTGGCTGTTTCAACTATCTCGGTAGTAGATTGATCAAGTAGTTTATGATCATATGCTTTCAGCCGGATACGAATTTTTTCTGTTGGTATCATTACACACCTTTAAGCAAT
>NZ_BAAHYZ010000020.1:0-91857 GCF_054657295.1 Desulfocastanea catecholica
ACTCGCCGCCATCGGCACCCTCGCCGCCTCGATCGCCCATGAGCTGAACAATCCGCTGCAGGGTGTGCTCAATGTCCTCAAGGGCGTCCGACGCCGGGTTTCTCTCGAGCCGGAAGACAGCGAACTGATGGACATAGCGGTCGATGAATGCAAGCGCATGCGCAACCTGCTCAAGGCACTGCAGGATTTCAACCGGCCGACATCCGGCACACGTGCGCCGCTTGACCTGCACAGCACGCTGGACAGTGTACTGCTGCTCTACAAAAAGAAATTTGATACAAAAAATATCCGGGTCGAGAAGCACTATGGAGAGCAAATCCCCATCCTGTATGGCATCGCCGACCAGATCAAACAGGTGGTCATGAATATTCTCGCCAATGCCGTCGATGCCTGTGAAGGTGGGGGCATTATCTGCATCAGCACGGAAACGGAGCAGTCGTGCATCACGCTCATCATCAAGGATGACGGGGTCGGTATCAATCCGCTGCACCAGGAGCGAATCTTCGAGCCGTTTTTTTCCACCAAGGCCGAGGTGAAAGGGACCGGACTCGGCCTGTCGGTCAGTTATGGCATCATCAGGCATCACAACGGCACCATCACGGTGCACAGCAGCCCGGGCAACGGCTCGGAATTTCGCATAAAACTGCCCGTAAGGGGCCCGGACCGCGCCAGATAAAGGCTCATCCGCCGCCAGCGCAACGCCGCTGTCACCCGCCACCGAAGCCTTACCAATACCGCCGTGATACCAATAGACCATGGTCATCCCGGGCTTCATTGGCACGCTATATCACCCTGCCCGGCTGGCAACCAATGGGTAGTCTGCATCACCATTCTCTTCCTGATTTTATGACCTAGGCAAGAGGTGATATTCATGTCAGAATATCGCCAACTAAGAGTAAATGACCATGAACCCATGCGGTTACCCCCGATAAACGGAGAACAAGTCGGCAGACGGTACATCACCCTCCGGAAGCTACGAAGGAGTAGCACAATGTCCAACAAAACCCTCCTGCTGGTCGACGACGAGATGAGCATCCTGCGCTCGTACGCAAGGGACCTTCGGGCAGAACACTATACCGTCACCACCGCATCGAACGGCGAAGAGGCCATACGCGCTCTCTGGGAAGACAACTTCAATATGCTCATTACCGATCTGGTCATGCCCGGTCCCAGCGGCATTGAGGTATTGCGCCAGGCAAAAAAACGCAATCCGACGATCTGCGCCCTGGTTCTCACCGGCTATGGCGACATGACATCGGCAGTTGAGGCGCTGCGTCTCGGTGCCGACGATTATCTCCTGAAACCTCTTGATACCGAAGATTTGCTGCTTCGACTGACGGAACTTCTTAACAAACAGGAAGAACGACAGAAAATTACCATGCCCAGAAAAATTCTGACGCTCTGCGCGTATTGTCGAGATGTCAAAGATGACAGTGGGGAAAAAGAGAAAGTGCAGTGGATACAATGGGAAGAGTATCTGACACGCAAGACAGGCGTCATCCTTTCACACGGCTGCTGCCCGGCCTGTTTTGAAAGGCTCAAAGTTGAGTGGAATCTGTAACAAGCTGCCTTGGATGATTTTAAAAAAGTACCCATTCATTGTGTGGAGGAAAAATTGCTCTCTATCCAAAACCTAGAAAAGAGTGACACCCGGCAGACCATATATTCGGCTGAGACCCTCAATACCCTCTCCCGCATGCCGACGTCGTATGGCATTGGCCCCCGACATTCCACAAGAAAAAAGATCGCTGAACCGGACCAGGCATGCTGGCGTCTGGCCGACAACAGAGGCCCCTTCGATCTCCATAAACTCCTTGACGAATTCTGTCACTGGTACGACAGGTCCATCGATCGCAAAGGATACTGTCTGACCACGGCAATCAGTCCTGATCTGCCGAGATTTTTCCAGGGCAAGCTGTTGATGCTTGGCTTTCTTCTCTGGGATATCGCCAGTTACAGTCAGGTCTATCTCGGCTCGGGAGGAGCCGGGCTGGAGGTGGAATGGGAGCCTTTCAGCGGCAACTGGTGCTCCATCTATTTTACTCTTACCGTCCCAGGCCTTGGCATTCCGCTGGAAAAAGAAAAGGCGCTTTTTCTCCCTGCCGACCGCAACGGGAAAAAATCGAGCGGCAACCATGCCGCGGGCAACCTCTATTATGCCGGCATGATCGCCGGATTGTTCGGCGGAAGAGTTCATGTGCAGAACAGTATTGGTTTCGGCGTGGAGTATTGCACCGAAATCTGTTTAGCAGCCGTTACGAAATAACCCGGCAGGTTTGGTCGCAGCGATTGAGCGAAACCGCAAGGGAAAAAAGCAGGAAGGGAGGTACCTCGACGAACTTCTCTGACCCATCGATTTCCGAGGTAGACAACAACCGACATAACACAGGAGTACGGAAATGGCTGAAGGAACAGTAAAATGGTTTAACGAAGCAAAAGGCTATGGTTTTATCGAGCAGGAAGGCGGCAAGGATATTTTTGTCCACTACACCTCAATCCAGGCGGAGGGGTTTCGTTCCTTAAGTGAAGGAGAACGGGTCATCTTTGATATCGCCGAGGGCCAAAAGGGCCAGATGGCGACCAATGTTGTCCGTCTATAAAAAAATTACAGCCTGGCGACACGAAAGCGGCAATGGCCCGCCAGGCCATTGCCGCTTTCGGCTACCATATGGCATGCAGCTCGCCGCCAGCCTGAAAACGCTGCCCCGGTTCAATAACGCAATTGCGCGCAGACAACCCTGTCCACCGGCATGGCATCTCTTGTTCTGATAAAGACCGTTCCTTTTTTCTGCAATGTCCAATACACCGCTTCATCAAGCAGATCGACCAGGGAGCCGCCAGATTCGCCTGTTTTTTTGATGATCACCTGTCGTTTGTCGGGATCGAACTGACCCCAGATCTGAGCATTTTCCGCGACAAAAAGATTCTCCACCCGCCCATCGAAGGCCGCCATCACCACCGACTGCAGCTCATCGACGACCTTATCGCCACCGAGACTATCCTGATACCTGCCAACCGCCTGCCGTTCTTCTTCACTAAAATATTCCAGGGCGATATCCCAGGCTTTCTGATGCAGCATTTCCGGTGACAGCTCGCTCACGTTACCGGCAATGCCACGGGACAAAAGAGCCCGACCTTTAGTGATATTTCTGTAGCCGGCGTGGAGTTCTTCCGGACCGGCGAGGATGATCGGCACCTTCTCCTCGTCCAGCCGGGGAAAAAGAGCCCGATCGATTGCCTGAAGATAGCGGACCAGGTCTTCGTTCTGATCATCAAAGCCCATTCCGTGCCCGTGGAACATTGCATCTCTCTGCCCTCTGGACGTCCCGGTTTTGGTATGAAATTGCAGATGCCGCTGCGGATCATCGTACTGCAGGGCGTCATCGATACTTTTTGGTGTCCCCTCGGGCAGGGCGATTTCCTCCAGCTGATAGCGATCTCCCCGAAAAAGCTGCAGCTGTTTCCGGCTGAGGGCCAGCACCAGATACGGTCCACCAATCAGCAAGGGCAGAAGAGGCCGGATATGCAGGCGACGTCCCACCATGACCTGCTCGGCAAAGGAGAGGGGCAGCGGGTAGCGTAAGGCAGTCTGTCCGGCCAGAAAGACCGCCAGGCCGTCGGTGCCGAGATGCTTCCAGTAATCGGCATCGTTTACCAGCGCAGACTCCGGCTCCAGCAGGCTGCGGGCCTCCGGCGGCCGCATGCCCTCGTCAAGCAGTCTGGTTGTCACCTCGGTGATAATTTTTTTATAGCGCAGGGGATCCTGTTGATCGCCAATCCGACTGACCGGCATATAGATCGATATTGCCGGCCATCCTTCGTGCTGCAGAAGAGATTCGATATCGTGTTTTTCTATCGTTGTCATCTTGTTACCATCCGTAATATTAAGGTTTTTACGAGTCTGTCAATTTTTCATCCGACATATTCTGCCGACTCGCAGAAGAGTGTTTTTGCCGTCACCAGCGATCACTCAGCGTCTTCCTCAATTTCCGCCGCAGGCCTTCTCAATCTTGCGCCTTGCTCCTTCTCCTCGGCACAGTCACGACACAGAGTTGTCCAGGGCACCGCCTCAAGCCGCTTTTCAGAAATGACTTCGCCGCAGCTTTCGCAGATATCGTAGATATCCGCCTGTAGTCTGGCTAAGGCTCGGTCTATGGCCTCTATCTTTTTTTTGTCCTGTGCATCGAGCTGGGAAAGGCCGGCAGCCAGATACTCATTGGTGGCCTTTTCCGTTAATTCGATTTCGTTCAAGTGCAGGTTCTGCCAGGATTCCTCAATACCGAGGCGCTTGATAATAAGTTCTTTCCGCTGCTCTCTGAGCCTGTCTTCAATGGTGCGTTTTTTATCTGCATCCATAGGAACACCTCCCCAACCAGGTAAACTGGAAATACGCCGGGACTTTTTTTAGTACCCATAAAAGATACTAACCCGAAGCAAGTAACGGTTTAGTATTGATTTTTCGCCACAACACAGCCTCAACGGTCCAAGTCCATTTCAATGGCCCGGCCCGGTTGCAGTTCATAGAGCTTGCCCCGCAAGCCCAGGGTGATCGGGGCGGAAGTCCCGTCCCGACTGACAACACGTATGTTTTTCTTTTGGATGATCACCCGCAGCCAATGCTCGCGATAGAGGATGTTGAAGGCCAGGCTTTTCAGCTCTTCGGGCAGGGCCGGGTTTAACCAGAGCGTATCCTGCCTGGTTTCCAGGCCGCTGTAACAGCGCTGGATCAGGTCGACCGTCCCGGCCATGGCGCCGAGATGGATGCCTTCATGGGTGGTGCCGCCTTGAATATCCAGAACATCGCTTTTCAGGGCGTCACAGAACAGGTGCCAGGATTGCTGCCGTCTGGACCTGGCGAGGACCCAGGCGTGCACCACCCGGCTGAGCGTTGAACCGTGGGCCGTACGCTTGAGATAGTAATCGATATTTTTCGGGATGGTATCAAAGGCAAAGGGATAGCCGAGGCGCATGAACAGCTGGTCCAGTTCATCGGCCGAGAGCAGATAGAAGAGCATGAGCACGTCGGCCTGCTTGGACAGCATATAGCGATTGGGACTATCGCCCTCGGCCTCGAGGATGCGGTCGAGACGATGAATATTGTCGTATTTTTGTTTATACCCCTCCCAGTCGAACTCTTCAAGGCGGTCATACCCTTCGAACTGACTGATGATCCCATCACCATGAAAAACAACGCGCATCCTGCAGCTCATATCCTGCCAGCGCTGCAGTTCCCTGTCCTCCAGACCGAGGTTTTCCCAGGTCGCCTGCCGCCGTTCCACCGGCAGCATCTCCAGGGCGTCAATCGCCCGGCAGAACAGCCAGGCGGCCATGATATTGGTGTAGGCGTTATTGGCCAGGCCCGGTTCTTCTGCGTCGGGATAGCCGGTGTGAAACTCATCCGGCCCCATGACGCCTCGTATCTCGTAGCGATCAAGGGCTTTGTTGTAGGTGGCCAGGCCGGCAAATAAACGGGCTGTTTCTATGATCATCTCGGCCCCGTAATAGGACATGAAGTGACGGTCGCCGGTTACCTGGTAATAGAGCCAGACATTGTACGCCACGGCAATATTGATATGGCGCTGAATATGCGTGGTATCCGGCACCCAATGGCCCGATTGCGGATTGAGATGCAGCGACTGGGCTTCCTCCCGGCCGTTACTGCCGCTCTGCCAGGGAAACATCGCGCCGTCACAGCCTGCTGCCGCGGCCGCCAGTCTGGCCTGGGGCAGCCGTCGATAGCGATATTTGAGAAGCGCCCGGGTCAGATCCGGGATACGCAGATTCAAGAAAGGAAAGACGAACAGTTCGTCCCACATGATCAGACCACGATAGGCTTCGCCATGCAGTCCCCGGGGGGGAATACCCGCATCAAGATCGATGGAATGCACCGATACCGTCTGCAGCAGATGAAAGATATGCACATTGAGGATCTGGGAAATACGCGGACTGATCGCCTGCAGATCAAAGCCGCAACGCTGCCAGAGATGGCGCCAGGCGCGCTGATGCCGCTGCAGCAGAACATGAAATCCAGGGGCCTTTGCCACCTGCAGGCGCGCCTCATCGAGGCTTTCCGAGATGCCCCGGTCTCGCGAATTATAAATGGCGACAATCTTTTCCGTGCGTAATTTTTCACCGGCCCTGATCGGCACAGTCACTTCCTGGGCTATATACCCGGTTTCCTGCACAGTGCGGCGCTTGACATCGCTCAGCGTTTTCCCCTCTTGAAAAAATCGCGTGCGGGCTGCTTCGGCAATACGGATGTGCGACTGGCTGGTCTCGGCCTGCAGCCAGATAATCTCACCATCATCGCTGACCCCGAGGCTGCCGGTAAGCAGATGATCATTGTTCAGTTCACGGTAGCGGGCGACCAGGGTATTGGCCACCCGCCCATCGAGGGCCGAGCGGAGATACAGGTTGCCGGACCAGTTCTTCACGGTGATAACGGTTTCCAGTCCGGCCAGATGGGCCATGTCCATATTGACGAAACGACGCTCGCTGAGGTGAATTTCTCTCTTTTTTTCATCGACGAGGCGGATCTTCCTGTGCAGGATACCGCAGGCCATATCGAGTTCCTGGTGATAGGCGGCCGACGCCGGAAAGTCGCTGCCGAACCAGGGCCCATCTTCAAGACGAAAGGTAAAAGGCAGCCAGTTGGGGATGTTGACCAGGCTCTCATTTTCAATAGTCTGCCCGGCGATACTGCTCTCGAGCCGGTTGTAACAGCCGGCGATATAGCTCCCTGGATAATGTCTCCTGCCGGCGGTTGATTCCGGAGCGGCACCGCGGCTGGCAAAAGAGCCGTTGCCCAGGGTACAGAGCGCTTCACGCAGTTTCTCCTGCTCCGGATCAAAGCCATCATAGGTCAAGGACCAGATGCCTTTAATTATGTCCTTTTCGGCCAGTTCGGCCAGCTTCTCGAGAAAAATTGTTACTTCGGCGGGGTCGCGCAGGATAAAGCGGGCCTTGGTCCGGCGGGGCTGCTCGCTGACGAGAATAGTGATGCCCCGGTCACCGATGCTGCGAAAGGCATCTTCGTCCGTGGTATCATCGCCGATATACAGCGGCGTCATCCGGGAACAATCGACGTGAAACTGGTCGAGCATCGCCTGCAGGGCTTTGCCTTTGTCCCAGTCCACCGCTGGACGCAGCTCAAAAATTTTCTTGCCGGAACTTTTCTCCAGTTCGGCAAACCGCTCGACCAGGCTGTCGACCTGACTTTCGACCTCGGGAATGACCGACTCTTTTGCGCCGCGATAGTGCACGGCTATGGCATAGGGCTTTCTTTCGATACGCACCCCCGGCAGATCGCCGGTGGTTGCGGTGAGTTGGTCTTCCGCCTGCTGCAGAATCGACAGGTACTGCTGCCGCAGCTCGTCGTCATCGAAATAACCGATGCCGGAGCTTATCTCAAAGCCATGGCTGCCGGCGTAGACCAGTTCCTCGAGGCCGACCATCTGCTGGACGTCGGCAAGGCTCCGGCCACTGATGACGGCAACGAACATATGTTTGGCAATCCGCTGCAGCACCTGCCTGGTTTTTTCATCAAGCCTGGCCTCGGCGGGATCATCGACAATGGGCGTCAGCGTCCCGTCATAATCAAGAAAAATTGCCGGCAGTCCCTGTTGCAGCCGTTTGATGATCCTCTGGGGCTTCTCCAGGGCCGAATGCAGTTTTTTCTTTTTTCTGCCCGGCTCGGCACCGCTGTCCATGCTCAGCTCACCAAGACTCTGCACCAGCAGATCGGCGCCTGAATTTTTCAATTTCGTGCCTTGATGGTGCCGATCAAGACCGATAAGCCGGGCAAAACCTCCGGCCTTCGCCGCCTGAACCCCGGCCGGACCATCGGCAATGACCACCGCCCTGTTTGCCTCGACATCGAGCCTGTCGGCGGCTTCAAGAAAGATATCAGGCGCAGGTTTAGCGGCCAGACCCATTGCAGCGGCGCAATCCGCATCAATGACCACCTGAAAGAGATCGCTCACCCCTGCAGTCTCCAGCATCGCCCGGCCATGGCGGCGGGCGGAAATCAACGCGAAACGCAGCCCGGCCGCCCGGCCTTTTTTGATAAAGGAGATGGTCGAAGCAAAAGCCTCTCCCCCTTCCTGGGTCACCACGCCGTCGATATCGATGATGCAGGCGGCAATATTTTCGATATAGAGTTTCATGGGATAAAATGTTGCAAAAAAGGTGCCGGTAATTTTGGTGGGAAATCCTGCAAGGCAAGCCCTTGGCTACGACACAATCCCGGAGAAATATCAAAAGGGCTTTGCCAATGGGCTGTGTTTTGTCCAGTGTGACAGGAATCGATGCCGGGCCAACAGGAATTTCTTCCTGCACAGCAGATGTTGCCGGCGATTTGACGGGGTAACAACCGATACGGCAGCGATACAATGCACACCATGGATGGAGCGAATCGCTGTACTGTTTAAAAAAAAATCATTCCTGCACGCACTACATGCTCTTTCCCGGTACGTTTGGCATACATTTTGTAAACTAGTAAATATTGCATAGTGAACGACTGCATTTGACTCTCAACAACGGCTTGGAGGAGATATGCTGGCATTCATGCGAAAATCAGCCGAGCGGCACATGACCGATCTGCTGGCAACGGCAGATATACAGGTCAATGGGGCGAGACCATGGGATATCCGGATAAAAAACAGCGAACTGTTTGAGCGTGTTGCCGCCTCTGGTTCCCTTGGCCTCGGGGAAGCGTATATGGATGGCTGGTGGGAATGCGAAGCCCTGGATCAGTTTTTTTTCAAACTCATGCTGCATGGCATTGAACAGAAGTTCCGCAACAGCCCCCCCGTCGTTACCAATGCGATCAAGGCGATGATCTTCAATCGTCAAAGCCGGCGAAAAGCCTTTGAAGTCGGCGAGAAACACTATGATGCCGGCAACGATCTGTTTGAAAAAATGCTTGACCGCCATATGGCCTACAGTTGCGCTTACTGGAACGAAGCGGCAGACCTGCACCAGGCCCAGGAGGCCAAACTTGAGCTCATCTGTCGCAAGCTGATGCTCGCCCCAGGCATGAAACTGCTCGACATCGGCTGCGGCTGGGGAAGCCTGGTACGTTACGCGGCACGCCATTACGGCGTTTCTGCGGTCGGTCTGACCATCTCCAGGGAACAGGCGGCGCTGGCCCAGAAACGTTGCGCCGATCTGCCGGTGGAAATCCGCCTGCAGGACTACCGCGAGACGCAAGGGACCTTTGACGCTGTTGTTTCGGTGGGCATGTTCGAACATGTCGGCTACAAGAACCATCGCACCTTCATGGAGGTCGCCCGCAACTGCTTGAAAGATGACGGCCTTTTCCTCCTGCATACCATCGCTTCAAACAATACGGTTCGCCACTGTGATCCCTGGTTTGATAAATATATCTTTCCAAACGGTATGCTCCCGTCCATCAAACAGCTCGGTGCCTCCATGGAACAGCAGTTTATCATGGAAGACTGGCACAATATCGGCGTCGATTATGACCGCACCCTGCTCGCCTGGCATGAAAATTTCGAGGGCAGCTGGCCCAGCCTGAAGAATCGCTACAGTGAACGATTCTATCGTATGTGGCGTTACTACCTCCTCTCCGTCGCCGGGTGTTTTAGGGCCAGAGCCCTCCAGGTCTGGCAGGTGGTGATGTCACCGCACGGCAAAATAGGCGGCTATCCATGCCTGCGCTATCCGGCATGCACCCGTAATTGATCAAGGAACCTGTCCGATCTTCGATGCAACTGTCCGGCAGAACAGGACAGCAGCGAACTTTTGTATCCACGCAACAAATACTCTTTTTTTCTTGTTCTTCGGGGATGTTTATCCGGCCATGAGTCGACAGGCATTAGAGCTGAGTTACGCAATCCGTTTTTCGACAATAGGCAGATATTCCGGCCAGATTTGTCTGGCACTGACGCTCCTCGCCTCGGTGCCGCTGGCCGTCTCTTTCTTCTTTCGGGATACGGCCAGCAGCATACGCTACGCAGCGGCGGTCCTGCTGCTCGGCGCTGCCGGTTTCATCCTGTCCCGCCTGCAGGCATCACCGAGGATACAGACCAATGAAGCGATGGTTATCGTCACCCTGGTCTTTCTCCTCATGCCGCTGTTGATGACCTATCCGATGATGGCCTCAGGCTTGAATTTTGTCGATGCGCTGTTCGAAGCGGTCTCCGCCTGCACCACGACCGGACTCAGCACCCTGGCCACGGTCGCCGACAAACCGCCGGTTTTTCTCTTTGCCCGGGCGTGGATGCAATGGTACGGCGGACTGGGCTTTGTCGTTTTATCCCTGGCCATCCTCGTCCACCCAGGGCTTACCGCAAAAACCCTGGCTGGCACCGACGAACATGAAGAAGACCTGGCCGGCGGCACCAGGGCGCATGCCCGGCGGGTGCTGCTGTCCTACGGCGGCCTTACCGTTATTGGCATTGGCATTTTGTGGCTGCTCGACGGGGACTTCTTCCACGCGGTTCTCTATACCTTTGCCACCGTATCAACCGGTGGTTTCTCACCCCATGACCTCAGCCTGCAAGGGTACGGCGGCTGGCCCGTGCAGTGGACGGTGACGCTGCTGTGTTTGGCCGCTTCGATTTCCCTGGCCCTCTATTACAACGCCTGCCGAAAAAGCCCGCGACTGCTGTACGAAGATCTGCAGCTGCGCGCCCTGCTGCTTACCGGACTGCTGGTTATTACCCTGCTGCTGCTCTGTCTGACAGCAAATGGCATGACCTGGTCTGAGGCTTGGCATCATGCACCGCTGCTGGCTTTGTCGGCACAGACTACCACCGGTTTCTCGACGCTGGATCCGGGCAGCCTGGATAATGCATCGAAGGGTATCCTCATCTGTTCCATGGCCATCGGTGGTGGCATAGGTTCGACGGCCGGGGGTTTCAAGCTCCTCCGTCTGCTCATTCTGGTTCGTCTTTTGCATGTAACAATTGTCCGGACCTGTCTGCCGCCGCATGCGGTGCTCGACCCGTATCTGGGCAAGCGGCGACTGCAGGATAAAGAAATCCTCGAAGCGCTGGGGATTATTCTGCTATTTATCGCCGTGGTTCTCTGTTCCTGGCTGCCCTTTCTGGTCATGGGCTATGATCCGCTGGACGCCCTGTTCGAGGTTGTCTCGGCTACGGGGACAGTGGGCCTTTCCACAGGCATCACCGGTGCCGATCTGCCCTGGTTTCTCAAAGGTATTCTCGGCGCCGACATGCTCATGGGACGCCTGGAAATAGTCGCATGGATCGTCCTTTTTTATCCAAAAACCTGGATCGGCAAGCGAGCGGAGGTGTAGATGCGGATTGTTTTTGTCGGTGCCGGTGAGTTAAGCGTGGAAACGGCACGACTGCTGATCAAGCGGGGCCATGAAGTTGTCATCATCGAATCCGATAAAGAGAAGATTGAAACTCTCGCCGATGACCTCGATTGTAGTTTTCTGCGAGGGGACGGCAGTAAGCCGCCGATTCTGCGCGAGGCGGGACCGAAACAGACCGATGTGCTGTTTTGCCTGTCCGATGTCGATCAGAATAACATCATCGCCAGCCTGGTAGGACGCTCGCTGGGGTTCAGCCGGGTAGTAACCCGTATTGAAGATCATGATTTCGAAACAATCTGCAGTGAATTGGGGTTGCACGATATCATCAATCCATCACGGACCATCAGTCGATACCTGGCCGATATTGTCAAAGGTGTAGACATCCTCGAGCTGTCGACGATCATCAAGGACGAGGCGCGTTTTTTCACCTTCGTCGCCGACAAGAACCGGGCAGGACCGGTCGATGACCTTGCTCTGCCCAAATCGGCCCGAGTCGTCTGTTATTACCGGGATGAAACCTTTCATCTGGTTGACGGGGAGTACACCATTCAACCAGAGGATGAAGTGGTTATTCTCACGCACAGTGACAATCTGGCCAAGCTGCGAAAACAATTTTTATCCGAAGAAGAACATACTGGTCGAGATCAGAACGACACCGGCTAAGCTGATGATATTTTCTTGTAATTGCCGGTAAATATACATTCCGGTTGAGCAGGACTATTCCGCCTGAACAGGACGTGCTTCAAGCAAGCAGATATTCCTATGATTACCTGGAATTATACTATAATTCCAGGTATTTTTATCATTTTATTCCTGATGGTATATTTGTTGAAAGAACAAAAGCAAATGGACAGTGGACAGCTGACGAGACAAAGCTGAGAATGGCTCAGCGGAAAAAGATTTTCAGCACCCTCTGGATACCCTTACAGCAACAAATAAGTAACCAATAGAAAAACGAAGGAGGACAATATGCTGCTACCCGTTAAATCGATTCTCTGGCCATCCGATGCAAGCGAAGCTGCCAACCAAGCTTTGGAAGTCGCCACTGAAATGGCAAAACAATTTGGCGCGAAACTGTATGGACTGCAGGTCGTTTCTGAGATCCCCACCTACACCGATGCCATTCCGTCAATGAGCAACCTCGATATCCAGCAATATGAACAGGATCTCATGCAGTCAGCGCGCAAGTCGCTGGAAGAGACGCTCGCCAACAAGGTGCCGAACACTATAGAGGTTGAGGCTGCTATTCTCATCGGCAGAGCAGCGGAGGTCATCATTGACTTTGCCAAGGAAAAAAAGATTGATCTGATTGTCATGTCGACCCACGGACGTACCGGCCTGTCTCATTTAATGATCGGATCAGTGGCCGAGAACGTCATCAGGCGTTCTCCGATACCAACCCTGATTATACCCGGCAAGAAAGAGTAGACAGACCAAATCTATACATAACACCTGGTGAGAAAGCCTGCAGTTTATCCTGTCTCGGGAGAGTTTCCCGCAACCTGGATAAACTGCAATAGTATGGTGTGCCCTCTCGCTGGGTAAGTATTGCCCCCCATCCTCACTGCATATCTTCCACCCTAAAGTGCCGACCACCGGAGCCTGCCGCATGACATGGCGAAATAATGAGGGCACTCCCTGACGACTGGCAGGCAACACCGGGAAGGTCATTTTTTACTCTATCGCTTCACCCTGACGGTGGCCGATAACGGGGTCGGCCTTCCTCCCGGTTACGACTGGAGCACCGCCAAAACCATGGGACTGACCCTCGTACGCATGCTCGGCCAACAGCAGCTGGGCGGTCGATACGAGATTGACTGCACCGAAGGAACCACCTTTACCCTTATTTTTTCAGTCCGTAACGGGATCAAGAACCATGGGTAAACTCACTTCACTGCACAGTAAAAATGTCGATCAGTGGATTGTATTCTGAATGGTCTTTCTTATTATAATCTGCATTGTATCGTTTATATGGACGATAAACACCTCTACAGCGGCACCTGCAGTTGAAAATAACATGCATGGGGTGCTGCAGGTGAGAAACAGAACATTACAGGAGAGAATCATGAGTCAGTATCACATTGCCGTAATCGTTGGTAGCCTTCGTAAGGACTCCTTCAACCGTTCCCTGGCAAGCGCCGTTATTAAGCTGGCACCTGCGGAATTCACTTTCAAGCAACTGGAGATTGGTGACCTGCCACTCTACAATCAAGATGATGACGGTAATCCGTCTGATTCGGTCAAACGGTTGAAGAGTGACATCCATGCGGCAAAGGGATTGCTTTTTGTAACCCCGGAATACAACCGTTCTCTTCCCGGTGTCTTGAAAAATGCGCTTGACCATGCATCCCGGCCCTATGGCCAGAATGCCTGGGCCGGTAAACCCGCCGGTGTGCTGGGAGTTTCGGTTGGGACCATCGGCACAGCCATCGCGCAGCAACATTTACGTACTGTCCTGGCGTATCTCGATGTACCCACACTTGGCCAGCCGGAAGCCTTCATCCAGGCAAAGGAAGGCTTATTTGACGAGTCCGGTAACATCGGCATGGAAAGCAAAGCCTTCTTCCAGGGTTGGATCGACCGTTATGTCGCCTGGGTGAAACGTCATACGGCTTGATCTTGCCTGCTTGAGAGAGGAACGGGAGAAGAATATCCCGTTCCAATTGTACACAGGATCGGCTGTTAACCGACTTGTAGCTGTAGTCTGTCAAGTGCTTTAATTTGAGATGACTAAACGAGACATCCACATGCTCAGTGAAAATAATATCCGGAGTTACCTCAAACATGTTTTGGTAAATCAGTCCCCGGAAGTTTCAATTTCGTTCATAAAACAACTGCAAAACGCCCATCTTGCCACCTTTCCCTTCAGTAACCTGGGCGTATTGCTGCACGAGAATCTTTCCCTTGAGTCGCAAGTCCTCTTTGAAAGAGTTGTCACAAACAAACGAGGTGGTTACTGCTTTGAACATAATAAAATCTTTTTTGAGATTCTAAAAAACCTGGGATTTCAATGTGATATAGCTCTAGGCAGAGTGCTTCATAATCGCGACATTGATGTCCCGCGAACCCATCGAATTACAAAAGTCACCTTTGAAGAGTGCAATTATATTGTCGATGTGGGATTTGGGCCATTGTGCCCGCGTGTACCCTTAAATCTTGATTGTGATAAACCTCAAGACCAGGGTGACGCTGTCTATCGTATAATTCAACCTGACCGGGGACGCTTTTTTCTTCAAATAGAACAGGTCGACGGATGGTTCACTCTCTATAGCTTTGATAACGGTCTATACACGGAAGCCGATTGTCTTTGCGGACATCATTATTCATCAACACACGCCGACGCGACATTTGTCAATAATCTGGTTGTTTCACTAAAATCTTACCATGACGTTCGATTACTGAAAAATGGTGAATTTCATCGTATCAGAGGAGGAAATACTGTGATCACGAAGATATCATCACAGGATAATCTGACAATGATTCTTGTGGAGGAATTTGGTTTTAACCTCATTTCAGATCAACTCTCGGAATTGTATGAAGGGTATTGCAGGTGAAGGTACGCGGAATCATCGGGTCGGCCATCTGATTCCCGTTTTAGGGGTAAGACCTGACACATGTTCTGCATAATGTGTTGATCCGCGGGCAATAATTATTTTTCCGAGAGAACTGTCCGGAGAATCAAGGCAATGTCGATTACAATGTCGATTAGTTTGTACAGTTTTTTCCAATATGGCCCGGTACCCAGCTTTTGTGTTTCAACTACTTTTTCGCTTTCCGAAAAGCCGCTGGCGATAACTGCCTTTTGGCGAGGATGTATTTTTATAATCGGAGTTGCCCAGCGAACAAGCCCCTGGAAGCGTTTTCCCACTGGATTTTCCCGACCGGCATACCCTGACAGTTCGGGGGTGAAATCGATCCCCATCTCCTCTGCCCTAATTTTCGTGTAGGGGCCGATCATCTGAGTTTTCACAGAGGGGCTAATGACTTCGGAAACGTCATTTCCAGGTACAGCGGTTGCTTCCGCATATTAGCGGTTGATTCGGGACGTTGTGCGTGAAAGTCTTTTTCGTTGTCCTTGTTTTGAGCTAGGATAGCCGGGAATGAGAGAACATCTCTGTCTTTTGCCTCGGTAGACACTTCGTCGACGTTTCGGTCTTCGTAACACATTGATGTTGTCTATGACAAGAATTTGCTCAAAAAGCTGTTGCGGGAGTGTCACTCTGGATATTGATAATATTAGAAACAGAGCGGTCGTACTACAGCAGCAATGCCAATTGAATTGGAAATTATTGCAGCAGAAAAAAACTTGTGTAAATCGTTTTTAATGAATAGCTTGACCATTTTGTTCGTTTCATCCCGAAATGGGATTGTCTTTGTAATCATTTATCACCTCATCAAAGGAGGACTCATTGGTGATCCGTCAATTTCTATGCTTTCGACTTTTAATAATCCTGTTTACGGCAAGTATTCTGATGACTGGCGGCAGCTGGGCCGAGGAAGCCGCACCAAAAGACCAGCCACCTCCAGAACCCATTACCACGAAGCACCCTGATATCCCCGTCGATGAGTTGGAGATGCTTGTCAAGCCATTGACCACAGACGAGCTGGTTATTGAGGCCAACGCCTGGCTTGGTTTAGTTAAAACCAAGGTGGAGGAAGTGAGCGCGGCGGAAATCGCCATTAAACAAAAAAACAAGGAAATTCAACTGGCCAAAGATGTAAAAAAAGAAATTGAGGCGGTCAAGGAAACCCTTGAGGAAGTTAAGGAAGCGGCGCAGAACGCCGAGACGGATACATCGGGAAAAGCGGCCGAAAAAGCCGTAACCGCTGCGGAAAATGCCCAACAGGCCACCGAATCGATGGCGAAAAAAATCGATGAAGCTATTTCTACCTCGCAACAGGTGGCACAGAACGTAACGTCTCAGAAAGCTCTCGAGGCAACTGGCATTAAAGCACCATTGAGAGATAAATCGACTGGATCCATGGACGCCGTAAAGGTCGCCCAAGAGGCGGAGTCTGCAACTGCGGAGGTAACCGAGTCCGCTAAGGAGACACAAGCTGCCGGAGCACAGGGTGAACAGGGCGAACAGACGCGTAAAGCCAAGGAGACCACCGTCGCCGCTGACAAAGCACAACAGGCCCTGGAAGCCACTGGTAGAGCGGTAAAAGCAGAGGTCGATCTGCCCGGTGAGACCATGCAGGCGCCAACAAGTGCCGAAAAACTGGCGCAGATTGGTGCCCAAGCGGAAACAGCTGCTGAAACCTATGCCGAGGTTAAAACGCAGATTCTCAAGGCGGTGGCCGATCTGCGCGATGAACGGACAGCGCTGATCGACAGGCTAAACGTCGTACTCAACGAGCTGAACACCAAGCTTGGTAAGACCATTGATGGCAAGGACAACGAAGTCGTTGTCCCTTATCGCCTCTATGCCAATTCTGTTGGTGGCATCAAGGTGGATGTCTCAGACAAAGAGGCGGCCTGGTCGACGATTACCGGCTGGTTACAATCGGATGAAGGAGGGCTTCGCTGGGCGATAAACATCACCATTTTTCTCGCCACAGTTCTAGCGTTCTGGATTCTGGGTCGGATCCTTGGCAAAATCACAGAAAAAGCCTTCGGAATTGCCAGGAATAGTTCCATCCTGCTCCGCAATTTCGTCGTTCACTCGGTGCGTCGGATCACTCTCTTTATGGGTGTAATAATCGGCCTGGCAGCCCTGGAAGTCAACATTGGCCCGCTGCTGGCCTTAATCGGCGCCGCCGGTTTTGTCGTAGCCTTCGCCTTGCAAAACACCTTGAGCAATTTCGCCAGTGGCATTATGATCATGCTGTACAAGCCTTTCGATGTCGGTAATTTTGTCGATGTCGCGGGGGTTATGGGCGTTGTACGGTCTATGAACCTTGTAACCACGACGATTACCACCGCCGACAACCAGATTATGGTTGTGCCCAACAATTCCATCTGGGGCAATATCATCACAAATATCACCGGTAGTGAGGAGCGGCGGGTTGATTTGGTGTTTGGTATTAGCTACGGCGACGATATCGGCCATGCCCGGGAAGTGCTGGCGGATGTTGTCAATTCACACCCACTGGTGTTAGCCTCCCCCGAACCAGTTATCCAGGTTCATGAGCTGGCAGAGTCATCGGTGAACTTCATTTGCCGTCCGTGGGCTAAAACAAGTGATTACTGGACAGTGTACTGGGATCTGACCAGAATGGTAAAAGAGCGTTTTGATGCGGAACGTATTTCCTTCCCATTCCCACAACGGGATGTGCATCTTTTCCATGAAGCACAGCATGCGCTCCCGACAACCGCCTCTGCTCCGGAACCGCCAACCAGTGCACGAGAAAGCTTGGTAAATATCGACAATGATGCTGATGTTTGACAAATCACTAGTTTCGACAAACTCGTAAAAAGGTTATTGCAGGATGTCACTCATTCGAAAAAAAGCTATTACAGGATTAAAAATAGGCGACAAATTCTCTGTTTCCCGTACTTTTAGCGAACAGGACGTCCTGCAATTTGCCGAGCTTTCCCGCGACTATAATCCTATTCATTTTGAAGAGCGATTTACCAAGGTTAAAAACTTTGATGGCTTGATTTGTCATGGCCTGCTCGTTGCCAGTCTGGTTACCGAGATCGGCGGACAGATCGGCTGGCTGGCTTCGGGAATGAGCTTTGCATTCAAAAAGCCGGTTTATATTGGGGACACCATAAAATGCGATCTCACCCTTATTGCAATAGACGAAAGAGGTCGTGCCAAGGCCGAGGCGGTGTTGACCAATCAACATCACATAACGGTTTTACAAGCTGATCTTTTCGGCATAATTCCAGGGCTCCAGGAAAAACAGGTTCTCTCTGACATGATAAACGAAGGAGACCCGACAAATAAGTTATCGAAAAGCATCAGTGAATAAAACGATCGAAATGGTACCATTCGAAGGGATGTCGGCGCAGTGACTGTTCGAGCAGATCGGCATATTGCTGGGCGGCCCGGGCGATGGCTTGCGGTCTGGCCTGGCGGGATGCCGGCCGGATGGCAATGGGTTCGGAAAGGGTAAAATGATAGCGGCCTTCACCGGCACGAAAGACAAAAAAGACCAGCAGCGGCGCGCCTGAGACCAGGGCGAAGATGAAAGGTGCTTCCGGCAGGTAGGCATCATGTCCAAGAAAGGTCACCCGCACCTTGCGCTGGTCGCTGCGCCAGACCATATCCCCGGCCATGGAAACCAAACCGCCCGACTGCAGAAAGCGAATGCCCTCCACGGCGGTAAACGGTGAACTGTTTTCCTTGTCAGCGGCGATGATGGTTATTCCGGATCGACGCAGCTGCTCTTTTTGCACTCGTTCCACTCCTTCTTTTTCTTTCCTGCCCATATAGAGCAGGAGCTGCAGATCCTTTTCCTGCTGCTTGAGCAGCGTCGCCGCCATTTCCCAGTTGCCGAGGTGTGACATGAGCAGAATGCCACCCTGTTGGCCGGTGGCAGCGGCCATATTCTCCCATCCCTCGGCGGTAAAAGTCGCTGGTCTGGCTTTGGCCATCAAGAACCGATCGAAATGGATGGTGGTGAAATTCTGATATTGCCGGAAAGTGCACCAGAGGTGGTAGAGGTGTCCGCGCTCGGGAAAAAGGGCTGCGTAGAAACGGCGGCTTTCAGGAACCCGCCGGGAAAACACAAAATACCCGGCGGCGATAATCCGGGAGACAAGGACAAAGAACCACGATCCACCCAGGTTGGCCACCCGGACAAGCAGTCTATACCAGAAGCCGTTCATCGGCGAAATATCCTGAAAATACGGGCAAAGATCAGTCTGTTGAAGGTGGCGGAATTACGCAGAAAGTCACGCCAGGGCCGAAAATGGCTGACCCGCTCGCCCTTTGCCTGATAGACGACCGCCACAGGTGCCTCTTTGGTCTTCATCCCATGCTGCCGGGCTTTGACCAGTATTTCCACCTCAAACTGGTAGCGCCGGGATTCTACCCCCAGCTGCAGTGCCTCGGGAAGGGGATAGAGCCTGAATCCCGACTGGGAATCTTCCACCCATGGCCCACCGGCCGCCCAGACCCAGAAGTTGGAAAACCCGCGACCGAATCTACTGGTCCATGGCACATTTTTTATATCTGCCATCCCCTGCCGTTTACCGATGACGATGCAGCGCTCAGCAACACGCACTGCATCAAGCAGTGCCCCGGCATCCTCAGGATTATGCTGCCCATCGCCATCCAGGGTAATGGCCCAATCGCATCTGTTTTCATGTGCCGCCACCAACCCGGTAAGAATGGCCGCGCCTTTGCCCCGGTTGACGGCATGGCGCAGGACAGTGATACCGCTGATTGCATTTATAATCTCGGCGGTAGAATCCGTCGAGCCGTCATCGACGACAAAAACAGGAAGATCAAGTTTCAGGGTTCGCCGAACAACCTCGCCAATCTGCCGACCATGATTGTACACAGGGATAATGACGGCAGGGTTCATGTTTCAATTGAAGCTGAGCTGAAGGCAATCGACCAGGTTCCCGGCCCCATGTGCACCCCGGAAGTCAGCGACAGCGGGACAAGCAGAATTTCCGCTTGCGGCAAAAGAGCTTCTATCTGCTGTCGGACAGTATCCCCCACCCACTGTTCATTATCGGTATATTGCAGCATAACCACGGCTGCGGCGGACCTGTTAAACCGCCGCCCCAGCCTGGCCATGGCAAAGGCGAGCTGCCCCTTTCTGCTGTGCACCAGTCCGACTTTCCGCACTCCCTCGCTGGTCGGA
This sequence comes from Desulfocastanea catecholica, assembly GCF_054657295.1. Lineage (NCBI taxonomy): Bacteria > Pseudomonadati > Thermodesulfobacteriota > Desulfobulbia > Desulfobulbales > Desulfobulbaceae > Desulfocastanea > Desulfocastanea catecholica. The sequence continues at coordinate 20,072 of NZ_BAAHYZ010000020.1, forward strand.
CTGATCACCGGTTTCATCGACAACAGGTCACCGAAAAATCCGCTTGCTCTGGAAACCCGGCCACCGGCCACCAGATATTTCAGCTCATCGATGAAGACAAACTCTTGACAATCGGCAATGGCCTTTTGTGCAAAAGCTATGACTTCATCCGGACTGGCAACGCGCCTGGCCTGCCGGGCGGTGAGCAGGGCAATGAGGGCAAGCCGCCCGGAGGCTGCACCGGTATCGATCACCCTGAGCAGGTCATCGGCATCATGGTCTTTCTTCCACGCCGCGGCAGTATCATAGTTGCCGGTAAAAGCGGAGCCGACGCAGAGATACAGGGAACGGCCGAACTGCCGGCCAATAGTCTGGTACTGTTGATGCCTTTCATAATTTGAGGCCTGGGCGGTGGTTATCTTGACACCACTGCGCATCAAGGGATAGATCTGTTCCGGACGATAGAGACTTTCCGGCCTTGAGCTGTCAGCCGTTATTATATAACTGTCAAGCAGCGTCATGCCAAGTTGCCGGGCCATGTCCCTGGTCATCGACCCGGCGGCATCGGTGACAATATGCAGAGCTGATTTTTCTATCGGTTGGCAATATTGCTCCTCGGTTCTCTGGTTGATTTTCTCGGCAGACCAGTGGACTATATCCCCAAACGATCCAAGCCCCCCGCGCAGCCGGTCGAGGTCTGCGGTGTGGAGATGAACCTTGAGCATCGCTTCCTCTTTCACCATGACCACACTCTCGCCCATTGCGGCAATGTCGTCTTCAACCGCTGCATTTTTATCAGCCATGTGAATGAGCGCATCGACACAATAGCTGTCACTGATTTCCGGTCGAAAGGAGCTGTTGATAGCCAATTTGCCGGCAAAGAGATCAAGGATGGAACAGGATGCATCTTTTTGGTGGGTGGCCTGCCGGAAAAAACCATCGAAAAAAACGTACATGGCCAAGGCCCCGGAGTCGACCACCCCGGCAGCCTTCAGTTCAGGCAGGAGCTGCGCGGTAGCACGGACACCATCCTGCATCGCAATACTCAGCGGGATATACAGTGCGGTCATGTCACTTTGCAGTGCAAGAACGTTGGCAAGGCGGTTGAAAACCGTGAGCATCGTCCCCGCCCGAGGGTCGGCAATGGCCTGCCAGGCCGCATTCCTGCCGGATGCTGCTGTTTGCGCCAGGTCGGCATAGTTTTTCGCCCGGCAGAATTCCCGGAAAAACGCCGCGGCAATGTTGCCGGAATTGCCGGTGGCGGTGCGGGCGAGCAGTTCGGGAATATTCTCGCTGTCTTCGCCAAGATCACGTAGCGGCGCCAGACTGATGCGCAGATTGGTGCCGGTATCCCCATCGGCGACGGGAAAGACATTAATCCGGTCGAGCAGATCGGCCCAGGCGGAAAGGCCCCCATAGCCTGCGGCAAAGCTTTGACGAAGATCGCTCATGTACTCAAAATCCGGCCAATGGCCGGCCAGTCGTATTTACCGTTTTCTTTCATTGGAATCCGCTCGACGGTTTTCATCCGGCGCGGCAGGGCATAGGGTTCCAGGGCGTCGACCAGACTTTTTCTGATCAACTCCGTATCAACCCCAGCCCCAACTCCAGCCTCTTGCCCCTGAACCAATACGCCGATCTGGTGCTCTCTGCCGCCGGATTCGGCCAAGGCCATGACGGCACAGTCGGCAACGCCCGCTACCTTCATAATCAGGGCACGGATTTCTTCGAGATCCACCCGCTTGCCCCCTACCTTGGTGACCGCGTCGGCTCGTCCCTTCAGGGCAAAGGCATTCATTCCGCAGGCTTCCACCCGATCACTCGAGGTAAAAAAACCGTTCGTGTCAATGGGCAGATCAGGGGAAATATAGGGCGAACGTACCGCCAGGCGCCCCTCGATAATCTGCCATTCAAGGGTGGGAAACGGGGTAAAGAAATCTTCCCCAAGCGACCGGTTGCGCGTGGCGATACCGCCGGTTTCCGTCGAGCCGTATACCTCGACCACCCCCACCCCGTGCCTGCGATAAAAAGCTGCATTATCACCGGGGTCAAGCATGCCGGCCGAGGAAAAGGCCAGGCGCAGCGCGATATCTTTTTTTACCTCGCGTAATGCCCGGTAATGTGCCGGGACACTGGCCAGCAGGGTCACCTGGTGTGCCTGGGCGACCTCGGCAATTTCGTGTGGAAAAGAGGGTGTCTCGCCGACAACAACCGCCGAAGAGACCAGGGGCAACACCACGGAGAAGAGCAGGCCATAGATGTGATACGGCGGAATGGTGGCCATGATGCAATCCCGTTCGGTGACCTTGAACCGCTCGACCAGGAAAAAGCTTTCGCCAAAAACATTTTCGCCGGTTTTCGCCCAGAGTTGCGGCGTACCGGTGGATCCGCCGGTAAAAATCTTCAGCAGCTCGTCGCGGGGTGACGCCTCGTCGCTGATCGGCAGTAACGCAGGTCCGGCCGCGGGTGATCGCGGCAGCGGTGGACAGATCACCCGCACCCCTTCCGGCCATGGCCTGGGCACATCCGAGATAACGGTGGTAAACCCGGCAGCCTGCTGCATCCGGGCCAGCACCTTGGTGGAAAATGCATAGGGCAGCAGCAGGGTCGGCCCGCCGGCCAGGGAGGCGAGCAGGGCCGCGGCGATAACGGCTTTGTTGTCGGCGGCGAGACAGACTGCCGCGTCCTGGTACTCGGGGCCTGTCAGCGCAGCACGCAACCAGGCGGCCATGGCATACACCTCGGCAAAGGTGGCGCCGCAACGGACAAATTCCCGGTTGGGATATTTCGGCCCCTGCAGCAGGCGATGTATGGCCTGCTCTCTATCCAGTGAAAAATCAGCGTTCATCTACTCTCTGGTGACCAGCCTGCCGAAGGATTGTCCGCTCAGCTCCCTGTCCCGCGGCTTGAAGCTGTTGTCGGCCATTTCTTTTTTCACAACCTGCTGGAACAGTCTGGCCATCTTGATCGATTGCGGTTCCTCCTGATAGAAGGTATTCCAGGCGTAATCCAGCAGCTCCTGCAGCCGCTCCCGGGACATGTTCTTCGGCTGAAAGACCACCTGATCGGCGGAATACTCATTCCAGTCATGGGACAGGATGCGGTTGTGCCGGTTCAGTTCGTCATAGGCCTTGGTATGGGGAAAAGGCGTCAGGACGGTAAATTCGGCAAGATCGAGCTCGATCTCCAGGAGAAAATCAATCAGTTGCTTGATGTAATCCTCGGTGTGGCTGTCCAGTCCGAGCAGAATAGTGCCCTCCACGCCGATGCCGTGGTCGTGGTAGCGTTGAATGCGTTGCTTGATGTAATCCGAGGTATCAAAAACCGCCTGGTAGACATACCAGGCCCCGGCCTGGGCAGCCAGGTCGAGGACCTCGGGTTTATCTTCAATGGGGTGAGAACACCACTTCTTTTTCAGTGGAATCATCTCTTTAAACAGCTCCATCTCCCACGTGGTGTCCTGGGCCAGGGAATTGTCGACAATAAACAACCGGTTATTGTCGATGCCGGCGATCTCGGCTATCGCCTTGTCAATGGGCCGGGGGCGAAATTGTCTTCCGCCCAGGTAGGACACGGCACAGGGATAGCAGTTGAAACGGCAGCCGCGTGAGGCATGCACCAGATCGACCATCTGCACACCCTTATAGTTGTAGAGCCTGCGATCGAGGATATCTCGGCGCGCCGGACCGACCAGGGCGATATCCGGCCGGTCGTCGATAAAATCATAACAGGGCTGCAACTTTCCCTGGCGAAAATCGGCAAGCACCTGCTCCATCCGGCCTTCCGCTTCGCCGAGAAAAACCGCATCGGCGTGGGCCATGGTTTCCTCGGCATGGAGCATGGTGGCGATGCCGCCAAAGATGACCTTCACGCCTTTCTTGCGATACCTGTCGGCAATCGCCCAGCCTCTTTTCACCTGGACGGTGAGCATCATGGAGATCCCGACGAAATCGACGGCCTCGTCAAAATCTATCTCCTGCAGATTTTCATCGACAAAATCGACGGCAACATACTCGGGGAGTGTCGCGGCAAAGACTACCGGGCCATGCGGCGGCAGATGGAATTCTGTCTGTCGGTTGAGCTTGGCCCATTTGGGGTATATCAGTTTAAATCTCATAGAATAGTATCAGCACGTATCAAGGTCATTTTCAGGGTATAGCCGGTCCGGCCGTAGGTTTTCAGCTCGATGAGGTCCGGGATCAGGCCGGTGCCCTGCACTCTGCAGGACCGTCCGACAATGGCGCGATTCATGGTACCGTCCGGGGTATAACTCCTTATCTGCCAGCAGCCATCGACATCCGGCAGCACATCAACCACCCCGCCGGCCGGATCTTCATAGCGGCAGACAGCTGTCAGCCCTGCTGCCGGTGCCGGTAAAAGTACTTGTCCCCTGCTGCCGCGGCCGGGAGGCGGCTGAAAAATTGCCCGGATATCACCGATCATTCCTTGAGCGAACGCCGGTTTATCAAAGGGAGGCACCGCCCGTTTGACCTGAAAACTCCTGCCATGACGGAAAACCGCCTCAAAAAGAGTCAACCCCTCGACGGTGACCAGGGCGCAGGCGATATCATCGTCGTTCAGGCTGGTCACACCGACCACCGCCGTACCGGAGCCATCCTGCATGGTAAAGTCGATGGCGTGGACAAACTGCCGGTTTTCCTGTGGAAAAACAGCAGCACAGCCATTTTCCCCCAGGCCCTCAGCCGCCCCTATCAGCTGCGGCAGGCGAAGCTGCGTTTCTGCGGCACAGGCCACCAGGCCAAACAAGAGGACGGAGAAGAAGAGGGAGAACGGTTTCATTTCACGGTAAATACGGCGGCCGGGATTTGCTTATTCAGAACCCTGTTGCTAAAGGTCATCCGTGTGTACGATTCGGGACCTTCATAAATGGTCACCGCATCGAGCAACCCTTTGCGGTCGGCAAGCTGCAGTTCAATGCTGCTGATCACCCCGGCAAGCGCCTGCTGCTTCGGGGTGAGCAGGATGGTCCGGTCATCGACAAAAGAGACGCGGAACATCTCGCTGTCGGTAAAGCGGCCGTCGAGCCAGGAGCTGATCTGGCCGAGGACAACCTGCATCGAGTCAAGTCCCATTCCCTTGTCTTCCACAAGTCGGCCATCTCTGGCAATAAATTTCTGCACCCTGCCGCCATGCAGCAGCAATATCGACGGCACGGGCGTTTGATATTCCCAGCGCAGGGACTGTGGCGCCTGAAAGCTCAAGGTCCCGGTGGAAACAAGCGGCCGGACAAGAATCTTCAGGTGCTTTTCCTGGACAAAATCCGCTTGAATCGACTGCAGACGAAACGCGTCCTGCCCAGCAGCCTGCCCGGAAGAAACGAGCTGAAGAAAAAAGAAGCACACGGCGATTCGCAGCCCATGCAGCACATACAGCACATGCATTTTCATTAAAACATGCCGCCATTCACCGAAATGACCTGCCCCGTCACATAGGAGGCGTCATCGGAACAGAGAAAGCCGACAACCCGGGCCACCTCTTCCGGCCTGCCGATGCGGGCCATGGGGATCATCGCCTTGATCTCCGCCTTCGGGGCGGCGGCGATCATCTCCGTCTCGATCAGCCCCGGCGCCACCACGTTGACCCTGATACCGAGACGGGCAACCTCGGAGGCAACGACCCTGCTGGCGGCATTCAGACCGGCCTTGGCCGCTGAGTAGTTCGCCTGCCCACGATTGGTCATCAGCGAGCTGGCCGACGAAATGGACACAATGGCCCCCTTGCGTCGCCGCACCATTTGTTCGACCACCGGGCGGGTCATATTGTAAAAGCCGTTCAGACTGGTATCGATGACCGATTGCCAGTTTTTCGGTGACATCATCATGAATAAACCATCGGCGACGATGCCGGCGTTGTTGATGAGGATATCCACCCTGCCCAGTCTTGCGGCAATATCGGCAACCACCTTTTCCGCCGCCTGCCCATCCCGGACATCAAATTGATATGTCTCACCGCGTCCGCCGACGTCTTCAACCAGGGCCAGGGTCTCTTTGGCACCGTTTTTATCAGCCATATAGTTGATGACGAGGTAACAGTCATGGCGAGCCAGTTCGACGCAGATCGCCCTGCCGATGCCCTTGCTGCCGCCGGTTACTATGGCGATCCGTTGTTCGCCTGGTCTGTTGTTATCGTTCTGTTTATTCTGTTCGTTTTCGGCGATCATTACATTCAAGCCTGGAAGAGCTGCAGAGTACTTTTACCGATTATTGTATCGCCCATGCGCTGTTCGCAGGACACTTCGCGGAGATTCTCAAACTTATAACTGTTTTCGGCACTGGTGATAATTTCGCCGCCAAATGGCAGGTAATCAATGAGTATCTCCGTTTTTTTGATACCTACCAGCCAACCCATCTTTTCCGAATCAAGCCCCCTGGTCTGTATTCTGTCCCAGCCGTTGCACACCCCCGCGGTCTGCGCCGCCAATTCGATCAAGAGTAATGGGTGTACACCTTTTTCATCGGCCATCGGCCAGGATTGTGCCACACGGCAGAGCGTCAGCGCATGCGTGGCATCAACCTGAAGAACTTTTTCGATAAGCAGCATCGGGCCGCGATGCGGCAGTAAATCTTCCAGGGTCAGGTCGGAGAAGGTTATTGTTGTCATAACATTGATGTCATAATTGAGAGCAAAAAAGATACCTTACTATTAAAGAAACCGCCACCACATTAGCAGACAAATTCCTGTTGGCATTCTATGGTATTGCTGGCATTATGCTAGGTTCATCGCAAAACCGAAAAGACGGCGCTACCTTCAAGCTGGTCACCGTGTCGGTCTCCTGCCGGTTTTATTAATCCAACCCAACATTAAAAGCAAAAAATTATGCATGAACTGATAGAAGAACTCAAAGTCAAGCTTATAGAAATACTCAATCTGGCGGATGTAACACCTGAAGATTTTGATGAAAACAGTCAACTTGTCGGCGGCGAACTCGGTATCGACTCCATCGATGTCCTGGAAATGGTCGTCATGGTTGAAAAAGATTACGGCATTATCATCAATAATCAGGAGGTCGGCGAAAAGGTATTTTCCTCACTGACCAACCTGGCCGCCTATATCAAAGAACATTCAGGCCAGGCAGCATCTTGACCGACAAACCGGTGTATATCCGCGGCACAGGCATAATCAGCTCGATGGGCTCCGGCCTGACCGCCACGGAAAATAGTCTGCGCGGCAACCGTTCGGCCATAGGGCCCCTGACCCTGTTTCCCCTGCTGCACGGGGCGCCGCTGCCGGTTGGCCAGGTTGGCGACCTTGGTCGATCTAGCCAACTGGGCGAACTGGGCGACTCTGCAACTGTTCCAAGAACCCATCTGCTGGCCTCTATTGCCGCCCGGCAGGCCATGGACGGAGTCAATTGTCCGCCCGACGCCATAATTCTCGGCACGACAACCGGCGGCATTCTCACCACCGAACAGCTTTTGCGCAGCAACAACCAACAAAAAGAACGCTATCGCCACCACGGCCTGAACACCGTTGCCGATTACCTCGCCCTGCAATTGAACTGTACCGGCCCGACCCTTGTTGTGTCCACCGCCTGTTCTTCCGGCGCTGTCGCCCTTGCCCTGGCCTTGAGAATGCTCCGCCGTGGGCAGGTCGAAACAGTTCTTGCCGGAGGCGTAGATTCCCTGAGCCGTCTGACCTATTTTGGTTTTCATTCCCTGCAGCTGGTCGATCAGGCCGGCTGCCGACCGCTCGACCTGAACCGGCGGGGCATGGCGGTAGCGGAAGGCGCAGGTATGCTGCTCCTCACCACCCAGAAAACCGACACCTGTTTTGCCGAACTCCTCGGCGCCGGACTTTCCTGCGACGCCTACCACCCCGCCGCGCCGCACCCGGAAGGCGAGGGTGCGTTCATGGCCATGCAGCAGGCCCTGACCGACGCCGGCCTGTGCCCGGACGATATCGATTACATCAACCTGCACGGCACCGGAACTCCGGATAACGACCTGGCGGAGTCAAAAGCGGTACGCAGACTTTTCAGCCTGCCGCCGCCCCTCTCCTCAATCAAAGGGGCATCCGGCCACAGTCTGGCCGCCGCCGGGGCTGTTGAAGCGGTCGTTGCGACAATGACCATTGCCCATGGGCTGTTGCCCGCCAATACCGGGCTGCAGACAGTCGATCCGGCACTTGGCCTGCAGCCGCTGACCCGGCCGATCGAGCTTCCCGCGCGGGCCGTTCTGTCCAACTCCTTTGGTTTTGGCGGCAACAACGGCTCTCTGATCATCGGTGCCGTCGACACCTTTCAGCAAGCGCCGGCCCGGCAGCCCGTCGTAAGACTGGCCATTCAAGGCTATTCCTGTCTGACCGGCGCCGGCGACAGCGCCGCGACCATTGCTCGAATGCGCAGAGGTGAACCTGTTGCCGGAATGCCAGAAGGCAAGACATTTTCCGAGAACCTGCCGCCTCGGATGATACGTCGGCTCAAACGGCTGCCGAAAATGACCCTCTCTTTAGCCGCAGCGGCCTATGAGCATGCGAAAAAAATGGCGGTCAACGGACAAAAACCCGGTGCTGTTTTCATGGGCACCGGCTGGGGGGCCTTGTCGGAAACCCATGATTTCCTCACCCGCCTGAAGGAATCCAAGGAAAAATTTCCAAGTCCCACCGATTTTGTCGGCTCCGTGCATAACGGTCCGGCCAGCCAGGTGGCGATCATGTTCGGCGCGACAGGGCCGAATATCACCACCAGTGGCGGGGACTATTCATTTGAACAGGCGGTAATGGCCGCGGAACTTATGCTTGAGGATGCGACGCAGCCGGCACTCATCCTCGGCGTCGAAGAAGGGCACGATCCGTTGTCGCGACTGCTCGATCCTTCTATCCGCCCGGAAACGGTTCTTGCCGATGGCGGCGGCGCCCTATGCGTCACGAGGGAAACAGAAGATGGTCCCTGTGTTCTTTCCATCCCCTTCTATCAAAGCGGCAAGGCGGAAGGCGTCATCGCCGCACTGGTTGATGCGCTCGGCGTCCGCCCGAACCAACCGTCCGGCTATGCGCTTATTCTGGCCGGTATCCCCGCCGCCATGCACCGGGAAGGAAAACAGCAGCTCGCACAGTTTATGGCGCTTTCGCAGCTGGCCGTCCCTGTTGTCGACTATCGAAAATATATTGGTGAATTTGCCTCCGCCTCGGCGGTGGCGACGGCACTGGCTGCTTCTTTCCTCGACTCGGGCCATATCCCCGGTGCTCTGGCGGGAGGCGTCGACATTGCCATAACCAGCGAAAAGAGCAAGATCCTCCTCCTGGGCCTGGGCCGGCAGGTCACCGCCATAGAACTGTGCAGGCCATGAACCGTCGGCAAGACAGGCTGTCCTTTACCATTTTCCGGTGAACGGCTCCAGACCAGTGCCGTTTTTACCGCTGGGAAAAGAGCTTGAGTCAGGCTGGATTATCCGTTAGGATAATATGAGTCAGAAGAGAACTCCTGTGTCAGGTGTTTTTTTCGGAAAAGGGCTTTCTTGAATTCTTTTTAACTATGCCCCATGCCGCCCCATGCAAAGGAAACCGGCAACCATCAGCAAGATTTCGTCGCAGGTCATCGACAATGTCCTGCATCGTGAACGGCTGTTCACTCTCCTTGACCGGCAGTCACCAACACGTTCTTTCTGGATTTCCGGCCCCGCTGGTTCAGGAAAAACCACCCTTGTTGCAACGTATCTTGCAGAAAGAAAAATTCCGCATCTCTGGTATGAGGTCGATGCCATGGCTGGTGATCCCGCCACATTTTTCTCTTATTTCGGTCAGGCCGCCGCATCGCTGCTTGAGCCCCCAGCATGGTCGATGCCATTGCTCAGGCCGGAACACCCTCCCAGCCTGGAAACCTTTGTCCTTGGCTATTTTGCGACATTGTACCAGCACATACCACCTGGTTCCTGGTTGGTCTTCGACAATTTTCAAGATGCACCGGAGGAGTCACCCCTGCTGCAGATTATTGTCTCGGCAATCAACCAACTTCCTGGAAACTTCACCATCGCCGTGGTCAGTCGCGAGGAGCCACCGGCTGCTGTTTCTCGCTTGATCGCCAATAGAACCATGCAGGCCATCGGTGGCAACCTGATACGCTTTAGTCGCGAGGAGTTTGCCGCATTTCTCACCTTGACCAAGCCCGGCCTTGACCAGGAGGCCGGCAAACGACTGCACCGAATAACCAAAGGATGGATCGCCGGCGCCATCCTGTGGCTATTGCAGGCCGAGGGCGAAGCAAGCCCCGGCATGTTTTTGACAGAGGGGGTTCCACAAAACATTTTTGACTATTTTACTGCTGAAATTCTCGAAAAAGTTTCTCATCCTGTCTATCATTTCCTGATGCAGAGCGCCCACTTGCCGCACATGACGGCAGACATGGCCGGCGAACTGGCAGATACGGCAGCAGCGGATGTCCTTCTGGCCTTAAAACGAAAAAATTATTTTATTGACAAATGCCGCCTGCCCGACCCGACCTATTGTTATCAGCCTCTGTTCCGTCGGTTTCTCCTCCTCACCGCCGCACGCGTCTATCCGGCCGCATCACGTCGGGAAATGTGCTGCCGCGCCGCCGGAATTCTTCGGAAAAAAGGTTGGAAGAAGGCGGCCATCGACCTGTACGCTCAGGCAGAAGACTATAAATCAGCGGCCTCGATCATTTTGGACGTGGCGCCGATCCTCATGGCCAAAGGCCGAGACACGACACTTGCCGCGTGGATAGCGTTGCTGCCGTGTGAATATAGACAAAAAAACCCCTGGCTGCTTTTTTGGCAGAGCCAGGCCCAGGTGACCAGGAATGCCCCGGCAAGCCGGACTCTCTGCACCATGGCCTGCAATATGTTCAATAATAATTGTGACCTAACCGGTCAAATTCTCAGTTGGGCGGCTACGGTCGAGATCATTTTTATAGTGCGCGGCGGATTCACCGACCTCGATCTGTGCATTACGGCAGGTGAACGTTTGGCAGCTCTGCTCCCGGCTGGGGAGGATACCGGTGATCTTACCGGACGCTTTGCCGCAAGCATGCTGCTGGCAATATTGCTTTTCGACCTGGGACATCCGGACCTGGAAAAATGGCAGGAGCGGTGTGAGGTGCTGCTGGATCGCTGTCATGACCTGCAGGTAACAGCCGACCTTATGAAAAATCTTTTCTTATCCTACCAGTGGCTAGGCCAGGTGCATAAAGCGCAGCTTATGGAGGAACGCCTGCAGATATTAGGCAATGCCGGCAAGGTGCCTGCTCTGGTACAGGTCACTTTGAGTTACACCCTGACCCTGGCCGCGGTCATCGCCGGAAACCACCGGCGCTGCCTGGAAAAGGCTGCGGAAACCCTCGCCCTGGCAGATAAAACCGGTATTCATATCCATGACGCGATGGTGTTGACCCAGAGCGCATGCGCCATGCTGGCAACGGGTGAACTCGGTGCGGTAGAGGCTACCCTGAAAAAAATGCAGGAAAGGTTGATGCCGTTTGCCGTTTGGGATCAGGGAAACTACCACTTCCTGCGGGCATGGTATGCAATGCAGTGCGGCAGGCCGCTTACGGCCAGAAACGAGACGGCAATAGCCTCAATGCTTCTGGAAAGCTGTGACAACCCTTTTACCATCGCTCTCAACCGGGTACTGCAGTCACAGCTGCTGCTCGAACTTGGCGAGACGGATAAGGTTGAAAGTCTTTTGACTACCGTTATCAACGACCAGCGACTGGGAAACAGCAAAGCAGTTCATTTCATTGGCCAACTCTCTCTTGCTGACTGCGCCGCTACCGCAAACCAGGCGGAAAAAGCCCGGCAACACCTGCATGCAGCCTTTTCGATTGCCCGGAAACATGGGCTGTCGATGCCCTTTGGCCTCAGCTCCAGAAGATTAGGCAATATATGCAGAAAAACACTGGAGGCAGGGATCGAGGTTGATACGGTCAAGGAAATCATCAAGCGCTTTCATCTTTGTCCTCCTGACGCAAAGACCGTTTCTGATCTCTGGCCCTGGCCGGTGCGGATTTACACCCTCGGCCGATTTGCCATCCATTGCCATGACAAACCACTTCAGGGCAGAAGCAAACCGCAGCGGAAGCCACTGGAGCTTCTGACCTTCGTTATTTGCGGCGGGGAGAAGAGCGTTTTCAGAGCTGCAGTCGCTGCCCGGCTCTGGCCGGATACCGATGGCGACCGGGCGGTGCAGAATCTCAACACAACGTTACACCGCCTGCGTAAACTTCTCGGCAGTGACAAGGCTGTTGTCCTGAGCAACGGTCAACTGATTTTAAATAGTCGTTTCTGCTGGATTGACGCCCGGCATTTTGCATGGTTAGCACAGCAGATCGATATTCCTCCGGCATCTCCCGCTAAAAAAGAATATCTCGCCAGAGCGCTTCAAATGTACCGGGGACCATACATGACCGGCTATGAACATATGCCGGTGGCGACAAGCTACCGAGAGCAGTTGGAAAAATTATGGCATCACACTCTAGCCGCAGCCGTCCCTCTGTTCGTCGAAACAACTTCGGCACACCGGAATGTGCTGGAGAAAGCGCTCGCCGTAGACGATACCGCCGCTTCTGTTTTGCCGCTTTTCGTCAGCTCATTTTGCAATAAGGGCAGAAGCGCCGAGGCATGTGCGATTATCCGTCGCTGCGAGGCCTTACTTCTAGAGCAGGGCATCAGCTTCGGCAGCAAAACACAGGCTTTCCTCCGGCATCTGTTCCCATCGCGAAGGTAGCTTTGTACTTGCTCCACCAGCGGAGAACATTTCGAGCGTGTGCCCCATCCATCAACTGGTGTGGAGGGAAATCCGACAGTCTAGCCGGGATGAGCAACTTCTTCATGCCTCCCTTTTCCCATCACCAGCTGTTTCAAAAGCCATATGACCAACATCGCTAAAGGCAGGGCAATGTAAAGTACAACAGGTAACAGTAACATGCAGACAATGAATTCCTGACAATTATAGAACATGGCCACCCCCCTTGTGCTGTTTTTTTCAAAAAACCGCGACAAAGACCACTCTTTCGTGCACCAGTTATTTCCCGTTTACCGGGGTTACATTGTTTTTTTCTTGTCGGCCCTGAAAATATCTCCAGAAATGTTCAGGCAGAGAGACTTCTCCTCTTATTATCAGGATAACAAAAAGTCTCTTACAGATGGCTTACAGATCGAAAAAAAATTCCTTGACAACATTTTTTTAAAAATATCTCATTTTAAAAGTGGTGGGGACATTGATGGTTGAAAACAGAAAGGTAAACGTTTTTTCACCGACTTATTGAAAAAGCCTTCCATATGCGTTACCTATGGCTACGTATTCTTAGCGGCAGGCAGGCTGCTTGCATATAAACGTGCACCGGAAGATCGCCAAGACAGCAATTTCGAGGAAAGAGGAAAAATACATGCCGAAAACACAAACCTTCAGGGTGGTCGATGGACGGATACGCTTCAAATGTCATGCATGTCAGAGTATACGAATGGTCGCCATCCCCAAGGACGTGCGGAGAAGGTCCATCCGCTGTCAGAAATGCGGCGAGATTACCCAGGCGAGCTTTAATCGTCGTTTGATCCAGCGTGAACAGCAGAAAGGAAAAGTGCTGATGTCCATAAGCGACGGCACGTGCGTTGAGGTCGATCTTTTCGACATTTCTCAGAATGGTATCGGCTTTGATATTGCCATGCGAGATATAAGGAAAGTTTCAGTGGGCAAGGAAGTTCAATTCCGCTGTACATGGAACTCACAACTCTTCAGTCAGGGACGCTATATAGTCAGATCCATCAAAGGCCGAAGAGTCGGCGCGGAACGTACGCAGCGCTAACGATAATACTTCCTAGGCCTTCGGGCAGTTAGGACAACGTTTCCCTTCCTTCTTTTTGTACTTTCCACAACATTTCTTTTTCTTTTTTTTCTTAGCCATGCCGGGCCTCCTGGAGCAAGTGAAAAACCGAAAACCCCCCAATCGGCTTATTTTTTGATTTTTACCTGTGCCTCGATCTCATGCCATATTTTACTGTAAGCATTTGCCGCGGAATTTTTGCCGGCGAATGTCATTACAGGTGCCCTATAGACACCCATCTTCTCGATTTCAGAGGAAAAAGGAATATAATTTTTCAGCAGGCTTTTATAATTTTTTCGTAATGTCAGCATGGTATCCTTATGCAGTTTTTTACTCTTTTGTACCATGGAAAAAAACGGCAGTAATTTTTTGCGCTGATATTCGTTCTCCTTGAAAAAGCTATTGAGCTGCTCAAAGGTGCGCACAGACAAAGTGGTCGGAATGACGGGAACGACAATTTTGTCGGCGGTTTTAAAGACATTTTCAGAAAGAAGCGAGATGTTCGGCGGGCAGTCGAGAATAATGACGTCGTAGTCACTATCAAGCTCCATCAGGGCCTTTTTCAAGCGGGACCGACTGTTTTTCATCCTGGAGAGAAAGATATCGAAGTCGCGGTAGGTCAGATTGGCCGGCAACAGATCAAGATTGTCAAAATCACTGGCCCTGATAGCATCTAAAAATCCCTGCACGTCCTTAAAAAAGGCCTTGTTCCGCAGTTTCTTCGAAGGTTTCACCCGAAAATAAAAACCCGACGCACCCTGTGGGTCAAGATCACAGAGAAGGGTCGATCTTCCTTTCATGGCGCTGGCATAGGCCAGATTCACGGAAGTGGCGGTCTTGCCGACGCCCCCTTTATTACTGTAACAGGCTATTATCTTCATGAACACTTTCCTCGGTATGAAATAGTTTTGTGAAAATCGTACGGGTATCTGAGCTGTCAAAGAGGATGAAGTTTTTCATCACCTGGCCCCTCTCGTGGCTTTGCAGGCCGTAGAGCATGGCGGTAAGCGCCCCGACGCTTTCCGCGACCTTCAATTCCGCCCCTCGGAAACCACTCATCTTCTCGCGCAAAATCTGCCTGAGAAATATCTGCTGAACGGAATAATCATTGAAATTCCCCAGATTGTCCTGCAAAGATTTCAGCGCCTTGACCAGCGTCTTCATGTCGTCTTTGGCAAAAAGCGGCGCAAAAAACTCCATTAAATAGCGAAGTTTCTTACAATTTATGCGCAGTTGATGAATACCCTCGTCTGAGGTTTTTTCGTCTATGCTCCGGGCAATTTTACATACCGTGGTGTAGCGTTTCAGAATAAGTCCCGAGGCAAATACCAAGGATTTCTCCTGCCCTTTGGGACCACCGGCAAGAGCCGAACTATCGGCAAAGAGCTTTTCAAGCCTGTCAATTTCTTCAAGATACACTTTACTCCGAATGAATTTACTGACGCTCTTGTGTTGTTTTTTTCGTTCCCCGGCTAAATAATCAAACAGGATATGCAGACCTTCGTGGGTCTCTGTCGGGACCAGGCTGAAACACTGTTCCTTGTTGAGCAGATAGACGTCCAGATCGCGCAGGGTGTTGGTCTTTTGCATCAAAGAGGCAAAATCCTTCTTCAGGCGAGCCGTCGCCGAAACCTCGAACACGCCTTTAAAAAGACTCAATACCGATCTGACCTTACGAAAACTGACCCGGTAATCATGGAGAAACTCCGTGTCATAATCAGCGACGACACCGTTTTCGTTGCGGCGTGCAGTCTGCATGAATGCATTGATTATCGTTACGGCACTTTCCCGGGCAGGGGCATCAGGATGAATCTGCACAGTCGGTTTTGCCGTATATATCTCCCGCTTGATGTCTAACCAGGCAAACACCTGCCCGACATCCGGACAGGGAATCGCACCCAGTTTTTCCAGCCAGCGGCAGAGATCGGTATGCGCCTGACCATAGCCGCGGAGGTAGACGGTACTGCCCACCCCGACTACTTTTTGTCCACGCTGCATGCTCAGGGTAGACAATCGGGCACGGGTTTTTTGTTCATCGTCAAGCAGCAGGCCATGCAGAAGGCAGATGTCGATTTCAGCGACCGGCAGAAATGCCCGGAGGTTTGAGACGCCTGTCAACTGAGACGTCACCGGCCCCTCGGGCAGGTCAACGGCAAAGGACCATTTTTTTGGCGCCGCCTGCTCGACCATCTGTCCGGTCCGTACATCAAAACAAAGCAACTTTTCTTCCAGCTGAAAGAGCATTTTCGCCGAGTCCAGCAGCTCGGCATCGAAGGTGTCAAGGAGAACGGCCGGCCACTTCTCACCTCTCTCAAACGAGATGGTATACTCAGGAATATTCGGCATTTTTTTCAAGAAATTTTTATGACTCGGTGCTTTTGGAAAACTAAAGATAAAAGGATCCATGGCCACCCAACTCTCTTTTTTATTTCGTTCATACATTCGGTTATGAAAATGTCAACGTAGCACAAGAATATCCTCCTGGCAATTTAACACATAAAGAAAACATTATCTTAACAATACATCTGCCGGCGACAACGTTATAGTTCCAGAAGCAGCATCTAAGCGGCTTTTGTTTCTTTTCCATCACAGATCTGCTACGATAGATATATCCGATAAAATGGCTTTTTCTAAAAGTTCTCTCCGAGTCAGTCGCCGACCTGAAGAGGAAAAGCCTATATCGACAACCTTGGCAAAAATAACTATAGACAATGAATACACAAACGCCAGCACCCAAGAAGACAGCGGAAGCAGGTTCTGACCCTCGGGAAAAACAGCCCACCTTTAACCTGCAGTCGTCCGAGTGGTATCTGAACCGGGAATTGAGCTGGCTGGAGTTCAACAAACGGGTACTGCATGAAGGCCAGGATCCGCGCAACCCCCTTCTGGAAAGAGTCTTTTTTCTCGCTGTGGTCGGTTCGAATCTCGATGAATTCTTCATGAAACGGATCGGCGCCCTGAAACAGATGGTCGGGGCCGGTGTCAGGACCTTCTCTATTGATGGCCGTCTGCCTCAGGAACAGATCGATCTCTGCCATATCGTTGTTCGTGACATACTCGACCAGCAGTTGCTTCTTGAAAATGACCTCCAGCGTTTGCTGGCTCGGAAAGGCATCAAAATAAAAAAATACAAGGACCTCAGTGCGGAGGACAAAGAAGCCATAGACCATTATTTCCGCAATGAAATTTACCCGCTGCTCACGCCCCAGGGCATGGATCCCGCCCACCCCTTCCCTTTCATTTCCAATTTATCCATCAACCTGCTGGCCAGTGTGCGCTACCCCGGCAGCGACCACAGCTACCTCAATCGCATCAAGATTCCCACCAGTGCCGACCTGCCGCGATTTATTCAAATCGGCAAGAAACATGTCTATATTCTTCTCGAAGATCTGGTCGGCAATAACCTGGAGCTCCTTCTGCCCGGCATGGAAGTAGAATCCTGCGAGACGTTCCGGGTGACCCGCAACGCCATTACGGAAAGACACGAAGAACAGGCCAACGATCTGCTGCTGGTTATCGAATCGGCCTTACGCGACAGAAAATTTGCCGAAATCGTCCGGCTGGAAGTGGGCAGCGGTATCCTCAGCCAGCATAAAGGCAAACTCGCCGCAGAGCTACAGGTCGATGAAACCAAGGATGTTTATGAAGTGGACGGCATACTGGGCCTGCGAGATCTCTTCCAGATTGCCGCTATCGATCGACCGGATTTGCACTTTCCCCAGCATCATCCGGTGGATAACCCCGAGCTTCTTGGCGACGACCCGAATATTTTCCATACCATCCGGGAGCATGGGGATGTCCTCCTGCAACATCCTTACGAATCTTTTGACACCTCCGTCGAGCGATTCTTACGGGAAGCGAGTCAGGACCCAAAGGTCATGGCCATCAAGATGACCCTTTACCGGACAGCCAAGGATTCCCGCATTATCCAATACCTGATAGATGCGGCGCAGAATGGCAAGCAGGTCGCGGTAGTCGTCGAGCTTATGGCCCGCTTTGATGAATCGGCGAACATTCGATGGGCCGGTTTTCTCGAAGAGGCCGGCATCCATGTCACCTATGGCGTCATCGGCCTGAAAACCCACTCAAAACTTATTTTTGTCATCCGAAAAGATTACAATGGCCTGCGCCGATATGCCCACATAGGCACGGGAAATTATCATGCCGGGACAGCCAGAAGCTATGTCGACCTGGGTCTCATAACCTGTGATCCGGAGATTGGCGCCGATCTGACCGAACTCTTTAATTATCTGACCAGCGGGTACACCCCGATGCGGCATTATACCAAGCTGCTGCCATCCCCCAAACTGCTGAAAAAAGCCCTGCTCAACAAAATAGACCGAGAAATAGCTCACCAGAAACTGGGAAAAAACGGCCTCATTCAGTTCAAAACAAATGCCCTGGTCGACCGCGACATCGTCGAGGCGCTGTACCGCGCCTCCCAGGCCGGCGTCCATGCGGATCTGATTGTCCGGGATTCCTGTCGGCTGCGGCCCGGCATCAAAGGGTTATCGGATAACATCAGGATAGTTTCCCTGGTCGGTCGATTTCTCGAACATACCCGAATCTTTTATTTTAAAAACAACGGCGACGAAGAGTATTACATCGGTTCCGCCGACCTGATGAAACGCAACCTGGAGAGCCGGGTTGAAGTGTGTACCCCCATTACCGGCCCGCAGCACCAGGCTCTACTGAGGGAATTACTCGACCTGCAACTGACGAATTGCAGAAACGTATGGGAGATGCAGAGCGACGGCTCCTATGTCCAGCGCCATGCCGACAACGAAAAAAATGCTCTGTGCATCCATCAGCAGCTGATAGCAAAAGCGGAAAAACGAGCCGCCGCAGGCCGCCTGGCCCTGGCCAAAAAAAGAAGTAAAAAGAAAGTACCCGGTAGGCAGAGTGCAAAAAAATGAGTATATAACCCAGCTGTATCAGCCATATTTTATAACTTTTCACAATAAGCGACTAGGGGAGCGACTATGAAAAAACTTGCGATGGGGCTTTGTGGTGTGGGCATCATGCTGTCGACACTCTGTTATGCGGCAGAACCGGTAAAAATCGGCATGATTACCACCTTATCCACCAAAGCCGGGTATCTTGGCGAAGAGATCCGTGATGGGTTCAAACTGGCCATTGACCAGGAAGACGGCACATTGGGCGGGGTACCGGTTGAACTCCTGGTGGAAGACGACGGCGCCAAACCGGAAAAAGGCAAGCAGATTGCAGAACGATTCATAAAAAAAGACAATATCAAGATCATGACCGGCATTGTTTTCTCCAACGTGGCCATGGCTGTGGTGCCAAAGGTTGTGCAGGATGACGTGCTCTACCTCAGTGCCAATGCCGCACCGTCGAAGCTGGCCGGAGACGGATGCAACGCCAATTATTTCAGTGTCTCCTATCAAAATGACAGCCTTGATGAAGTGGTTGGCCAGTACGTCACTGAAGCAGGCCACAAGAGTGTCTACCTGATTGCACCGAACTACCCGGCCGGAAAAGATCACCTGGCCGGCTTTAAACGCTACTACAAGGGCACCATCGCCGGGGAAGTCTACACCAAACTCGACCAATCGGATTATGCCGCGGAACTGGCTGCCCTGCGGGCCGCGGCACCTGAAGCGGTGTTCTTCTTTCTGCCGGGCGGTATGGGCATTAATTTTGTCAAACAATATGCCCAGGCCGGGTTGAACCAGACCATCCCGATCTACGGCCCGGCCTTTTCCTTTGATGAGCGGCTGCTTGGCGCAGTCGGTGCCGCCGCCCTCGGCGTGAAAAATGGTTCACAGTGGACCCACGACCTTGACAACCCGGCCAACCAGCAGTTTGTCGCCGCCTATAGGAAAGCCTACGGCAGGACACCGACCCTCTATGCCAGCCAGGGTTATGACACGGCCCGATTAATAGCTTCGGCCTTAAAGGCCACCGGGGGGACGGATGATCTGGCCGCTGTACGGGCTGCCCTGAAAAAAGCCGACTTCGCCTCGGTCCGCGGTAATTTTTCCTTCGGCAACAACCAGCACCCGGTACAGGATATCTATATCCGCGAAGTCATCCAGACGGCAGACGGCTTTACCAACAAAACCATCAGGAAAGTCTTCACCAATCACGTCGACGCCTACGCGCAAGACTGTAAGATGTAGTTCTTTTCCGGGTCCCGCGAGGGACCCGTTTTTATTATGCTTCTCGTTATCGAACAATTACTCAACGGCCTGCAGCTCGGCATCACTCTCTTTTTGATGTCCGCCGGTCTGACCCTGGTCTTCGGCATCATGCAGGTGATTAACCTCGCCCATGGTTCCTTTTATATGATCGGGGCCTATGTCGGGGCGACGGTCGCGGCGAAAACCGGATCGTTCCTGCTGGCTATCCCGGCAGCTCTGGGAGCCGCGGCACTGGTCGGGGCCGTTGTCGAGGTAGTCATCCTGCGCCACCTGTACAAGAGAGAACACCTCGACCAGGTGCTGGCCACCTTCGGGCTGATCATGTTTTTCAATGAACTGACACTGATTATCTGGGGACGGCAGCCGCTGTTTATGGATGTACCCGGCCCGTTGGCGCAAAACATCGAAATCCTGCCCGGCCTGCCCTACCCCTTCTATCGTCTGGCGGTGATCGGCGTCGGCCTTTTCGTCGCCCTGGCCTTGTGGCTGCTCTTTGCCAAAACCAGGGCGGGAATGAAAATCAGGGCCGGCGCCTCCAACAGAGAGATGATCGGCGCACTTGGGGTGAATATCAACCTGCTGTATACCCTGGTCTTCAGCCTTGGCGCCCTTTTAGCCGGTCTGGCCGGGGTGATGGCCGGCCCTATCCTGGCCGTCCAGTCGGGCATGGGCGAGAGTATCCTTATCCTGACCTTCGTCGTTATCGTGATCGGCGGCATCGGCTCGATCCGAGGAGCGGTGGCCGGCGCCCTGCTGGTCGGCATGGTTGACACCCTTGGCCGGGCCTTTCTGCCCGCTCTGCTCCGACTTGTCCTCGAATCATCGACCGCAGACAGCCTTGCCGCGTCTCTTGCCTCGATGGCAATCTATATTCTCATGGCCGCCATTCTCGTCTGGAAACCCCGCGGCCTCTTTCCGGCGCACGCATGATGTCCCGACTCTCACGAAAAACCATCGTAATCGGCGGGGGGGCCCTGCTGCTTTTTTTTCTGCCCGTCGTCGCTGAGCTTACCGGCCAGCCGTACCTGCTGTCGCTGGGCAGCAGAGTTGTCATCTACGCCCTGGCCGCGGTCAGTCTCGACCTGCTCCTCGGCTACAGCGGCATGATCAGTCTCGGCCATGCCGCTTTTATCGGTATCGGCGCCTATGTGGTGGGCATCTCTCATTTTCATAGCTATGAGGCGACGCCCTTTCTGTCCGTCCCTTTTCTTTTATCCGGCAGTGAAAACGGCCTGTTTGTCCTGCCGCTGGCCATCCTCGTCGCCGCCTTTGCCGCACTGATCATCGGGGCGCTGTGCCTGCGCACCACGGGAATGCATTTTATCATGATCACCCTGGCCTTTGCCCAGATGCTCTACTACTTTTTTATCTCGCTGGAAAAATATGGCGGGGATGACGGACTGTCCCTGTATGCGAGAAATAGTTTGCCGGGACTTGACCTGGGCAATGATGTGCATTTCTACTATCTGTGCCTGGCCGCCCTCGGTCTCTTTCTCCTCTTTACCTGCCGACTGGTCAACTCACGCTTTGGCCTCATTATCCGCGGGGCCGGTAACAACGAGCGCAGGATCAAAGGCCTGGGCATCCGGTCCACCAGCTACAAGCTGGTCACCTTTGTCATCGCCGGGGGCGGTGCGGGACTCGCCGGTGCCCTGCTGGCCAATCAAACGGAATATGTCAGCCCCGGCCTGATGCACTGGACCCTTTCCGGCGAGCTGATGGTCATGGTCCTCCTCGGCGGCCTCGGGACCCTGTTTGGCCCGGTACTCGGCGCCGCCGGTTTTCTCCTGCTCGAGGAGGGGCTGGCCATGTACACGGAACACTGGATGGTCTATATGGGCCCGGTGCTCATCCTGGCGGTTGTTTTTGCCAAACGCGGCCTTTTCGGCCTGCTGGCCGGAGGAAACAGCAGAGATGACTGACGAAATACTGACCGTGACAGCACTCTGCAAGTCGTTTGGCGCCGTCCAGGCGACCAATGATCTCTCCTTTGCGGTGCGCAGAAATGACATCCACGCCCTCATCGGCCCCAATGGCGCGGGCAAGACGACGGTGGTCAACCAGCTGAGCGGTGACATGCTGCCCGACTCGGGGACCATCCTCTTTAACGGCTTGAACGTTACCAAGAAAAAAGCCTATCAGCGGGCCCGACTGGGTATCGGCAGATCCTTTCAGATCACCCATATTTTCGAGAACCTGACCGTGACCGAGAACATGAGCCTGGCCATCTGCGCCCACTCCGGCCACAATTTCAGATTTCTGCGACACTTTCGAAGGTCGCTGCCGGTGCAAAAAGAGCTGGCAAAGGCCCTGGCCCGGGTTGACCTGCTCCATCGAGCCGAGCTGCCGGCATCGCATCTGTCCCACGGCGAAAAACGACAGCTGGAAGTGGGTATGGCCATGGTCGGCAACCCTCAACTGTTGATTCTCGACGAACCCATGGCCGGCATGGGGCCCGGCGGCACGGCCGAACTCAGCAAACTCATCCGCCGGCTCAAAGGCACACTGACCATTCTGCTCATCGAACACGATATGGAGGTGGTTTTTTCCCTGGCCGATCAGGTGACGGTCCTGGTATATGGCGAAAACATGGCCACCGGCACGCCTGACGAGATACGGTGCAACACAAAAGTCCGGGCCGCCTACCTTGGCGAGGAGAGTTGATGCTCACGGTGGACAATATATCGACCTTCTACGGGGCAAGTCAGGCACTTTTCGGCGTCTCGCTGCAAATTGACGAATCGGCGGTCGTCACCCTGCTCGGCCGGAACGGCATGGGCAAAAGCACGACCATACGCTCGATCATCGGGCTCACCCCGGTACATTCCGGGACCATCCGCTTCTCCGGCATAAAAACGCAGCACCTGCCGAGCTATAAAATTGCCCGCCTGGGAGTCGGTCTCGTTCCCGAGGGACGGCAGATTTTCCCCAATCTGACCGTTCGGGAAAACATCATCGCCACGGCGGCCAACTTCAGGCGCTCGCCGCAGCCGTACTGCATCGATGATATCCTGACCATTTTCCCACGACTGGGCGACAGGCTGCACAACTACGGCAACCAGCTTTCCGGCGGGGAACAGCAGATGCTGGCGATCGGCAGGGCACTGATGATCAATCCAAAGCTGCTGATTCTCGATGAAGCCACCGAAGGGCTGGCCCCGCTTATCCGCCAGGAGATCTGGCGTGGGCTGAAGATACTGAAAGCAAAAGGACTCGCCATTCTTCTCGTCGATAAAAACATTGACGCGCTCATGGCCATTGCCGATCATCACTATATTATGGAAAAAGGGACGATTGTCTGGCACGGCCGAACCGACGAACTGCGCCGCAAGCCCCAGTTGCGGTCCAGGTATTTAGGCGTCTAGGAGGCCGGCCGGGAATGCACAGAAATACAGGGTCAACATGTATTGAATTCCAGTCGGAGTATCCATGCTCGGCACAAGAGCTCTACACCTGGCACAGCAGGAAAGGCGCGCTGGAGCGACTTCTGCCGCCATGGCAAAACATTTCAGTCATGGCCCACCATGGCGGCATTGAGCCGGGAGGCATGGTCGAGCTGAAAATGCAGGCCGGCCCCTTGCCGTATCTGTTTCGCGCCCGCCATACGGACAATGTAGCCGGGAAAATGTTCCGGGACATCCAGGAGAAAGGCCCGTTCGGCAGCTGGTCGCACACGCATTATTTCCGCGACTCCGTGCAGGGTGCCGTATTAAACGATCAGCTGGAATACGCCCTGCCCGGGCATCGTATGCTACCGGGTTTTATCAAGGCTCATGTCGAAAGGAGTTTACAGCAGCTTTTCCGCTACCGGCAGACAGTGCTGCGCGAGGATATCAGCCTGCATCGGCGCAGCAGCACCACCCCCCTCAGGATCCTCGTCACCGGGGCAAGCGGGGTGATCGGCCGCGACCTGCTGCCACTGTTAACCACCGGCGGGCATGAAGTCTTTACCCTGGTGCGGCGGCGAGCCGATGCAGCAAAAGGCGAAATATTCTGGGATCCGGCCAAAGGGCTGCTGCAGGAAAGGGACCTGCCGGACATCGATGGGGTTATCCATCTGGCCGGTGAATATATTGGTCTTCAAAGGTGGTCGGATGAGAAAAAACGCCGGGTGATCGACAGCCGGGTACGAGGCACCAGGCTCCTGGCCGAAACCCTTGCCGCCCGAAGCAGGCCGCCGAAGGTGTTTCTCTGTGCCTCGGCGATTGGCTATTATGGTGACGGCGGGGAGAAATTTATCGACGAACACCAGCCGCCGGGGGTCGATTTTATTTCACAGGTCTGCAGGCTCTGGGAAAAGGGCACCGAACCGGCGAGAGACGCCGGTATTCGCACGGTTTTTATGCGCCTCGGCATTGGGCTGACGCCCCGGGGAGGAGCACTGCAGCGCATACTTGCCAATTCTCCTCTCGGTTGTATCCGCCGCTTCGGCAGCGGCGGGCAATATATCAGCTGGATCAGCAGAGATGATATGGTCGCGGCAATGCTGCACTGCCTCAGTTGCCCTTTACTGGAAGGCCCAGTCAATATCACCGCACCGGAACCGGTGACCAATGCCGAATTCATGCGAACCATCGCCCGCGTCATACGTCGTCCATTGCTCTTTCCCCTGCCGGGCTGGTTTTTAAAGATGATCTATGGACAGATGGCCTCGGAAATATTACTGTCGGGATGTCGTGTCTCTTCACAAAAGCTGCAGGATTCCGGCTTCCTATTCCGCCATCCGACCCTGGAGACGGCGCTGCGCAGTCTGCTCGGCAAGGAGCCGGCACAAGAGATAATCAGGCATCATAAAAGAACGGTGTAACCACCTTGAATCAGTGCTTTAAAATAGCCCTCTGGACAATAATGACCACGGCGATGACCTGTGGGTTTCTCCATCATCTCATCGCCCCGGAAATTTTAAATTTTGAACGACTGCATATCTTTCTCTTTAATCTGTGCAGCGGCGGCACCCTGCTGGTCTACTTCACCGAGGACAGCCGCAGGCTGAGCAGAAAGACGCTGGCCTTTTTACTGCTGTCTCTCACCTTTGCCCTGTGCGCCTTTATGGAATGGTATGCGCCCACCCTGATAATCCCCCTGCTGCTGGCGGTGATTATCGAAAAAGTCCGGGTGGACCATTTTGGCAGGTGTCTCCCCAAAGCCCTTTTCTCAGGCCGGGAAAGCACGTCGAGAAAATTTCATCAGGCCGCACTCCTCTGCCTTTCACTGGCCCTGTTCACCTCCAGTCTGGCCATTCTCAACAGCCAGTTCGGCCACTGGCTGACCCTGGATAAGCTGAAACTGGACACTTTTTTCCTCGGTTTTTCCTTCCCGGTCTCGCTGATCAGCATGTCGGTGATTTTTGCGCTCATGAAAAATCACAGCACCCCGCCGAATCACTTTCTCAAGGAGCTGTCATTCTGGGTGATCAATCTGGGAGTCATTGTCTTCTTTCTGTTCATCCTGGCGAACTGGTTTATCCCCCAGGTAATTATTGCCTCCACCTTGTTCCTGGCAGTTTCCCTGATCCTCTACCTCTATCTGTACCAGGGCATCCGCCTGCAGCAGAAGGCCTTTCTCACCTCCGGCATTCTCTTTTTACTGATCACCTCCATCACCGGGATATTGTATATATTTCTCGCCTTCTCCGACGCGTACAACCGGACAGAGAGCCTGCCCCTGCTCAGACTGCACGCCTTTACCGCCCTATATGGCTGGAACCTCAGCGGGCTGGCGGTTATCAGCCGGCATGGCGACTTCCCCATTCAGCTGCATTCACATAAAGTCATCGTGCTCCACTGGCTGACGGTGCTCTTTCTCTGTCCCCTGGGATATTTTTTTCCCGTCGCGGCTGTGCTGGCAATCATTTGCTATGGGTGGCTGCTCTTTATCCTGCTTTTCAATCAGGGGCAGGTCGACAGCGGCGTCGTTGGCGTGGAACAAAGGGTGCTGACGCTGGAGGATACCTCGCTTAACGGAGATCTTTAAACCGGGTGCTGCGCATTGATCCGTTCATGTTCCATGACAAACAGCCGAGAATCAGCCCAGCTGTAATTCAGCATCGATCCGGTCAATTTTCTCCTGAGCGGTTTCCCACGATTCATACCAGCGGGCAAGGCGGCGCTTGCAGTCTTCGTACTCTTTGCTCGTCTTCTGCCAGCCTCTCTCATCCGAATAGAGCTCGGGGTCGGCCATCAGGGCCTCGAGGTCCTCTTTCTGCTGTTCATAGAACTCCACCTGTTTTTCCGCCTCGGTGAGCTGTTTCAGCCAGGGACCGGCCCGCCGGCTCCGTTCCTGTCGCTGCTGTGCCTCCAGCCGTTTTTGCTCCTTCCGGCTGTCCGGCGAGTCGGCCGTTTTCCCGGCTGAATCTTCCCCGGCCTGCTTCGCCTCCGCCGTCTGCTCTTTTTCCTGTTCGCGCAGCAGTTCCTGTTTCGCCTGGTATTCCGCGACATTGCCTTCGTACAGGGTAATATGGCCGTCTTTGACCTCGAGGACCTTATTGACAAAGCCTTCAAGGAAATAGCGATTATGCGATACGACGACGATGGTGCCGTCGTACTGGGCCATCGCCTCCTGCAGGACGTCCTGCGAACTCATATCCAGATGGTTGGTCGGCTCATCGAGCAGCATACAGTTTGCCGGCCTGGCGATCATTTTGGCCAACGCCAACCGGCTTTTTTCCCCACCCGAGAGGACCGAGACTTTTTTGTCGACGTCCTCGCCGCGAAAGAGAAAGGCCCCGAGTAGGGAACGGGTTCGGGTGACGGTCATCTCCTCGCCGGAAAGCGCCATGGTGTCGAGCACCGTGAGTTGCGGCGAAAGTTCCTGGGCCTGATGCTGACCAAAATAGGAAAGCCGGACATTCGACCCGAGACGGACCTCTCCGGAATCAGGGGCAATCTGTCCGGCGAGGATTTTCAGCAAGGTCGATTTTCCGGCACCGTTGACGCCGACCATTGCCACCTTGTCGCCCCGATTAAGCAGCAGGTCGACGTCACTGAACACCTTGGTGCCGTTATAACTTTTGCTGACACTATCCACCGTCAGCACATCCCGGCCCGACGGCGGGGCCGGAGGAAAGGTAAACCTGATCTGGCTTTCTTCTTCAGACAGTTCAATGCGTTCCAGTTTGTCCAGCTGCTTCACCCGGCTCTGTACCTGCCTGGCCTTGGTCGCTTTTGCCCGGAATTTATCGACAAAACGCATGGTCTGTTTGATTTTCGCCTGCTGATTATCATAGGCACCCTTCTCGATGGCCCGCCGCTCCGCCCTTTCTTTGATAAAGTAACTATAATTGCCCTTGTAGATATCGATTCGGCCGAAACTCAGCTCCCAGGTTGTTTCGGTAACCTTGTCGAGAAAAGTTCGGTCATGGGAGATAATGACCATCGAACCGTTGTAATTCTTCAGGAACTGCTCCACCCAGGTCAGTGAGTCAAGATCGAGGTGATTGGTCGGCTCATCCAGCAGCAGCAGTGACGGTGCCTCAAGCAGCATCTTGGCAAGCTTCAGCCGCATCTGCCAGCCACCGGAAAAGGCGTTGACCGGTTTTTCCATATCTTCCCGGCGAAAGCCGAGGCCGAGGAGGATTTTTTCGATCTTGCCGCCAATGGTATAGATGTCACTGGCGTCGAGCTGATGCTGGATTTCGCCCTGACGCAGCAGAATAGTCTGAAATTCCTCGCTGTGCGGATCCATTTGCCGCATCTGCTCATGGAGTTGTGCCGCTTCAGCCTGCAGGGCGAGCAGGGGGGCAAAGGCCGTCTCGGCTTCTTCGTAGAGGGAGCGCTCGGAAAACAATTCCGAGGACTCCTGGGGCAGATAGCCGATGGTGAAATGTTTCGCCCTGGTGACTACCCCGTCGTCGGTCTCGGATATGCCGGCCATGATTTTCAGTAAGGTCGATTTCCCCGCTCCATTCACCCCGACCAGCCCGATGCGATTTCCTCCGTGTACCTGGATCGAAACATCTTTAAACAGATGCTTCTCGCCATATCGAATATCCAAATGATTAACAGACAACATAGTGTAAACTTCCCCGCGCCATAGTCTTGTTCGGTAAAATTGTAAAACGACCGGAAAAACCGAGTGCTTCCAGTCTCTTGGTGTTCTGTTTGTTCATCCCGACCGCCGCTGACATATCCCTCTCCGAGATATGAATGAGCAGTTTCTGCTGCGGAGCCAGCGCAGCCAGTCCGGCCCGTATCTTCTTCAGCCAGAGCCTTGAGTGCACCAGTTCGCCAAAGGCAGGATGGTAGGGTCCGGCCACGACGTTTTGTTCGAGCAGCGCCGAAGGCTGCAGGCCCATCCGCACCACACCGATTCCCGCCTCCGTCAACTTCTGGTAACATCGTGCGGTGAGGGCGATAGCCTTCTTGAGGGAAAGCGGTCGATACCGGCCGTCATGGTACAATTTTTCGAGACCGGACTCTTTGACCACCAAGGCCGGATAGAGACGAACGAAGGACGGCCGCAGGGCAATGACCTCATCAATACCCCGCAGAAACGAGGCACTGGTTTCCCCCGGCAAGCCGGGCATGAGCTGAAGCCCGACCTGTATCCCTGCTGCCTTGAGCAGGCGACAAGCATTGCGGGTCGCATCGGCGGAATGGCCGCGCAGCGAATTTTGCAGCACCGCATCACTCAGCGATTGTACCCCAAGCTCGACCACCCCGACGTTATACTCTTTCAATAGCGCACAAACGCCTGGATCGATGCAGTCCGGCCGGGTGGAAAGACGGATGGTGTCAACCTTTCCCGCCACGATATACGGCTGGACCTCGACCAGCATTGCCACCTGCTCGCTCTTTTGCAGACAGGTAAACGAGCCGCCGAAAAAGGCGACCTGCACCTGGTGACGATCTTTTTTCCGTTCCAGCCAGACCTCAATGGTCAGGGCGACCGACGGCCTGGCTTCCTCCCGGTCATGACCGGATATCTTCTGTTGATTGCAAAACAGACAATCGTGCGGACAGCCGCGGTGGGGAATAAAAATCGGAATAACCAGCATCACCCCATCAACCGTTTATGCTGTCGAGACTTGCCAGTGCGGCGGTGGCCGCCCGCTGCTCCGCTTCCTTTTTCGATCCGGCCTGCCCGGTGCCGAGCACCTGCTCCCGGAAACAGACGGCAATGGTGAACAGCTTCTGGTGCGAGGGTCCCTCCTCGGCGTCGACCCGATAACTTGGCGCCTCATTGTATTTTTCCTGTAAAACTTCCTGCAGACGGCTTTTGGCGTCAGCGAGCAGCAGCTCTTCCTTTTTCCCCTCGATCTCCGGCAGGAAAAAGCGCTCGATGAAGGCGCAGACGGTCTGATAGCCGGCATCTTCGAAGATAGCGCCGACAACCGCCTCATAGGCACAGGACAGAATCGACGACTTGGTGCGTCCATGCGAAGCGTCTTCTCCTTTGCCAAGAGCCAGATACCTGCCCAGATCGATAGCTCGTGCCATCTTGGCCAGATGCTGTTCATTGACCAGAGATGAGCGCAGCCTGGTCAGTTCCCCCTCACGCATGTTGCGATATCGGTGAAAGAGAATATGACCGACAACCAGATCGAGAACGGCATCACCGATAAACTCGAGGTTTTCGTTATCATTTCCGCCCTGCGCCTGTTCAAAGGCATAGGAGGAGTGAACAAGCGCCTTCTGCAGCAGGCGGAGATCGGTAAAGCGATAGCCGAGTGTTTTCTCCAAGGTACTCAGCTGTTCCTTGTTGATGCGCACCAGCGAATCAATATCCATACCCATATAAACATTTTCCTTGTTAAAAAATTCTGCTATGGTATAAAGATGTCCTTTAAACGAAGGGCGGCGTAGCCAAGTGGCCAAGGCAGTGGTCTGCAAAACCATTATTCATCGGTTCGACTCCGATCGCCGCCTCCAGCAATTTCAAAGGGATGACAGATTATATTAATCTGTCATCCCTTTTTTCATTTCCACTGGCGTTGCCTGGTGTTGCCGCCTGTAAATACACGATATTCCCTTCGAGGTCAAGCCGGATGGTCAAGCGGCCGCGGGACATCTCGCGATTTCACTGGGATAGACCAGATCTCCTCGGAATACTGCTTGATGGTTCGATCCGTGGAAAACTTACCCATTCTCGCGACATTGAGAATCGCGGTTCGCGTCCAGGTATCGGTATCAAGAAAGGCATCATTGACCCGGTTCTGACAGTCGATATACGATTCAAAATCGAGGAGGAGCAGGTAGGGATCGTACTTGTCCATCAGGCTGTCGACGAGGGGCCTGAACAGTTCCTTGTCACCGTTACTAAAAGAGCCATCGGCAATGGAATCAATGACATTTTTTATACCTTCATTGCGTTGACAGACCTGCCAGGGCGTACGACTGACATTTTTCCGCTCAAACTCCGCTTCCTCGGCGGTCATGCCGAAGATAAAAATATTCTCCTCGCCAACCTCCTCGCGGATCTCAATATTGGCCCCGTCGAGCGTGCCGATGGTCAGCGCGCCGTTCAGGGCAAACTTCATATTGCCGGTGCCCGACGCTTCCGTGCCGGCAGTAGAAATCTGTTCCGAAAGATCCGCCGCCGGCATAATAATTTCCGCCTGGGAAACATTGTAGTTGGGCAGAAAAACCACCTTCAGTCGATCCCTCACCCGGGGATCCTTATTCACGACATCACCGATGGAGGTGATCAGCTTGATAATCAGCTTCGCCCGCCAGTAGGAAGGCGCGGCCTTTCCGGCAAAGACGGCAACGCGCGGGGCGATATTCTCCACCTCGCCATGGATTATCCGCTGATAGAGGTGGATCAGATGCAGGGCATTGAGCAGCTGCCGCTTATATTCATGAATCCTCTTCACCTGGATATCGAACATGGACAGCGGATTAACGGTGACCTTGCACTTCTTTTTGATATAGTCCGCCAGGCGAGATTTATTCTTTAATTTAATGTCCCGCCATTCAGCGCGAAATTTCGCATCATCGGCAGAGGACTCGAGCTCGCGCAACTGGTCGAGGTCGGTAATCCAGCCGGCTCCTATCCTCGTTGAGATCAGATGGGCCAGGTGAGGATTGATATCGAGCAGCCACCGCCGCGGAGTGATGCCGTTGGTTTTCGAATTAAACCGACCGGGAAAAAATTCATGGAAGCCTGGAAAAATTCGTTCTTTCAACAACTGCGAATGCAGCTCGGCCACGCCGTTGACACTATGGCTGCCGACAATGGCCAGATGGGCCATGCGGACCATTTGCACCGGACCTTCCTCGATAATCGAGAATTCCCGCAGCTTTCGCTCGTTGCCCGGATATTTCTGCGCCACCTCGTTGAGAAACCTGCGGTTGATTTCGAAAATTATCTCCAGATGACGTGGCAGCACCCGGCCCATCATTTCCACCGACCAGCGCTCGAGCGCCTCCGGCATCAGGGTGTGATTGGTAAAGGCAAAGGTGTTGACGGTGATATCCCAGGCCTCTTCCCAGCCCAGCCCTTCCAGGTCAAGGAGCAGTCGCATCAGTTCCGGAATGGCAATCGAGGGGTGGGTGTCATTGAGCTGCACGGCAACCAGAGAGGTAAATCTGTCGAAGCCGGAATGCTTCTTCTTAAACCGCCGCATGATATCCTGGAAGGTCGCGGCGACAAAGAAGTACTGCTGCTTGAGACGCAATTCCTGTCCGGCATAGTTGTGATCCGGCGGATAGAGGACCTTGGAAATGGTCTCGGAGCTCACCTTTGATTCGACCGCCTTGATATAGTCCCCTCTGCTGAAATCGGTGAGATCCAGCTCCCGTGAAGAAAAGGCCGACCAGAGCCGCATATTGATGACATGATCGTTTTTATAGCCGGGCACCATGATATCACTGGCCTTGGCCATGACATCCTTGGAATTTATCCATTTGGTGCGATACCGGCCATTTTCATCAAGATAACTGGTGACATTGCCGAAAAACTGCACCCGAAAAACCGGCACCTGACGCTCAAACTCCCAGGGGGTGCCGTTCAGCAGCCAGTTATCAGGGCCCTCCACCTGATAACCGTCAACCAGCTTCTGGAAAAAAAGACCGTATTCGTAGCGGATACCATAGCCGTAGGCAGGAATTTTCAGCGTGGCAATGGAATCCATAAAACAAGCAGCCAGCCGGCCCAGCCCACCGTTGCCGAGGGCGGCGTCTTCCTCCTGATCGCGTATCTCATCCATATCGAAACCCAGTTCTTCCACAGCCTGTTTGGCATCCTCGAGGATGCCCAGATTGGTCATGCTGTTGCCGAGCGAGCGGCCGATAAGAAACTCAAGCGACAGGTAATAGACCCGCTTCTTTTCCTGGGCGTAAAAGGTTTTTTGCGTGGAAATCCATTTCTGCACCATCAGATCGCGCAGGGTATAGGCGAGGGCCATGTAGACATCGCGTGCCCCCGAACGTTCAGGATCCCGTCCCTGAAAACTCATCAGATGGTGGATGATGTTCTCTTTTATGGCGTTGACGGTTGAGGGAAACGCCACGGCCGGCCAGATGTCTTCGCCCTGATTGACCTGACTTTCAACTTTTTCCATCACCTTCATCATATGAAATCCTCCAGAGGATAGTGCGCACAGCACGTAACAGACTGACAGCCGCCGGTCAATCCGCAGTAAATTTATGTAGTCATTTTCGGTTGCGGAGATTTGTGCCGGACACTGGACAAATACCCGGAACGGATATATCTATTGTTCTATTCCGATACACAAAAAGGAAGCCGAGATGGTTTCCAATCACTAAAATACAGCAACATGCTGTTGCATTATAAGGCACATAAGGAAATTGGCCATATCATCGCCTGGTATTTCACTGTTTTTCTCCCAGCGACTCTTCTTACCGGCACTCTTCCTGCAATTTTCACTGGACCTCCTACCACCAAGTGGTATAAAGTAGCAAGCAGCAACAACCGCATGGTGGGAAGAGCGTGGAGCTGCAGGAACACGTGATGATAATGTTACAATTTTTCCCGGCAATATCAACAGAAAGAAACTGAGGCTTTATGGCACACAGGAACAGCACCGCACATCAGGATAAAACCCGACAGAATGACAGCAAAAACCAACCGGGACGGCTGGTCACCTTTATTATTATTTTTGTCTGCGGCTTTCTCGCCGGGATAGCTTTTACCGTCTACAAAGGCGGTTCGCCGGAATCTCCGCCGACAGCGATCACCGGAGAACAGCCGGCGGCGCAAAACGATGAAACCCAGCAGGCGATTATTCATCTGGAGGCCGAGGTCACCGCCAATCCCGAAAATTTCCAGAGCTGGATTCGCCTCGGCCACCTCTATTATGACAGCAATCAACCGGAAAAAGCAATTGCGGCGTATACCAAGTCCATGGAATTTCACACCGCAGACGCCAACCTGCTCACCGATCTGGGGGTGATGTACCGCAGAACCAAGCAACCGGAAAAAGCCATAGAGCTTTTTAATCAGGCAATTCAGCAAGATCCCAGCCATCAACCGTCCAGGTTCAATAAAGGTATTGTATTGCTCAATGATCTCAATGATGCGACCGGGGCCATTGCCTCGTGGGAAGAGCTGTTGCGTATCAATCCCCAGGCAAAAACGGCAAACGGACAACCCATCCGCGAATTTGTCGATCAAGTCAAAGCGGACCTGAGCAAAACCAACTAAGCCTGGAAAACCGGCAGCCAGCCGGGATAAGAGGAGAAACCTTTATGAAATTTGAATCTCTCGCTTTGCATGCAGGCCAGCGCATCGACCAGGATACCCTGTCCAGGGCGGTTCCCATTTACCGAACCGCCGCCTATATGTTTAAAAACACCGAACATGCGGCCAATCTCTTTGCCCTGAAGGAACTAGGCAATATCTACACCCGGATCGGCAACCCGACCCAGGACGTGCTCGAGCAGCGCATGGCCCAGCTGGAAGGCGGCGCGGCGGCACTGGCACTGGCCTCCGGCACATCGGCTATTTTCTACAGCATAATTAATATCTGCGGACAGGGCGACGAAATCGTTTCGGCCAACAACCTGTACGGCGGCACCTATGTGCAATTTAACACCATCCTGCCGCAGCTCGGCATCACCGTACGGATGGTCGATCCTGCCGACCCGGATAATTTTACCGCAGCGATAAACGACAAGACCAGAGCAATATATTGCGAGACCCTCGGCAATCCGTCACTGAACATGACCGATATCGAGGCCCTGGCGAAAATCGCCCGGGACCATAACCTGCCGCTCATTGTCGACTCGACCTTTACGCCGCCCTGTATCCTGCGCCCGATTGACCATGGCGCGGATATTGTCGTCCATTCCTTGACCAAATGGATCGGCGGCCACGGCACCGCTATCGGCGGTATCGTTATCGATGCCGGTACATTCAACTGGCAGGATCCGAAATTCACGCTTTTTAACGAGCCCGATGGTTCCTACCACGGCCTGCGCTATGCCCATGATCTGGGGGATCTCAACCCCGTTGCCTTCGCCCTGCGGATGCGGCTGGTGCCTCTGCGAAATCTTGGTGCCAGCATCAGCCCGGACAGTTGCTGGTCTTTCTTGCAGGGCATCGAGACACTCAGCCTGAGGATGGAACGCCACTGCGAAAATGGTCGGCAGATAGCCGAGTACCTCAATGATCACCCCGGCGTCGACTGGGTGCACTACCCCGGGTTGCCCGGCTCGCCCGGCAGCGATTTGGCGGAGAAATATCTGCGCAACGGCTTTGGCGGCATGGTCGGTTTCAGCATCAAAGGCGGCCTGCAGGCCGGCAGGAAATTTATCGACAGCCTGCAGCTCATCTCCCACCTGGCCAACGTCGGGGATGCCAAGTCGCTGGCCATCCATCCGGCATCAACCACCCATTCGCAGTTATCGCCGCAGCAGCTGCAAGAGTGCCATATCGGTGAGGGGCAGATTCGACTCTCCATCGGCATCGAGCATATCGATGATATTAAAGCGGACATTGAGCAGGCGCTGGCCTGTGCAGCAGCGTAGGAGGCTTAGCTTGGGGAAGGTACCAAATGACTGAAACGACAACCAGCCGGGAGAGTTCTGTCGGGATCGTTGCAACGAAGTATTTTACCTTTGCCGAAGCACCCGAAAAACTCCTTCTCGAGAGCGGGGCCAGGCTCGGACCGGTAACCATCGCCTTCGAGACCTACGGCAGGCTCAATGAGCAGAAGGACAACTGTATCCTGCTGACCCATGCTTTTTCCGGTGACGCCCACGCCGCAGGCTATCATGCCGGCGACAGCGCCGACGACAAACCGGGATGGTGGGATTTTCTCGTCGGTCCCGGCAAGGGCATTGATACCGACCGATATTTCGTCGTCTGTTCGAACATCCTCGGCAGCTGCATGGGCTCAACCGGACCGAGTTCCATCAACCCGGAATCCCTGCAACCCTATGGCCTCGACTTCCCGATGATGACCATCGGCGACATGGTGGTTGCCCAAAAGGCCCTGATCGATCATCTCGGCATTTCTCGCCTGCTCGCCGTCATCGGCGGCTCCGTCGGCGGCATGCAGGTGCTTGAATGGTGCGTCCGTTTTCCGGAAATGGTCCGGGCAGCGGTGCCTGTTGCCACCACCATGCGCCATTCGGCCCTGGCCATAGCCTTTAACGAAATAGCCAGGCAGTCGATCATGGCCGACCCCAACTGGAAAAAAGGCAATTATTACGGCGGACCCAAACCCGATATGGGGTTGGCGGTGGCCCGGATGATCGGCCATGTCACCTATCTCTCGGACCAGGCCATGCGCCGAAAATTCGGCAGAAGACTGCAGGACAAGGCCAATTTCTCCTTCGGCTTCGACGGTGATTTTCAGGTGGAGAGCTATCTGCATCATCAGGGTTCCAAATTCGTCAACCGCTTTGACGCCAACTCCGTGCTCTACATCACCAAGGCCTCGGACTATTTCGATGTAGTCGAGCAGATCTGCACGCCCGGATTCACCAAGGGGGGGGAAGCGAGCAAAATTAAATACCTCGTCGTCTCCTATAGCTCCGACTGGCTTTACCCGACCTATCAGGCGAAAGAACTGGTGCAGAGCCTCAAGCGCTGCGGGCAAAATGTCAGTTTTTGTGAAATTGAAGCGGACTGCGGCCACGATGCGTTTCTCATCCCGGACCAACGGTTCACCAGGCTGATCGGGGGATTTCTCGATGGTATCTCCTGAATCGCACAATATCCGTTTTGACCTGCGCATCATTGCCTCGATGATCGAGCCCGGCAGCCGGGTACTTGATCTCGGCTGCGGCAGCGGGGATCTGCTGGCCTGGCTGGCCGCCTGCAAAAATGTTGTCGGCACCGGCATCGAACAGGACAAGAAAAAGGCGGCGCACTGTATCAGCCGCGGCCTCAGCGTCCTGCAGGGCGATCTCAACGAAGAGGTCGAAGACTACCCCGACTGCAGTTTCGACTATGTCATTCTCAGCCAGACGCTGCAGCAGGTGTTTGAGCCGGCAAGGCTGCTCTGCTCCCTGGCCAGAATCGGCAGAAAAGTGATCGTCAGTTTCCCGAATTTCAGTCACTATACTATTCGACTGCAGCTTTTATACAAAGGCGTTGCCCCGAAAAACGACCAGCTGCCCTACTCGTGGTACGATTCGCCGAATATTCGGGTGATCACCTTAAAGGATTTCAGGAAATTTTCCCGCGATGTTGGTTATAATATCTTGAAAGAAATTACCATCCGTACCAACCCGGCCAACAGTGAAGGCTCTGTTATTCGCTATTTTAGTGATCTCCGGGCAACGTACGGTATTTACATTATTGAAAAAATCAGGAAATAACACTTAACTGAGCAAAAAGCCATGTCAGAGAAAATTCTTTCGTTGAGTAATGCCGCATCGATCCCCGAACTGTGCGATCACATCCAGGTCACCAGTTGCAGTCAGCATGACAAGGTGCCCAGGGTGGTCACGGAACTGCTGTCTTCGTGGAGCACCAAAGAGTGCTATGAACATATCAGTCCGGTGTCCATTCCTTCCCAGGAGAAAATCATCGAGATTGTCGAGCAGGCACGGCGCATCCTCTTTCCCGGCTACTTTTCCCATACCAAACTGCATGCCTCCAACCTGGAATATTATATCGGCAAAAAGACCACCGATCTCTATGACAAGGTAGCCGAGCAGATCGTCATGGCCATCCGCCATGACTGCCGTAGAAATGATCGGCTCTGTACCAATTGCGAGGCGCAGAGTCATAAAATGGCCTTGGCTTTTATTGAATCCCTGCCTAAAGTTGCGGCGATTCTGGCAACCGATATTCGTGCGGCACTGCGCGGGGACCCGGCGACAAAAAGCCCGGACGAGGTCATCTTCTGTTATCCGGGACTGCTGGCGACAGTCGTCTTCCGGTTGGCCCATGAAC
Organism: Desulfocastanea catecholica; assembly: GCF_054657295.1. Lineage (NCBI taxonomy): Bacteria > Pseudomonadati > Thermodesulfobacteriota > Desulfobulbia > Desulfobulbales > Desulfobulbaceae > Desulfocastanea > Desulfocastanea catecholica. The sequence continues at coordinate 57,320 of NZ_BAAHYZ010000020.1, forward strand.
TGTACCTGCTCAAGGTGCCGATCATTCCCCGCATCATGGGCGAGTATGCCCATAGCCTGACCGGCATTGACATCCATCCCGGTGCGACCATCGGCTCAAACTTTTTTATCGATCATGGTACCGGGGTGGTCATTGGTGAAACCACCATAATCGGCGATAATGTACGTATTTATCAGGGAGTTACCCTCGGCGCCCTGTCGCTGCCCCGCAATGCCGGAGAAGAAATGCGCAATAAAAAGCGCCATCCAACCATAGAGGACAATGTCATCATCTATGCCAACACCACTATTCTCGGCGGGGAGACGATTATCGGCGAAGGTTCAATTATCGGCGGCAATATCTGGCTCACGGAAAGCGTGGCCACCGGCACCAAGGTGCTGCTCAAACGACCGGAGCTCATCTACACCAACTCCCACTAATTGATGGCGTGGTAAAAAATTCGATTTTTTAAAGAGGTTATCATCATGGCCCAGACTATACTTGAAAGCATCGGCAATACTCCCCTGCTGACCCTTGGCAATTTTTCGGCCGACTCCGGCGCCATGCTCCTTGGCAAACAGGAATCGCGTAATCCCATGGGCAGCGTAAAATGCCGCATCGCCGTGTCGATGATCGAGGCTGCAGAAAAAGACGGTCTTATCAATAAGGATACCGCAATCATTGAACCGACCAGCGGCAATACCGGCCTCGGCCTGGCCTTTGTCTGCGCCCATAAAAAGCTGCGTCTGATCCTCACTATGCCGGAGAGCATGTCCATTGAACGTAGAAAACTCCTGACGCACATGGGGGCAGAACTGGTTCTGACTCCAGCTGCTGAAGGGATGAAAGGAGCGATTGCCAAATCACAAGAGATCCATGCTACAACACCGAACAGCTTTATTCCCGACCAGTTTGGCAATCCCGCCAACCCGGCCATCCACCGCACAACTACCGCCGAGGAAATCTGGCGGGATACCGACGGTAAAATCGATTTCTTTGTCGCCGGCGTCGGCACCGGCGGCACGATCACCGGCGTATCGGAAGTGCTCAAACAGAGAAACCCGGCCCTGCAGACTATCGCCGTGGAACCGCAGGATAGTCCGGTCCTCTCCGGCGGCAAGCCGGGACCGCATAAGATCCAGGGTATTGGAGCGGGTTTTGTTCCTGCTGTTTTAAACAGGGACATTATTGACGAGATCATCACCGTCAGCAATGACGATGCCTTTGCAACGGCAAGAGAATTAGCGACCAGCGAAGGCATACTCTGCGGAATATCGTGCGGTGCCGCAGCTTATGCCGCTCGTTTAGTCGCCAGGCGTCCTGAAAATAAGGGCAAAACTATTGTGGTTATCCTGCCCGACACCGGTGAGAGGTATTTAAGTACTCCATTGCTGCTTTAGGAGAGGAGGTTGTTGTTTTAAGCAAATCATACCAGTGGAGAAACCAACCATCGAAACTCGACATCTTAAAATATTCGTCACCGTCTATAAAACACGGAGTTTTACCAAGGCCGCCGAAGAACTCTATACCAGCCAGCCAACGGTGAGTGAGCATATGCAGAACCTGGAAGCCCGGCTCAACTGCAAACTTTTTGACCGCCTGGGCAGATCGATTCTGCCTACTCCGGAGGCAGAAATTCTCTACCCAAGGGCAATGGCTATTTTAGAGGATCTGCAAAGCCTCGAGGAGGAAATTTCCGCCGCCCGAGAGACTATTTCCGGGCAACTTATTATCGGCGCCAGCACGATTCCCGGGGTCTATATCCTGCCGGTAATCGCCGCTTCCTTTAAAAACGAATTCCCGGGAATTTCTTTTGAAATACGCATCACCGATTCGACGAAGATCATTGAGGCGGTCGCCGGCAACGAATTGCTTCTCGGCGTGGTGGGGGCTAAAATCGCCAGGGCCAAACTGCACTACCAGCCGTTTGCCGAAGATGAACTGATCCTCGCTGCGGCAGGCAGCAATACGGTGGCCGACGAAATCTCCATGGAAGAGCTTGGCCGGCTCCCCTTCATCGTCCGGGAACGCGGCTCAGGAACCAGGAAAAGTACCGAAGCCCTCCTGGCCCAGCAGAATAAGACCCTCAACCAGTTGAATATCTGTGCCACCCTTGGCTCCAGTGCGGCGGTGAAAGAGGCAATAAAAGCCAACCTGGGGGTTTCGGTGATCTCCCGTTACGCCATTCAGGATGAGTTGTTGAGTGGAAAAATCAGGGAGATTCATATCCCTGGCTTGACGATGAAAAGAAATTTCTATGTGGTTACTCAGGCGAGGAGAACATTGCCTCATCATTACCAGGAACTGCTGACGAGACTTGTAAAAACCGCCGAAGGCACCCCCTCAAGCTAAGACTGACAGACCCGGTACACCTCTTCAATAGTGGTGATTCCCTGCAGAACTTTCATTGCCCCGTCTTTCTGCAGGGAGATCATCCCGTTTTCAATGGCCCGCCTTTTTATCTCGTTGGCATCGGACGTCTTCAGTACCAGGGCTTTCATATCCTGGGTCATCAGCAGCAGTTCAAAAATGCCGCAGCGACCTTTATACCCTGTGTGATAACATTTTGCACAGCCTTTGCCCCGGAATGCTTTATGGCCATGACTCTCTCGCTCATCAATGCCAATCCTCTGTAACATTTCCGGCGTGGGGGTGTACGCTTCTTTACAGTGGGGGCAGATGATACGCACCAGCCGCTGGGCCAGGATAGCATTTACCGAGGAAGCGATGAGAAACTGTTCTATGCCCATATCCCGCAGCCGGGTAATCGCCCCGGCCGAGTCATTGGTATGCAGCGTCGAAAAAACCAGATGGCCGGTTAATGCCGACTGGATGGCAATCTGCGCTGTCTCCGTGTCACGTATCTCCCCGACAAGGATGACATCCGGATCTTGCCGGACGATGGACCTGAGGCCGGAAGCAAAGGTAAGGTCAATCTTTGGGTTGACCTGCACCTGGCCAATACCATTGATGCGGTATTCGATTGGATCCTCAATGGTGATGATGTTGATATCCGTACTGTTAATCGACGAAAGGGCGGCATAAAGGGTGGTGGTTTTGCCCGAGCCGGTAGGACCGGTGACCAGGACAATGCCATTTGGCGCTTTGATCTGTTGTTCAAAGGGAATGAACCTGTCCTCGGGCATGCCGAGATCCGTCAGCGAAATCATCACCGTCGATTTACGCAGCAGCCGTAAGACCACACGTTCGCCGAAAGCGGTCGGCAGGGTGGAGACGCGTACGTCAATCTCCTTGTTGGCGATTTTCAATTCGATCCTGCCATCCTGCGGCAATCTCTTCTCGGCGATATTCAGTTTGGCCATGATCTTCACCCTGGAAATCAGCGCCGACTGCACATGTTTCGGGGGACTCAACATATCGTGCAGAATACCGTCGAGCCGCTGCCGTATCTTCAGGCTGTTCTGATAGGGCTCAATGTGGATATCCGAGGCATTATCGCGCACCGCCTGGGAAAACATCAAATTGACCAGGCGAATTACCGGAGAATCGCTGGTATCGTCAAGCAGATCGCCAATCTCTTCGATCTCGGAAAACAACCTTTCCGGATCTTCATCATCGATATCCTGCATCACCTCATCCGCCGAGGTCTGGGTCATGTCATAGGCAAAATTGATGGCATTGAGAATATGATGGGAAGGAGCCAGAACGGTTTTATAGCTGTCGTTGCCAAGAATTCTCCGCAGGTCATCAAGGGCTTGAAAACCATTCGGATTATTCGTTGCAAAAAATGATTCCTCGGCAGTGACAATCGGCACTATTTTGTGCAGTTTGAGAAAACTGATGGAAACCCGGTCGGTGAAATCGGTTTTAAAATCGGCAGGTAAGGATTTGCGAACCTCCATGTCAAACATCATGCCGAGTACCTGCAGGACGGTAAACTCGTCGAGTTCGCCATTTTTAACGAGTATCTCTCCGATAAGGTCGCCACCCTCTTTTTGCGACTGAAGGGCATCTTCAAGAGCCTTTGAGGCCAGACCAAATTCCTCAATTAATATTTCACCAAATTTCTTCATGCCTGTGTCGCTTATTGTTTTCCACTCGTTTTAAGAATTCTCTCGATATTTTCCTGGGCCAAGGTCTTCAGAGGCACACCACCTTTCTGCGAATCCCCGGAGCCTTCGGCAACGGCTTGTGAAGGGCCGGAAACCACCGCCCGATACATCGCTACGGCTTGCTTTGGCTGTCCCTCTTTCTCATAAATCACCCCCATATTCATCAGGGCATACGGATTTACCGGATCAATGACCAGGGCTTCACGGAAATAGTCTTTGGCCGCCTCGAGTTCTTCAGCCCGCAGCTTTTCATATCCTGTTCTAGTAAGGCTCATCGCGTGCTCAAGATTCTCTTCCTTGTGCAGTTCCTGCTGTACTGCCGGTAATACCATGCTCATTTCGTCTTCTTTCTTCAACGTAACGGCGGCAATTTCCGCGGGATTACGGACAATACGAGGCGTAATGAATATAAACATATTCGTTTTTCTGCTGGTGGTCGTGTGGGTTTTAAAAAACCACCCAAGCAATGGAATATCGCCAAGAATCGGCACTTTCCAATCATCTTCCGTCGCATCATGACCAATTATGCCCCCTATGACGATAGTACTTTTGTCGTTGAGGATAACTGTTGTTGAGGCAGTCCGTTTAAAGGTGGTCGGCGTGTCGGTGGCGGTTTTTAACCGCACTACTTCGGTTTCAATTTCCAGACGCAGGGCATCGGCTCTGTTAATATGCGGCGTAATTGACAACTTCGTTGCCACATCGCGGTATTCGTACTGGGTATAATCCTGTTCGGAGACGGAGGTATTGCGACTGGTAATAAAAGGGACGTTCTCGCCGACGGAAATTTCAGCTTTGTTATTGTCCATGGTGAGAATCTGAGGAGTGGATATGACATTAACATCAGAGTCGGATTTATATGCTCTTACCACCGCCCCGATATCTGCAAAGGTAACCCCTCCTATCTTGAGCCCTTGTTTGAGTATTCCCATGGAAAAACCCGGTGGCAAACGGGGTTCGTCTTCGCCGACGCCGTTGATCAGATTAAAACCTTCCGACCCGCTGAACCCGGAGAGCAACTTTCCCGTGCCGTCGTCAAATGTTCCAGCAGCGGCCCATTCAACCCCGACATCAAAGGTTCTGTCGGCATCCACTTCCATGATAAGGGCTTCCAGATAGACCATCCTTCTTGGAATATCCAGTTGTCTGATCACATCTTCCAGCACGGCATATTCATCCTTGGTGCCCCGAATGATCAGCGCATTCGTTTCCTCATCGGCCATGACCCTGACGTCTTTGGAAATTGCCGCTGCCTTCCCTGGTGCTGCGCCATCCTTTGCCGGCTCATCCGGCAGATCATTGAGTACTTTCGCCAGTTCCACCGCAGTTGCATTCTGTAAATAATAGACATGAATATTGCCTTCGGCTCGCTGCACCTCCGTATCAAGTACCTTGATGAGACTTTTGACCCGCCCGATATCGCTGCCGTTGGCGAGAACAATCAGCGCATTGACCCGGTCATACGGCACCACCGTTATGGAATCTTCGGATACTTTTGGGGCTCCCGCCCTTTGCACTGCCGAGCCTTTTTGATAGACGGTGGTCAAAATCTTGGCAACTGCGTCTGCTGAAGCGTTGACCAGGGGAACAAATGCCACCTCAGACTCTCTTGATTCAACATCAAGGACCTTGATGATACTCAGTAGTTTTTGGATATTGGACCTGGTCTCGGTGATGATCAACATGCCCGACGGCGCATGGGAAATAAGCACCGAAGTTTGCGAAACCAGTGGGGCCAGCACCTTTTTCATTTCATCCGGAGAGCTGTATTTCAAAGGGACGAGTTGCGTTACTACCTTGTCTGCAGGGGTACCCGGTGACGACATACTATGCATCTCGAGGTTTTGCGACCGGGCGCGGGCTGAAGGCAATATTTTTATCACCGAGCCGGCCTCAACGGTGGTATAGCCGTGCACCTCAAGTACCGACTCAAAAACTTTGTAGGCTTCTTCTTCGGAAATTTTCGAGGGAGAAAGAATAGTCACATTTCCCTGCACGGCTTTGTCGACGACAAAGTTTTTACCGCTGAGCTCACTGATGTATTTTATAAACAGTTGAATGTCGACATTGTCAAAATCAATGGTAATGAATCTCTGACCACCTGAGTCTGCCCCGGCAACTGACTGGGGTGACTCTGCCGCTTCGAGGCTGCCGTTGAGTATAAAACACATACAGAAAATAACCCCGCCAATGAGCGAACGTTTCAATGAGTTCATATAAAATTCACCTTGGTTTTCATGTTTGCTATCTCTCTTGCTCATTCCGTCCTCAAAGTTCGCGACGGCCGAATAGTTCTTGGTCTGTTGATAACTCTTCTGGGTGTCCCACCAGGAGACACTGCCGGTCGGTACGACGGCCCATTCCGGACTGCTCCGGGTTGTGCAGCGGGGGCCGCATAAGCTGGTCGCACATTGGCCGCCTCGCTCATATCAAGCATCTCGTCCTTGCCATTATAAAAGAGAATGACTTTTCCCCGAAGAATTTCTTTGACCATGGCCCCCTGGATGACATCACCCTGTTCATACAATTCTTGTTTTTTGCTGGTTTGATCCAAAATAATGGCCCGATCGACACCATCTCCGCCTGAAATTGTGCCCATCAAGACAATATTCAAACTTGTCAATTGAATATCCTCGGTCACATCCGGGGCAGCAGTCGTTGCCGGCGCACCTTCTCCGGGAGGTGGTCCAAACAGGTTTCTTTGCAAAATAACCCGGTAGTCGAGCGGTTTTTGCTGTGCATCCTTCACCATCGATTTCTTTTCCACCGAAACGGTAGCAGGTACCGCCGCCTCTTCGACAGGAGATTGCAGAACGAAATATTCAAGTGCCTGATATCCTCCTTCAACAATGCCAACGCACAACAAGGTAATAAGAAGGAAAGGAAATATATCAGTTATGCGAGCTGCCATAAGGTATCACGTGCTGAATCTGAATAACGGGCTTTGCACGGTACCACCCACTTTAAAGGGCAGAACCGTCACCTTGTATCGTTGTAGTAAGCGCTGAACAAACTGCTGTTCCCTGGGGTGGTTCCTTAAAAAAACTTCATCGGGGGCCAAATGGCCATTAAGGAGGATGCTGCTCTGCAACAGAGGAGAGGTCAAGCGCATTTCCCCGGCGAAGTCAGCGGAAATTTCCTTGCCAAGAAGCTCTCCATCGATAAACTGAATAACACCATTTTGCCGACTCACGCCTACTATAAGCTTTTCGAATTCAATTGTCGAAAGCGCTAAAATCGGCTGCAGGAGGCCTATACTGCCGCTGACCACCTCGACGTCGCCTGTGCCGACACCGTCACTCGGCTGGTTGCTTGCTGCCTGATAATTACCTTTGAATGCGAAAATACCGGAAATTTTCCTGTCAGCAAGGCCTATACTTTCGGCAAGTTTTTCCACCTCAAGACCTTCGACGTGAATATCCCTCAGATGAAATTGTTGTCTCCTGGAATCCACATCAAGGCTCGCGGTAAACGAGCCGGAATACATCTCGCCGTGGAGCGTATAGGCGCGCCAGAATTGCAGAGGTTCGGGCGTAATCGATAGACGCTCGACAATCATGTCATTATCCTGCCCGTCGATGGTCCGTGTGATGTGTATCTTTGCCAAGGCTGCGGACGATGGAAAACGATAGGCTATTTCTTCTATCGTGCACGCACTGCCGGGCAGTAATCGTTCAATACGTTTTTCACAATAATCTTTAAATTTTTCACCTGGAAAGCGCACATACAACAACAGGGCAGTCAGCATAACTGCATACGCCACATACATCAAAGATCGTAATGAGAAGACAGAGTGAACCATTTCTATCCCTTTTTCTCAAAGGTGACAATCTGCAGGATGGAATCAAAATATCCCTGTTTATCACCGCTTTCCTGAATGGAAAATCTTCGTATGAAGACAACATTTTCCTCCGACTCCACCAGGCGAAGAAATTCGATGAGATCGGCGAGGACAATCTGCTGCAGCTTCATCTCCACCATCGCTTCGTTCAACTCATCTCCGGTGACGGTCGACGGTTTCATATACATTATCTGTTTTTTAACCTTCGCTTCAGTTGCCTTCTGATCTAAAAAAGTAAACAGAGTGAAACTGGCCGGGCGCTGGTTTATTCTGCCCTGTATGGTTCCCTCTTCACTTTTCAGGGTGTAATATTCCTGTTGCAACAACCTGATTTCGATTAATTCCTGTTTTTTTCTGGCAATCGATTTCTCCAGGTTATTCCGAGCATCAAGGACCGGAATAATCACCAGCTGCAGCAACAAAAAGCAAACAACAAAACCAATGCCGCCAAAAAGAACCCACCTTTCACGGCTATTCAGTTTTTCTATACCTGATTTCTGCCAGAGACCCGCCAGGCGGTTAATATTGAACCGTGAGAGCATAATTATTTCCCGGCAAGTTCCAGTTTAAGTTCGAAGTTCACTTCATCCCCTTGGGTCGACTGATTCGCTGAGCTGATAACCACTTCGGAAAAATATGGCGATTCTGCAAGATCTTTTTGAACATTATCAACCGTATTAAAATCTCCGGTGACAGCTTTCAATCTGATAGTATTCATATCGGCCACCAGACGAACAACTTTTACTGTGTACTTCGCAGGAATTCGCGCCGAGAGCTCGGCCAGGAGCTCAACGACCGTGTTTCCGGTTCCGCCGGCACCACTGGGCCGGTACGTCGCCTTGATTTCGTTATTTTTAACCTGCAATTGCTGGACAGGGTTAACTATGCGTGTCACTTCCGGAAGAGTCTCCTGGAATATTTCAGTGATCTGCTGCCGTAATCTTTCCTGCTCGGCGCTTAATGTTGAATACGTATATGCCGTATACGCTATGGCAAAGACGATAAGGAGAGACAGAGGAAGGGCGATTTTTAGCAATACATCACGATATTCCCGCACGGATTTCTTTTTTCTGAAATCATCTTTGCGAAAATTGAACCCTCCGCTTTTTTTACCATCCTTAAAAACATGGGCAAGGATTCTGTCCATCAGCTCAGGCTGATACAGACTTTGTATCTCCGGCTCGATCTTGGTAAGAGGTTGGGCACTCGGTCGAAAAACATCTATGGCCACCCCGCCCAGAGCCGGTGCTAAAATCGCCGATGCACTCTGCATCAGTGACTCCGACCCGGTCAGATACACTGTAAAATCGGCATTCTCCGTATCGAGGAGTTGCGAGGCGTGCACCGTCTGTTTTACATTTTGTACAAAGACGCCGTCGATCACAGTCCGGCCGGCAACTTCCGGAAGGATCCCCAGAGAACGGACAAGGGCGATCTGTCTGTTGCGGACGATAAACACACTGGCCCAGCGAGTACCGATATCAATAAGAAGAAAGTTTTCGGCCGGCCCTTCGGCAAGGACCAATGCGCTGGCAAGACCGCTGATACCGATGCTCCGTGGATTAATTCCGGCCTCATTCAATAAAGAAAGATATGTTGCCAGCTCTTCACGACTGATCATTGCGGCAACAATATCCGTTTTCTCCTTGCCGGTTTTTGCCACAATGAAATCAATGAGCAGACTTTTGATATCAACCGGGGAATAATCCACCAGTTCGAAGGGGAGTGCCTGGGCTATTTTATTTCGATCGGAAAACGGCAGGGAGACATTTCTAAACGAAAAGAACTCGGCGCCAAAGGTAACCAGACATGAACCGCCGGAAAATCCGGCCTGTGCCTTGACCTCTTCGATTGCATCTTGAAAAGACCGGCTGGTCGTATCAGCACTGCCGCAGCCTGTTACCCTGGTTATTTTCGAGCTTCCATCCACCAGCACTGCGGCAACGGTATCTTTGTGGATATCCAGGCAAAACAAAGTATCCGCCATAAATTACTCCGTTTTTTTCCCAAGCAGCTTGACTTCGCCGCCGCTCAATCGTTCAGCAATGGCTATCACACGTCGTGACAGGCTGTCAAGCGTACCCGTGGCGGTAATCTGAAAATACCTGCTCGTGCTGGTCAACAATGTTTCATTTATCACTATATCTCCAGGCCATCCGTCAATCCCTTTGTACCAGGCCGATCCGGCAAGGCTTTCTTCATTTTCCTTTGCTCTTCTGTATTCATTCAGCCTTTCCAGAAGATCGTCACTGATAAGCGTGTCCATACTTTTTATAAGCAGAAGCGGTGCCGTGCTGAGATTCACTTTGCCGTCATCGCCGTGCACTGTCAGGTAATCAGCCAGTCCCTTTTTTCCTTCCGACCCAAAAAGCAGTGCCGGGCTTATACCTTTTACCAATAATAACTCTTCAATATACCGTACTGGTCCATTTCTGCAGCTATATGATTTTTCAAGTGACTGGTAGAAACCGCTCTCTGCGCCGAGATCCAACTCCTGGTCATCTGCATCGATCCAATCGACCAGGGCATCGATGATGCTGCTTGCCTCAGTCTCATCTTCTATAAAAAAGTCCCCGGACAGCAGCAGGCGAAGCAATATCTCACGAATGCCATTTTCAGTGTTGTCACCGCTACCGGGATTCTCTTCATTTTTCCGGACCAGGCTGTTGATCTGTAACCGTCCCGACAGGTCGACAACCTGCAACCGCAGGGAACCGGAGGGAAACAATTCGGTAAAGCTCTCCTGGTCAACAGTTGCCCAACTGTCGAAGAAGGAGTCGTATTCATTCTCTTCACCATCATGCTCGAGAAGGGCCAGGGCAATATTGACTCCCGAATCGGCGATTGCCGCCAGTTGATTGCCCACTCGATAATTATGCGAGACAAGAAATTGTTGCCAGCTGGTCTTGTGATACTGCAGCGTGACCGCCACAAGCAAACTCACCGTCATGACGGTAATCAGCAGGGCCATGCCTTTTTCGTCGTGCAGCAGAGTCTTTTTTCCCCTCATCCCAGCTTTTCTCACGGTCATTGCAGGGCTACAGCGGTTTTAAAAAGAGTACTGCTCTCACTCTCCACCGACTCGGCAAATCTGAGCTCGACAGAGACCTGAGCAGGAAACGGCGGCTCCTCCTGAGCAACACCTTCGCCGCTGGCTCCTCTCTCATCAAGCAGCCACTCCTCAGTTTCTTTACCATCCCTGTCAAGATAGGTAAATCGAAATTCCTGCAGACCTCGACAGACAAGATGTCGTGCGGCATCGGCATCGTCCGGCTCAACGCCGGGCAGGAGGGCACTCTGCAGCCGATAGAGATTGAGCAGACCGGTTTCCGCATCAGGTTCTACCTCGTAGCGAAGCAGGACAGGTCCGGCGTGGGTATCGGCTTTTCGTAAAACAAGATGCGCCGACGAGATAAAAGAGAGACTGTCTCCACGGTTTCCGGAATAATCATTCGTTTCTCCGCGAAAGACACCGCCAGGCCCGGTGACGAGAGAACCCAGATCCTCAGTTAATATCTCAAAAACAATCCGGGCGGCATTGGCGGTCTGCAGCCGCGACTCTGAACCATGGATTACATGAAATGTCGCACGATAGGCGCCGTATACCGACGAAATAACTATGGCAAAAATAAATATTGCCATAAGCAGCTCAACAAGGGTAAAGCCCCTTTCCTGCCTTATCGAGGAATTACTGTGCACCTTATTCCTCTCGGCGACCATAATACGTCAGCGTATAGTTGTAGGGGGTCTCGTTCCACAACACGGTCAGTTCAATCTTTTGCAGCGGTTTTGCCAGCTTCGTCAAGGCCTCGGGACTGTCAAAAAATGCAGTTTCAGTTTCAATCTTCCAGCTGTATCCCGGAAATTCCTCACCAAAATCGCCATCATCATTGGCCATGAAAGCGTTGCCGCTTTTAATTTCCGCCAGTTTCCCGGTGGCCAGCATCGGGGCTACAATATTAAAGTGCGCTTCTGTTGCATGTGAAAGACTCCTCGACTGCGACCCAAACAGGGCAACAAGCGCAACAGCCATGATCGAGACAGCGATCATCACCTCCAAAAGAGTAAAAGCCCGCCTATTGACAAACAATAAACAACCGGTATACATCGACTGGGCCATGGGTAATTCGTCCCTTTTAAAAGGGCGTTAATTCATCGGACACGAGTGTCGGTTCGAGAAACGGATAAAATTGTACATTCAGGTGTTCGCCGTCTTCATCTTCAATCTGAAGCAGGAGGTCGATCATATAGCCCTGTTTACTCACCCAGACCACTATCTGGTCCTGTGCCGAATCCTCATCGTTTTCCAGCAATATTCCTGAAATTCTTACTGATTCAGGAAATGTCAACTCCCCTCTCCTTTCCGTATCGCCTTCCTCACGTCCACTTACACCGCTCTCCGGTTCATACCAGATGCGGTTTTCCAGCCGGCTTATATGCAGCAAATACGGTTGTTGAGTACGAACAGCCAGCTCTCTTACCCCGGTTACCAGTCCAATGAGTTTTCTGGTCGTGGCTTTCAGCGGATCGGTGAAAAAAGTATTACGGAGTGTCGGAATAGTCAGTGAGAGCATGATGCCTATCAGCGTCGTTACCACTATCAGTTCAATAAGGGTAAATCCACTCTCATCGTCGGTTCTTCTTCGATTGTTTGCGAAACACCAGCCGCATAATGGGGATGAGGAGCCTGTCCGAGAATAGGCATTTTTTCTCAGGTCAAGGCATTTCAGAAAAATAAGCACAGCCATATACTTAATATTGCGAGCATTATTTTTTTGAAATAACGCCGGGCTGAGGAAAAAGGGCATTCTCGGGCAAGCTCCTACTCGACTTCCCAATTATTTATATCCTTTCCGTCCCCTTCGCCTCCGGCCTCGCCATCGGCTGCATAGGAACTGAGATCAAAATCCCCATTCAAGCCCGGACTGAGATAGACAAAATTATTTCCCCAGGGATCAAGCGGAATCTTCCCTTTTTCCAGATAGCCCCCTTCACGCCACTTGGCCGGCAGCTTGCCTATAACAGGAGGTTCGACCAGAGCCTGAAGCCCTTGCTCCGTCGACGGATACATGCCGTTATCCAGTTTATACATTTTCAGTGCCGTATCGATTCCCTGGATCTGCAGGGTCGCTTTGGTCCGTTTCGCCTCTTCCGGATGGCCCATGATCTTCGGACCTATATATCCGGCAAGAATACCGATTATGACCAGAACAACGAGAAGCTCAATGAGCGTAAAACCTGCTTCACTTCTGTTTTTACGACATTGACCCAACGGTTTATATTCAATCTTCATACGGAGGTAACCTGTGATTTTAAAAATATTTGCAAAATTTTCTGCCGAGCTGACCTTCGAGGTCGACAGGAAGAAGTGGCATGACAGGCAATGTCTGCGTAACAGAGCACACACGCCCACGCCAAACGGCAGAATATTCTCACCTGCCACGACAATATATACACAACTTCCGATTGGAATCCAATACCGCAAGTCCTTTGTTCAAAGTCTTTTGTTATCCGATCATCTGATTCATCTCAAAGATCGGCAACAAAATTGACAGAACGATAAAGCCGACCGCCAGCCCCATGACCGCTATCATCAGCGGCTCAATAAGTGACGTCATGCCCATTATCGCTGTTTCAACTTCCCGCTCGTAGGCTCTGGCCACCTTGTCCAGCATAGTTTCGAGACTGCCGCTCTGCTCACCCACGGCAATCATCTGGACAAACATGGGCGGGAACCACTCCGAATCGGACAGGGCGCTGGTCATCGTCTGTCCTTTTTGTATCTGTTCCATGGCATTATCGATCACCCGTGCGACATGGACATTGTTGACCAGGGTCCGAACGATCTGCATCGACGTCATCAGGCCGACGCCGCTTTCCAGCAAACTGCCCAAAGTCGATGAAAAACGGGCAAGAATGACTTTTTGCACCACCGGTCCGACAATAACCATCTTCAGCTTGAGAAAATCCCACCAGGACCTGCCGGTCGGCTGCACAATAAAATAGCGCAGCCCGGTAAAAGCAAGCCCGAAAAACAACAGACAGGCCCACCAGTACATTTTCAGGAAATCACTGAGACGGATAAGGAGAAGCGTCGGCAACGGCAGGACTTTATCCATCTCCGTGAAAACCTGGGTGATATTGGGGACGATATAGGTAATAAGAATAAATAAAATCGCCGAGCCGATAACGGCCATAAAGATAGGATAGACAAGCGCGGCCCGCAATCGCCCTTTCAAGGCCTCCTGTTTTTCACCAAAATCGGCCAGCCGTTCTAAAACGATATCCAAGGCCCCTGACGCCTCTCCTGCGCGCACCATATTGATAAAAATAGATGAAAACAACTTGGGGTGTTCCGCCAGGGCATTGGTCAGGGTATTACCTTCGTTCACGGCTCCTTTTATCTGGGCAATAACTTTTTTCAACACCGTATTTCGTGTCTGTTCCACCAGGGAGTCAAGCGCCTGGACCAAGGGAATCCCCGCGCCCATCAACGTCGCCAGTTGACGGGTCATGATGCTGATCTCCTCGGATTTGACGCGCTCGAACAGACCGAAACCCATACCTCCCCTGCTCCCGGCCTTGCTCTGTCTGCTCCTGCTTACAGCGATAGATACAGGATATCGGCCCTGGGAGCGCAGTTTCGTCCGCGCCTGCGCTTCACTGTCCGCATCGACTATCCCCTTGACATTTTTTCCCTTGGCATCAAGCGCGCGATATTCAAATACTGGCATAGAAAGTCATGGTCATATTACTAGGATTTACCGCGCGAAGGACAACACGGAACAAAGAAAAATGGCAAATAAGGCAAATCCGCCGTATACTCATGGGTAATGGCTTCGTAGAAATTTTTCCCCCGGGGCATTCTATTTCTTCCGGTGTATTTTATCGTTGATGCAAACCTATGTATACACGCTATTTCGGCCTGACTGAGAAACCCTTTGCCATCGCGCCCAACCCCCGATATCTTTTTATGAGTGAATTGCATCGGGAAGCCCTGGCCCATCTGATGTATGGTCTGAGCAGCGAAGGTTGTATTATACTCCTGACAGGTGACGTGGGCACGGGAAAAACAACAGTTTGTCGTTGCCTGATAGATCAGCTGCCTGAAAAAACTGATATCGCTTTGATTTTAAACCCAAAACTGACTATCAGCGATCTGCTTAAAACCATCTGCGATGAACTTAAAATTCCCATTTCGGCAACCACCCCGTCGATAAAAGAGTATATCGACCAGCTCAATGCATATCTGCTGCGTGCCCACGCAGAAGGAAGAAATACCGCTCTGATCGTCGACGAGGCGCAGAACCTCGATATCGAAATTCTTGAACAACTGCGTCTGCTTACCAACCTGGAGACCAACACCAATAAACTGCTGCAGATCATCCTGATCGGTCAACCGGAACTCCGCAATATTCTCAGTGACCCGAAGCTGTCCCAGATCAACCAGCGCATCACCACCAGATACCACCTGAAACCGCTGCAGGCCGCCGATGTCGGCACCTATATAGAACACAGAATTACCATTGCCGGGGGGAACAGCAGAAACGTGCTTTTTTCAAAAAAAGCGATCGAGTATGCGGCGAAAGTTTCCAAAGGAATACCTCGAGTGATAAATACACTCTGTGACCATGCGCTCCTCGGCGCCTACGCAAACAACAGTGATCATGTCAGTCTGGCAATTATCAAAAAGGCAGCCGGCGAACTGGCTGTGACAAACGATGGCAAACGTTACCCGGCTACAGGGCTTATCGTGACACTCGCCCTGCTGCTGTCAACAATTGGCGTTTCCTTTGGTCTCTCTTTTATCGACGAGAGGGATAACATCGCCTTGCTGCAACAAAATGTCGTCTTGCTGAAAAAAAACCTTCTTGCAAAGGCAAATGTACTCCTGACTCCAGCAGACAAGGATTAACGCCATGTCCTATATCCTCGATGCACTGAAAAAATCCGACCAGGAACGGCAACAAGGATCCTCCCCGAATGTCCATTCGACGCATGGGCCTATCATAGCACAACGTAGAGGCTCTGCCTCAATATTTAAACAGCGGCCATTCCTGCTGGTATCCGGCGGAATTGTGCTGTTCTGCGCCTTCCTTGGTATATTCTTTTTCCAGCAACACCGATTCTTATCCGAACAGGATTCGACAAAAACCCCAGCTGCTGCTCTTCTTTCCACCGTACCACAAACAGCGACGACGGCGCCCCTGCCACAACCGTCGAGCGGGGGCACCGAAGCAAACACGACATCAGCACAGACAGTCGTTGTCATAGAGAAAAACAACGTGGCGCTCTCCACTACCGGAGACAAAAAAACTCTTGATCCACCCACAAGCAGTGCCGCAAAAGCTGCACAAACCTCTGTTTCACTTCTGCCACTTTTAGAGGATCTTCCCGCCGCTTTGCAGGCGGAAATCCCTCCCCTCAAATTTGCCGGGCACACCTATTCGAAAAAACCGTCGCAGCGGATAATCATTATCAATGGTAAAATACTCCGGGAAGGTGACATGATCGCCCCCAGCACATTTTTAAAGGAAATTACCTGGGAAGGAGTGACCATCGAAAGCAACAGTGTTCGTTTTCGGGTAAAAACCAATTGATGACGACGCCTCTCCTTAACCGCAAGAAATTACCAGCACCGGAGATGGACAGGAGCTCTTTTTGACCTGTCCAGTGGTACATAAAGATTCTTGTGCAAACTATTTCCCTACCTTGGCCATTGCTCCTTTTATCGAAAGAGCATAGGGCTTCTCCTTGAGGAGAAATGCAGGCAGGCTGTTTTTGACCAGACGGGCCCTCTCCATAGTCGGATATTCCCCATAAAAGACCAATATATTTCCCGGTGCGGCTGTTTTCTTAAAAATATAGAAGTTGCCGGCCTCTTGCCGGTAATGGTCCTGAGCCAGCATTTTTTTGAGATTTTCTTCAGCGTTTGCCGATGCAAGAAGCATAAGCTGCACGGTATACAGGTCTTGCTTGTTCTTTCTCGTCCAGGCAGAACCCGCCGACACTCGTTCATCGTACAGTTTAGCGGCAGGAAAATGGGCAAAGGCGGCAGTGACCTTACGTATCTTTGACCGAGGCTCTCTTTTGATTACCTGCGGTGGTAAAACCGGCGGCAAGGCCGGCAATATTTCGGGATTTCGCTTTACGCCTGTAGCAGGTTGCAGGTGAGCAATGTCTTCTTTTTCCTCTGCAGCCGCTTGTGGCGAAGCGGTTATGTCTTCGATTACACCATCAATCTCTTTTTCTGCTTCCTCTTCTACGAGCGCATTCTCGTCGTGCTCTGCCGGTACATTTCCAAGCGACATCGCCACTGCCGTTTCTACCGCCACCGTCTCCTGTTCCTCCGGAATTTCGACATTCACCTTCGCTTCCGGCACCGCTGCCGGCGTTTCTATCTGTACGGTTTTTGCGCTATGGTCAATGACCGGGTCAACATCATTGGTCTCGTCCCCCGGACTGAACAGGTAAAAGAGTAACAAAAAACACCCTGCAGCACCACCGATCCAGGGAAGATATGCAGCAACTTTGTGCCTGAAATATGAATATATTCCCTCATCCGACCGTTTTCTGGCGCTGTTGATGCCGTCCTTGACACCTTCCAGAAGCTTCATAAAGGAAGTGTCGTCACTATGGATGTTCACCGACTCCTCACCAAGCATGTTGGTCATTCTGAAATTGCCCTGGGCGAGACTATAGATGTTACCAACCACCTCCTCGGTAAACACCTTTGTTGCATCGGTATCCGTCAGGCGAGCAGCACAGTGTTTCAGATAGTCGGCTGTTTCGGTTGCAGAAAGTGGTGCGAGAGCAAAGTGCAGTTCATCCGTCCTCTCAAAATCACAGAGCGAGAGCTGGTCACAATTTTCAAGAAAGGTGTCCTGGCCGGAAAAGAGGATATGTATTCGTGCGCCGGATTCTTTTATCCGATCGAACATTTTGCGAATTCTCTCCAGGGTGGCGAGGAACATATTTTCAGCCTCGTCAAAGATGACCAGCAGCTCCACAGATTCACTGAGCAGAAAAGTGACTATCCGGTCCACGGCCTGACCGGTATTTCCGCTATCGATGCCGCCTGCCTCATCCAGCCCCAGTTCATTCGTGATACTGCGCACAACGTCGTCAAAAGAATCAACGGTCCGGGGGAAGAAAACGGTTTTGCCTGGTCCGAATGGCAGTGCCTCCTGCTCCAGGAGACGGCACAGCATCGTTTTGCCACTCCCCTCATCTCCGGTGAGCACCATAAGGGTGGCGCCGTTTTTCATCGCCTCTTGCATTTCAGCCAAAACCTCACCCCGGTTGGCCCCATCGAAATAATTTTCAAGAACGACTTCTTCCTGAAAAGGCCATATGCCGATACTCTTTGAATCGTTGCGGATGTCGTTCATGATAGTGTGGAAACGGTTGTTAATCGGTTGTTAATCGGTTGTCTGGAGGTACCAGGAGGCTGTCCGAGAACAGGCGAGACAATAATACTACACTCCTGAAATAAATACATAGACTATTCGTCTGCCGGCAACAATGGCCAATGTCGCCTCAATGGTGCCGTGCGGTGGCTCTTTTCTTCTGATGATTTCAATGGTAGAGTAGCCTCTTTCGTGCATCTCCGGCACTGATAAACGTTTACAACTTGCAGTATATACCATCCGTTGGGGTTTTCGGTGAACGGTTACTGTTGCACTCTCCCATCGACAAGATAAAGACCAGCACAACTATGCCGATATTCCAGCTGAACGAAAAAATCCAGTTCCCTTCTCCCAAGTATGCCGAAGACAACGGTCTTCTGGCCATAGGCGGAGACCTGCGCCCGGAAAGACTGTTGATGGCCTATAGCCAGGGGATATTCCCCTGGTATTCACCAGGCGATCCAATCCTCTGGTGGTTTACCAGTCCTCGCCTGGTTCTCTTCCCCGAAGAATTCAAGATCCCCAGGAGACTGGCTCGCTATGCAAAGACAGCCTCTGTTGACATAACCCGTGACCGGGCATTTTCACGAGTGGTCAGCGAGTGCGCCAAGATACGGACGGAACAGGGCAGAGAAACCTGGATCTCCCCGGAAATGCAACAGGCCTACACAACCCTGCACCAGCTCGGTTTTGCCCATTCAATTGAATGCTGGCAGAACAATGACCTGGTCGGTGGTCTCTACGGCGTAGCTCTCGATCGGGTGTTTTTTGGTGAATCGATGTTTTCCAGGATAAAATGTGCTTCTCAGTTTGCCCTGATCGCGCTGGTCGAGTATGTAAAAAGCAAAAATTTTCAACTGATTGATTGCCAGATGACGACCAAGCACTTATTACGTTTTGGGGCAAGGGAATTAAGCGGCCGGGAATTTCAGACCCACCTCAAGGAACATATTAAAAATATTATCCCCTCTACCAACTGGAAAAATGAAAGCAACAAAGGCAAATGAACCATGTAGCGTCTGTGCCGGGAAAAGTGACCGCGCAGCAAGCGAAGATGACGGTCTCTGTCCGACCTGCCTAAGCATAGTTGAACTGTTAAAGAACAGGCCCGACGTTCTCCAGCAACTCGTTCAGAGAGCCGGAGTGCCCATCATGGCCTGCCTGCAGTCGACACATGTCGAGAAACAGGTCGAGCAGGAACTTCCCGACGTTCTTGATGGTGTCCGTTACAGGACAACAGACAGGGAACGCAACAAATGGTATGTTTCGATCAGTGAGCTTGACGGCAACCCGGTGGAAATCTTTGCCTCAACGGCATTCGACAGAGATCAGCATCTCCAGTCGCGTATTTCCAACCTGACCACCATCACCAGGCTTATTTCTCTTACCCTGCGCCATATCTTCCTGGGCGAAAGGCTCACCCTGGAAAAGACCCTGACCCAGCTCAAAAGAAGCTCAAGGCAGCCAAACGATTTACCGGACATGCTCGGCAAAATACTGGCTAATTACATTGAAAAACCGGCAACACCGGAGGAGCAAAAGGCCACTGATGACGAAACAGTCATTCCCTGAACAAAGATCAGACAATTTTTTTTAAGCCTATCCTCAACAGTCGAGATCGAATTCATAAGGAAGATCAGACTTGTCAAAGTGTTTGAGGACCTTTTGCAATGCATAGAGGTTAACCACCTTAAAGGTGAGTTCCCAGGCAGGATAGAGTGACGAATAGCTGGAGAGAATCTCGAGACTCTGCATTTCCAGTTCCGGGGGAGCAGATCCGATAATCTGCATAATATTTTTTCTGGTCGCCCTGAGGACATGAAGAATTTGCTTCTTGCGGACGTAGGTCTGCCTGGTGTTCCATGAGATATCGACGGCATCTTCGCGCTGAAATTTGAGCTGCCTGAACCGTTCGCAGTTTTTATGGTGAACGGAAAGTCCCTTTGGGGTGAGCAGAGCGCAGTTGTCCTTGGCCGTAGGATTGGGTTTGCAACAGGAAGAGAGCTTGACGGAAACCGGGTCAAGGGTTGTCAGCTCAATTTTATTGAAGGCACCGGTTGGCGTCACCAGCGGTGAAACGCCACCAAAGAGAATATTTTTAACATCTTCCATGAACTCTTTCAGGTGCAGCCGTCCCTCACCTATCCGCACATACAATTCATCCAGCGAGGGAATCGATTCATGCGCCAGAAGCTCGGGCACATCTTGCCCTTCCAGGACATCGAAGGGAATACCATAACGCAACATCTCCTGCCGCAACATGGAAAGACCGACTTCCCGGGTTACTTTTTTACATCTGGCCTTAAAGTTTTTTGTCAGTTCCCCCCGTGCGCGTGGGGTCTTGCATAAGCTCAGCATATGCTGCTCAAAACGGATAGGCTGGTCAGCACGGACGATTCGAACCATATCGCCATCTTTCAATACATGGGAGGGACCGACTCGTTTATTTCTGATCATGGCCCCAAGACAGGTCTGGCCAATTTCCGTATGCACCCTGAAGGCAAAATCAAGCACCGTGGAATTCACGGGAAGACAGATCAGGTCACCCTGGGGGGTATAGGTATATATCTCCTTGATACCGCTGGCGGCAATAACATCACGGTAGGACAGAGAATCATCGGAACTGATAACGTCAAACATTTCCTGAATTTCTCGAATGAAGGTAACTTGTTTTCCGCCCTTTGAGCTCCAGTTTCTAAACAGGCCGCGCTGCGCCTTTCGCTCCATTTCATCGGTGCGAATCTTAAAGAGAAATTTCTGACCTTCAATAATCGCCCTGGCGTGCAGCCCCTGATACCCAGTTGGTTTGGGATTGGCAATAAAATCGCGGATGGTCCTGGGAATGGGTACAAAGGTCTGGTTGGCAATGCCCAGCGCCCGGTAACAGGACTGCACATCATCGACGACAATGAGGATCTCCAGCGGCGTATCTATGCGCTGTACCAGAATTCGATTAGCGATATCATAGTAGGCCCATAATTTTTTTGTCCGGACAGTTACCCTGCAGGAGAGATTATTCAGTTCGGCGTTTTTTTGCACATTTTCAACAATCGTCCGACCAAGAGAGGATTGCTGCAGCTGGCGTATATGGCTGTTTATTCGGGCACCCTGTTTCGGATACTTATACAAAAGAGCCAGGTTGTACATTTCCCGCTTAAGGTTAAACAGACCGAACACCGTAGCCAGCGGGGCATAAATATCAATTGTCTCGTCGGCTATTCGCTGCCGTTTGGCTTTCGGCATGGCCCGCAAGGTACGAAGATTATGCAGACGGTCAGCCAGTTTTACCAGCATAACCTCCGGCCGCAATGCCGCACCGGTAAAAATTTTCTTATGGGTGTTACGACTGTCTTTCTGTTTATCCCCGGAGACGTGGGTTACCTTGGTACACCCTTCGACAATGGACTGCACATAACTGCCGAACTTCTGGCCGACCAGCTCGGCGGTAACTTCTTCAACATCCTCGACGGTGTCATGCAGGAGGGCTGCGGCGAGGATTTCCGGATGGGTAATATCCATTTCCTCGGCAAGAATTTTGGCCACGGCACAAGGATGAAGAATATATGCATCACCGGATCTGCGCCATTGATCATTATGGGCGTCGACTGAAAAATCAAGGGCTTCCCAGAAGGTTTCCACCCCCGGTTTGTCGCCAATCAAGGTCTGCATCTGATTGCGATAGAGTTCCAGATCAAATGAAATACGCCGCATACTCTCCTAATTCTGGTAAAAACAGCACCTGTCTGTGGACAGAAGCCATAGGTGTCTTAACGTACAAGTCCTCTACAATTACCGATCATTTCCCTGTGTCTCATCTGACCAGCAATAACAGGCACTATTTAAAGGTAATATTTTATTCAGCTTAACAAAATTCTCCTGTCGGAGAAATCAAAAATCCAGAAAATGCCTAAAAAAAGAAAATCTCCCCAAGAATTCACGCAATACAAAGAAAAACGGCCTTCCCGATCAAAAAACAGAGACGGCAAAATCAGTGCCACAGAAAACATGGTGCTTGCTTCCCTGCATGCAGCAGTGTCCTCGCTTTCATTTGCCGAATTACTTGATCGTCTGCCAATAAAAAGCCACGGTCAGGATACTGTCAAAACGGCCCTTGACTCCCTTATCAATCTGGGATTAGTCAATAAAGACAGTAAAAACAACTACAGAATCCATAAAAATGGTCTGCTCTTTGAGGGTATCCTGGTACAGCATCCAAAGGGTTTCGGTTTTGTCAACGTGAGCCAAAATTCAAGAAACAGCGCCCAAAACAGTGCTCTATTAAAAAGGGATCCTTTTATATCCCCCGATCACATGGCCGATGCCCACCACGGCGACACGATTTTAATTCGCGTTTTTCGTATCCGCAAAGATGATCGCCCCGAGGGCAGTGTGGTGGCAGTACTTTCCCAGGGAAGTAATAGAATCGGCGGTATTTACAGCAAAAAAGGTCGTGACCACCTGGTTTACCCCGATGATCGAAGATTCCCGTTTACCATCAGAATTACCGACAAGGGCGGCCTGCAGCCGAAACAGGGCGATGGCGTCATAGCCGAATTCGACAGGGGCAGCGGCCCAGCGAAGTTTCTCCAGGGAAAAATCCTGGAAGTTCTCGGGCCGGCCTATGCGGTCGACACCCAGATGCGGCTGGTGATCGAACAATTCAACTTGCCCTTTCAGTTCAGTGACGAAGTAGTGCTGGAAACGGAAAACCTCAAGGAAACGTTCACCGACGTGCAAACCAGAGAGGATTTCAGAGAGGATTTACGGTCAACCGCCCATGTCACCATAGACGGAGAGAGTGCAAAAGATTTCGACGATGCCGTCTGCGTCGTTAAAACGCGGAAAGGCTTTCGTCTGTTTGTCTCGATCGCCGATGTCAGTTATTTTGTCATGCCGGGTTCGGCAATTGACCGGGAAGCCTATAGTCGGGGAACTTCTATCTATTTTCCCGGCAGGGTCATCCCCATGCTGCCGGAAAAACTGTCCAATAACCTCTGCAGTCTCGTGCCGGAGGAAGACCGATTCACCGTCTCGGCAATACTCGATTTTGACCGCTCCGGGACACTGCTCGGCAAACACTTCTGCAGATCAATAATCCGCAGCCGGCATCGCTTCACCTATACAACCGTACGGAAGATACTTATCGACAAAGACCCGGCCACCCGCAAAGAACACAAGAACTTCCTTACCGGGCTTAAATGGGCCGAAGAACTGGCAACTGCCTTGCACAAAAAACGTAAAAACCGCGGGTCGATTGACTTCAACCTTCTTGAGCCGGAATTCACCCTGACGGACACCGGCGAAATCGAATCGATCAAACGAGCAGAAAGAAACTTTGCCCACCAGATCATTGAAGAATTCATGCTTGCCGCCAACGAGGCTGTCGCTGAATTATTCAGCCGGCAGACGCCTTCGGCAATGTACCGGGTGCACGAACCACCCGAATCAATAAAAGCGGAAGAGTTTTTTCATTTCGCCAAAACCCTCGGCCTCGCCCTGGCGCCTTTTGAGAAAACCCCAGCCTGGTTCGCCGGTGTGCTGGAAAAAGCCAAAGACACAAAATACGAATACATTATCAACAATCTCCTGCTGCGAACGATGCAGCAGGCGCAGTATTCGGCGAGAAATGTCGGCCATTTCGGTCTGGCGGCCAGTGACTATACCCATTTCACCTCGCCGATCAGACGGTATCCCGATTTAATTGTCCATCGGGAACTTCTTCAACTTCTCCCTGGCAATGTTGCACAAAAGCGAACAGACAATCGGCAGTCACGCCTCGCACAGGCAGCGGAATTCCTCTCAGCCCGAGAAAGAACAGCAGTTACGGCTGAAAGAGACATGAGCGATCGTCTGAAAATCGGCTACATGAAAAACAGGATCGGCGAGTCATTTGAGGCAATAATTTCCGGGGTAACGGAGAACGCGCTGTATGTGGAAATTCAAGATCTGTGCATCAGCGGTGCCATCCAGGTAGAGTCGCTCAAGGATGACTATTACCTGTACGACAAGAAAAACTACCGCTTATTTGGTGAGATTACCACCAAAACCTATCAGATCGGAGATCTCGTTCGGGTAACCGTTGTTGATGTGGATATCCTCAGCAAAAAAATCCAGTTTACCTTAGAATCCAGTTTACCTTAGAGACAGTAAAGTAATCGCCAATGGCTAACAATATCACCCTTCTTTCCCGGATTGCCCTGATACTGGTTCGTCCCAAAATTCCTGAAAATATCGGTGCCGCGGCCCGCATTGCCTGGAATATGGGCATCACTCGCCTTATTCTCGTCAGAGACTGCCTGCCTGAACGCGAACCGATGGCCAAAATGGCCACCCATAAGGCGGCGCATCTCATTGATAATCTCGAGTTATTCCCCAATCTAGCGGAGGCGTTGACCGACTTCACGGTGGTGGTCGGAACAACCGCCCGAAGAGGCCGCCAGAGATTCGTCGCACAAACACCCCGGCAAATGGTCGAGGCACTGCTCCCCCAGCTGGCCAATAACCAGGTAGCCCTGCTCTTCGGCCCCGAAGACACCGGCCTGACCAATGACGACCTTAAATACTGCCAGATGACCTCGGCCATTCCCACTGCCGATTTTTCCTCGCTCAATCTCGCCCAGGCAGTGGCAATTTACTGCTATGAATTGCATTATGGCATCATCCATGCGTTAAAAGACATGGCTCCGGCTCCGCAGCTGGCAACTTCCTTTGAGCTCGAAAGCATGTACTCCTTGCTAGAAAAATCTCTTGTCGCTATTGATTTTATAGAAAAAGCAAGCCATACTTATTGGATGAGCAATATCCGAAATTTTTTCAGCAGGATGCAGCTTACTTCAAAAGACGCAAATATTATCAGAGGTGTCAGCAAGAAATTTCTGTTACAGCAAAAAAGCTCAAAAAGATTAGAATGACGGAGACCCATGAAACAGGATGACAGTTTGACCAAAGACGTCTTGCCCTCCAACAAGTTCTATCCGCCGCATATAGACCAATCACAATCTCTCTTTAGAGCCACCCTGCTGCAGGCCAAATTCCCCGATCAGAATCACAACAAAAAGGTTATTATTATTGAGGCACAGGCCGGCCAGGGAAAGACAACTCTTGCGTATCAATTTCTCGAATCACAGGACCATACCTACATCTGGTATCAGATAGGCCCGGAAGACTCGGATCCGGTACTGCTGCTCTCTTCTCTGCTCATGAATCTTTGTACCAACCTGCCTGAGTTCGCCTCACCGCAACTGACAAAGATCTTAAACGAAGGCAGTGTCGGGCCATTTGACTTGAGCCGCTGCGCCAATATCCTCCTTCGTGATCTGGACACGTATCTCGAACAAGACATCTACCTGGTTTTCGATGATCTTCATCGTATCGAATTCGGTGCCCTGACCAATAAGCTGATCGAATATCTTCTCGATACTTCGCCTCCACGAGTGCACTTTATTTTCATCAGCAGACAGCCGCTTGATATAAAAGGGACGACAATTCGCAACGGCGCACAGATTGCCTATCTCAGTACCGCTGACCTGGCGCTCGGCAATATGGAGATAGAAGATCTGTACACGACCGTACTGAAAAAAGAGATCAGCAGGCAGGATGCCATCAAGATCCAGAAAGTTACCAATGGCTGGATCATGGGCATTCTCCTGGCAAGTCACCCCATATCCGGCAGGAGCAGGTTCTGGCTTGACCCATCCCCGAAGTCCCTCGCCACGGCACCGCAAACCGGCCATATGCTCGATTATTTCCAAGAGGAAATTTTCGCCCAGCTCCCGCAGAAACTGCACAGAATTTTTCTGCAATTATCTTTTCTGCAAGAAATTCCAATAGCCCTGGCCATGGAGATTTCCAGCATGGATACCTTCGGTCAGATACTCTCGGAGATGACCAGGGAAAATTATTTTATCTACAACCTTGATGATCAACAGCAGGTTTTTCGTTTTCACCATTTTTTTCAGGAGTTTCTCCAACAACGTGCCAAAGAGCAACTTACCGAGACGGAGATTGCTGCCATCTTCAACCTGGAGGCTCGCTACTATCAGAAGCAGGACATCACCGAAAAGGCTTTGATGTGTTATAAAAACGGCGGCGACTTTGCGGCAATGGAAGACATCCTGCGAGAAAAGGGCATGGAATTGATTGCCAAAAACAGGACTTTTACCATTCTCGGTCTCCTGCTCAGTATTCCCAACGAAATTCTCTTCAACCACAGATGGCTGACCCTTTACGCCGGTCTCCTCCGTGTGGATTTCGCTCCCCAGACGACCCTGCCGTATTGGCTGTCCGCCCGTGCCCAGTTTACCGAGGCACAGGAAAACATCGGCGAATTAATCGCATTATCGCAAACAATTTATTTTCATTTTGTCGTATCGGGAGAATACTACAAAGGGGCTGAACTGCTGCCACGGACCGAATTCCTGCTCGAAAAAACCAGGGCCACACTGCCCATGCCGATACTCATCATGGCTGCCCGTAATCTGGCATCCGGCTACTGCTTTTTTATAGGCGACATGGAAAAAGCCCGGCACTATGTGCAGATTGCCACTACGCTGGCGGTCAGGCACAACATTCACAATTTTATTGCGTCGACGAGGTTTATCCAGGGATACATTGAGCTGTTCAGCGGCAATCGGGCGAAGTATCTGCGCGAGGCAGAAATCTGTTTTTCACTCTTTAATGACCCGCTGGTCTGCGAATCCAATAGATTATCCATACGGGTCATGAATCTCTGCTATCTTTCCATGACGGGAGATCACTTGAATTTTTCCGTCCAGCAACAGGCCCTGCAAAAATTCATTGATCAAACCGTTGTTGACCAGACCATTGCTGCCCCCTATCTCTACGTCTGGGGAAGCAGTAATTTATTTTCTCTCGGCCAACCCCAGCAAGCCATTGAATTGCTGAGAAAAGGACTTGGTGTCAGCTCTACCGCAGCAACGAATCATATGCAGAGCCAGCTCTTGCAGTGGAAGGCCTTCGGCCTGGCCATTTCCGGCAATGCTGCACAAGCGGAAAAAGATATTGTCGAGTCAGCCCGACTCAGGGAGCAAGCGGCGGGCACGTTCTATACCGCTTTTCACAAGATACTGGCCGGGGCGATATACACCCGCACTAAAAAATTTGACAAAGCCCGCATCCTTCTGGAAAGGGGGCTGGCCATCTGCCAAACAATTCCATCAACCTACTTGACGATTTGTGCACTCTTTAATCTCAGCCACCTCAAGTACCTCTCCGAGAGTCCTGATGCAGCTCTTGAGGATCTAGAAACCGGTCTTTATCTGATGAAAATCAACGGCTACAGTCATTTCTGGAGCTGGGAACCGGCAATGATGACCACGCTGCTCGCCATGGCCGTGCAACGGAATATTGAAAAAGATTTCGCGCAGAGCCTGGCGCAGAGCCGTCTGCATGTCAATTTTTCAGACGATGGCCGACCGATTCCCCTGTTACAATTTACGCTCATGGATAGTTTTGCATTGAGCATGTCGGGAAAAGTTCTCCTCCAATCGAAAAACCTCACCCCTTTCCAGCGGGAATTACTTGGCTTACTGATCACGGCAAAAGGTCAGCGTATCCCCCAGGAAAAAATCCAGCTGGAACTCTGGCCTGAAAGCAGTCCGGAAAATGCCAGGAAAAGCTTTGATACCCTGCTTAACAGGCTACGAAAAAAGCTTACCTCCCACCTGTCGATACCGGTGAAAAACTATCTTTATCTGCAAAAAGGCATCCTCTGTCTGGCCAACTGCGACATAGATTCCCGGCTATTCCAGAAAACCGCCAGAGCTGGTTTAACCCATTGCAAAAACGGCGATCTGTGGCAGGCACACAGCGCTTTCAACACCGCTGTTTCCCTATGGAAAGGCGCCATGCCCGAGGATACATTCAGAAGCGAAAAAGCACTCCTGTATAACGATAGCCTGACCGGCCTCATGGCGGAAATAGGCTCGACCTGGGCAAAAAATCTGGCGGAGACCGGCAGGATGGAAGAGGCCATAGCCATCCTCGAACGAATTCTACATAGTAACTCCCTTGAGGAGGAACTGACTCTGCTGCTCTATACCTTCCATTGCCGCAATAACAATCATCTCAAGGCACGCGAGATTCTCGAGCAATACCGCAGAGCTCTTTTAAAGGCAGAGTACAGCCCGGAAGAAGCAGATTCGTTCATTGACGAAATTATCAGGACGATCGGCGCTGCATAACCAGGTTTGTACATTTATACATTCAACCCCTGTAGCGGACATTTTTCGCACAGGGGTTTTGTTTTTTTACAAAAGGTGACGGCAACACGAACAATCAGGGCGTGAAACTCATTGTACAGCTGCATATCTTCCGGTAAATGAGCGGTAAAAACATGCTGTATTGTCTGGTAATCGGTCTCCTCTTCGACCATATTATGCCGACTGAAGACCCTGTGGGTATACATATCGACGACAAAAACAGGGTGGCCGCACGCATACAGGAGAATGGAATCTGCCGTCTCCGGCCCGACTCCTTTCACTGCGAGCAGGTTTTCCCGGGCAGTTCCCAGGTCATCACCTAGAAACAACTCCAGATCCCCATTATAGATGGTCGCGACCATATCGAATAAATTTCTCAAGCGCTGGGCCTTGAGATTATAATATCCCGCCGGCCGAATCATTTGCGCTATTTCATCGGCCGTCAAGCGGGAGAGGGAATGATAGGTGAGCAGATCTTCCATCTTGAGATTGTCGATGGCTTTTTGCACGTTTGACCAGCTGGTATTCTGGGTCAAAATAGCACCGATCATTATTTCAAAAGGAGTATCGCCGGGCCACCAGTGCTGTGGTCCAAAATGGTCGTATAATAAACGATAGGCCTCACTGTAGTTGTTTTTTTTCAAGCCGGCAATCACTGTCATTTATTCCAGCTCACTGCGGCTTTCTTTGTCCCCGAAGCAGATACCAATATCTCTTGCAGTGAGAACCTTATCGCTGTTGAGGTCTACTTTTTTGCGCATTTTTATCGCTTCAGCAATTGGTACCGCCACCATCTGCGAATCTTTTAACGCCACCATATGGTCAAATATTTTTTCCTCCACAAGACGGACAGCTGCCGCACCAAACCGCAAGGCGAGCAATCTGTCAAACGTCGTTGGCGAACCGCCGCGCTGCAGGTGACCGAGGACGAGAGATCGGGTATCCTTTTCCGTTCGTGTTCTAATCTCCGACGCAACCCATTCCCCCACTCCACCTAAAATCATCTCATCCCGGCCCAGTTCCCCTTTGCCTTTATTAAACCGCCGGCCATCTTTCGTCACCGCACCTTCAGCGGCAACCACTATGGAATAGAGTTTATCACGCAACTCATTGTCGGATATCTTGTTACAGACTTCTTCGATATCAAATGGAATTTCCGGTATTAAAATCACATCGGCGCCACCGGATATTCCTGAATAGAGCGCTATCCAGCCGGAATCCCGTCCCATGACCTCGACAACCATGACCCGGTTATGAGATTTTGCCGTTGAATGCAATTTATCAAGTGCCTCTGTTGCCGTGGACACCGCGGTATCAAAGCCGAAAGTCCTGTTGGTTTGCTCCAGATCGTTGTCAATGGTCTTCGGCACCCCGATAACCGGCATACCTTTCATGGCAAACCTGTGGGCAATATCCAGGCTGCCGTCACCTCCGATGGCGATATGGCAATCGAAACCCATTCTTCTAAAGTTACTGAGTATTTTATCAGAGACGTCAATGACTTGAATTTCTCCCGCAAGATTTTTTACGGGTCTTGAAAACGGATTGCCCTTATTTGTCGATCCGAGAATAGTGCCGCCGGTTGAATATATTCCTTCGACATCTCTCGGGAAAAGCCGGACCATTTCATCGATATCCATGAAACCGCCGTAGCCATTTCTGCTGCCGTAGACCTCCCATCCCTTGCGATAACAACTGTGAACTACGGCATATATAACAGCATTCAGACCAGGTGCATCCCCGCCTCCTGTCGAAATGACAATCTTTTTCATAGCTGAATTTTCCTTTTCATATTTTTCAAACCTTGACAAACTCGTAAAAACCTACGCCTTCGGATGGCTAAGTAAAAAAATTCACTCGCACTCTGGAGTACACTCTCCCTGACAAAAATCGCGGATCACCACTGCTTTTTTTTCCATTGCTCAACTATAAACAAAAAAACAAGTTATTATCCAATAGAATATAGAGAGCATTCCATTTTACCCCAAAGGCCTTCTTACTGCATGATTATTCAAAACAAATCGCCACTGTTCAATTGGCATTTAGCGAAAAATCTGCTTTATCTGCAGCAAACACTTAAGAAAATGCTTGCACACTTGGCCACAGCAACTATTTTAGCCATCAACGGTGATTGACTATTAATCATCTCACCTTAAGGTGTAAACTACGAGTAAAGGCTTCTCCAGCAAGCAAACAGGTCGTACCAGGAGAAGATATGTAAGAATCAAATTTCAAGGAGGAGTTCCATGTCCGATTTAAATGTAACAGACTTGGCTGTTGCAAAACTAAAAGAATACATGCAGGCAAACAATATTGAATCCGCGTTGCGTGTTGCTTTGATGCAGGGTGGCTGAGCAGGTCCCTCATTGGGATTGGCTCTGGATGAGCCTAAAGACAGCGACAAAGTTTTCGAAAACGATTCACTCAAGTTTCTGGTTGAAGACAGCTTGATGACTACCTGCGGTGGCATCACCGTTGATTATGTTGATGCAGGTCCGCGCTCCGGTTTCGGCATTACATCGGTTAACCCGATCAGCTCCGGTGGCGGATGCAGTTCAGGTTCCTGCAGTTCAGGAAGTTGCGGTTGATGCAGTTGACTATCGCAGATATTTCCTATCAAGTCTCACCTGCTTCGATGCAGATTTAAGCAAAAGATACTCTTGATAAAAATCAAAAAGGCCAACTCCTCTCAGGAGTTGGCCTTTTTTTTACCCTGCCCTCTCTGTCAAAAACTTGACGCAACAAACTCCCATTCTTATTCTCTCTGCGTAACTTTTACAATTTACGGTATGAAAGAGATGCACTAAAATAGTGTGCCGAGAGGAGAGATAATGCAATTTGACAAATTTACCCTGAAATCACAGAAAGCCGTTCAGACCGCCCAACAGCTTGCCCAGGACAGCAATCACCAGGAGATCCACACTGCGCACCTGGCAAAAGCGATCATAACCCAGCCGGAAGGTATCGTTGTCCCGGTTCTGCAGAAAATGGGCGCGGATCCTTCGCTGATACTAATGGACATCAACCAGCTTCTGGAAAAAATCCCGCGGGTTTCAGGCCAGGGAGCCGGACAAAGCTATGTTTCCCGTGAATTGCAGCAAATACTGGACAATTCCTTTGCCGTTGCCAAGCAGATGCAGGACGATTATGTCAGTCAGGAACATATTTTCCTGGCAATTCTGAAAAGTTCCGACAGTGAGCTCTGCAAGGCTTTGAAAAATCGCGGCATAGAAGAAGCCGGCTTTCTCCAGGCACTGTCGGTTATACGCGGCAGCCACCGGGTTACCGATCAATACCCGGAGGAAAAATATCAGGCCCTCGAAAAATATGGCCGCAATCTCACCCAACTGGCAAAACTTGGAAAAATTGATCCGGTTATCGGCCGTGATGAAGAGATTCGTCGTATTATTCAAGTCCTGTCGCGCAGAACAAAAAACAATCCCATCCTTATCGGCGAACCCGGCGTCGGTAAGACCGCCATTGTTGAAGGACTGGCCCAACGCATAGTCAATGGTGACATTCCGGCAACCCTGAAAAACAAACAGGTCATAACCCTTGATCTCGGCTCCCTTGTCGCCGGGGCCAAATACCGTGGAGAATTTGAGGATCGACTGAAGGCAGTCCTGAAAGAAGTCGAAGAAAAAGCCGGTGAGATTGTTTTATTTATCGACGAAATCCATACACTGGTCGGTGCCGGAGCGGCGGAGGGTTCGATGGATGCCTCAAACATGCTTAAACCGGCCCTGGCCCGAGGCGAGTTACACTGTGTCGGTGCGACCACAATTGATGAATATCGAAAGTATATTGAAAAGGACAGTGCCCTGGAAAGACGTTTTCAGCCGGTACTCGTCCAGGAACCCTCGGAAGATGACACCATCGCCATCCTGCGCGGGATCAAGGAAAAATATGAAATTCATCATGGGGTACGCATTCAAGACAATGCCACAGTTGCCGCGGTTATCCTCTCGGCCAGATATATAACCGACCGATTTCTGCCGGACAAGGCAATCGACCTCATTGATGAAGCCGCGTCGCAATTACGTATTGAAATAGATTCAATGCCTGTGGAAATAGATGAACTCGAACGACAAAAAATTAAACTTGAGATAGAGCAGGAGGCGCTGAGGAAGGAAAAGGACGATGTCTCGAAAGAACGGCTTGAGGAGTTGAAGAAAAAACTCGCTGACCTGAACGATAGTCTCACTTCGATGAAGGCGCAGTGGTCAAGAGAGCGGGATACCATCCGCGACATTCAAAGCATTAAAGAACGCATTGACCAGGCGCAGATCGAAGAGCAGAAAGCGGAAAGAACCGGCGACCTGCGCCGCGTTGCAGAAATCAGATACGGTCAGAAGGTACAGCTTGAAAAAGATCTGCAGGCGGCAAACATAAAACTTCAGGAAATACAAGCGCACCAGATGATGCTGAAAGAAGAGGTCGATGCGGAAGATATTGCCTCTGTTGTCGCCAAATGGACCGGAATTCCTATTGTCAAACTGCTTGAGGGAGAAAAAAACAAGCTCGTTCACGCCGAAGAAATTCTCGCCGAAAAAGTCATCGGCCAGAAGCAGGCGATACATGCGGTGGCCAGTTCCGTCAGAAGAGCCCGTGCCGGTCTGCAGGATCCTGATCGCCCCCTCGGCTCGTTTATCTTTCTTGGGCCGACGGGGGTCGGTAAAACAGAACTTGCCCGATCGCTCGCCGACTTTCTCTTCGATGACGAACAGGCTATGGTCCGTATCGATATGTCGGAATATATGGAAAAACACTCCGTCGCCCGGCTCATCGGTGCCCCCCCCGGCTATGTCGGCTATGAAGAGGGCGGCTATCTGACAGAGGCCGTCCGGCGCCGCCCCTATTCGGTTATCCTTCTCGATGAGATAGAAAAAGCCCATCCGGATGTCTTCAATGTTCTGCTGCAAGTTTTGGACGATGGAAGAATGACCGACGGCAAAGGACGAACGGTTGACTTTAAGAACACCATATTAATAATGACCTCCAACCTCGGAAGTCAGCTGATCATGCGCATGGCGACCGATGGCGTGGAGAAAAAAATTGTCCAGCAGCAGATCGATGAGATGCTGCACGCCCAGTTCAAGCCCGAATTTCTCAATAGAATTGACGAAATAATAATTTTCGACAGTCTGCAGCGTGAAGACCTGCTGGCCATAGTTGACATCCAGCTGAAAAAACTCACCAGCCGGCTTGAAGCAAAGGACATCACTCTGCATGTTCGAAAAAGCGCCAAGGAATTTCTCGTTGATACCGGTTACAATGCTTCCTATGGTGCACGGCCCTTGAAAAGAGCGATCCAGAGACACCTGGAAGATTTGCTGGCCATGAAGCTCCTGGAAGGTGAATTTACCGACAGAGATCATATTATTGTCGAAGGTTCATCGAGCGGCTTACACCTGTCGCGACAAAGTAAATCATCATGATACCTGTTGTCAAACCAGGCGGGAAGAAAAAGGTGTGATAAAACCTTTCGCTTTACACACACCCGGACTTGCATTATTTACTCACCTACATGTATGCATAGACGCCGGTGGGAACTGTTTTCTTCTCTGTGCAGACCGGTATGCTGGTCCAAAAATTCCCCCTTACAGGATATAAACAATGAGTGCAACCATAGAAGATCTTACAATAAACTACGAAGAAGACGGCGTCCAGATAGTAAAAGAAACCGGCAAGGAGGTCCTTTCCAAAGGGGCCTGGACGACTATCCTCTATCGTTTTAAGAATCTTGATAAAAAAACAGGCGAGTTCGGCAAGGATATGTATATTATTCGTCGTTATCAGAAGCGCGACGGGGAATATCAGATGAAATCAAAATTTAAGATTTCCAGTAAGGAACAGGCAAAAAAGATCGTCGATGTTCTCTCGCAGTGGATTACCGAGAATTAATTAAAAGAGTGACTTGAAAGCGGTACATGTCGTTTCCAACAGAACTACGGGACATTACCGGATTCAGCCACTTGACCAAAAATATTAATTTGTTATAATTCGTTCTTGAGGG
>NZ_BAAHYZ010000021.1:0-90899 GCF_054657295.1 Desulfocastanea catecholica
TGCCAATGTTTCCGGGGTTATCGGCTCAGCCGTCGCCGCCGGTGTGCTTCTCGCGCTGCTGAAATAACAACATATCTTCTGTAAGAAAAAGGGGCGAGCCACTGGTGTGGTTCGCCCCTTTTTTTATTTTATGCTGCCGGACAAGCTCCTGATATGGCAATCCAATGCGCGGCGCGCATTGACGATAATGTAAATATGCATTACGTTAAACAATACTTTAAGACTTGAAGATTTCGCCCAAATGCAAGGCGCGGGGGAAATTTCACAGCGCAGCAGTTGGGGCAAAATCCGCATTTAAAGAGGCGAACCTTCATCTTCGCCAGATCACGAGGACATTATCATGACCACATTGACAGTGACCGCACGGGGTCAAGTGACATTCCGAAAAGAGGTACTGCAACATCTCGGCATCAAGCCGGGTGACAAGATCGAACTCGATTTACTGCCCGACGGGCGGGGGCTGCTCAAAGCCGCCAAGCCTCCTGACTCGATTGACGGTTTTGTCGGATTGCTTGCCGGTCGAACCCGTAAAGTCGCCACCCTTGAAGAAATCAACGAGGCCAGTGCACAAGCCTGGTCGGGGAAGAAATGAAAATCACTGTTGACACCAATGTTCTTGTGCGCGCTGTTGTTCAAGACGATCCCGTACAAGCAAGCGTCGCCGCCAAGGTCTTGATCGATGCTGATTTGATCGCCGTCGCGACGCCTACTCTGTGTGAGTTTGTATGGGTTTTGCTCAGGGTTTACGGTTTCCATGCCGGCGATGCCGCGGCCGCGATACGCGCGCTGCTTGCCGCTGCAAATGTGCAAGTGAATAGACCGGCGGTAGAGGCGGGCCTGTTGGTCCTCGAGGCGGGCGGCGATTTTGCCGACGGCATCATTGCTTTCGAGGGCAATTGGCTCGGCGGGGAAACTTTTGTTTCCTTTGATAAAAAGGCGGTGACACTTCTGGCCAAGCAAGGTCTGCGCACACGGCTTTTGCATCAATAATCCGGAAGAAATACTCAATGTGTCGCGCCTCTCAAGCTTGCGCGCCCACCCCTCGCTCTGCTTGATTATAGAGATGTTGGAAAATAATATTTATCTTCTCGTCAAACAGATCCTGATCATATGACTCAGGCAGAGTGTTGCTGAGAACAACCTGAATTTCTCGTCTTACCCGCGCCTGACTTTGCAGTTCCTTATACCATTTCTCTATTAAAACAGTGTCTTTTGCATTTTTCAATTTCTTAAGCAGAGATTGCGCGGCAAGCTTTACCTGTTTTTTTTCCTTCTTTGTAAGGGTATCTTTTTTAAGCAGATCGAAGATCTCAAGTTCCTCTTCCGTCATGCCATTTCTGGCAGCACGCCGTTCCTCTTCACTCAAGTTCTCCGCCTGCTCGGTGAGGTCCTCATAGGCTTCTTCTATAGAAATACTCCCCGAATTGTATTCTTCGATGATTTTCTCAAAGCGCGCAAACAAGCTGCCCCTGGTCTTGTTCTCTTTCGTCATTTGCCGCAACTTAATCTGCAAATATTGGCTGAGATCTTCAAACTCGATATTTTTATGTTTTTTCTCTTTAAACTCCTGACGTAACTGCTCAAAATTTAGCCGGCCCAAATCAATCAGACTGCCATTGCTCAAGGTGTATTTTCTATAATTTGGCGATTTCTCCGTGGTTTTCAGCAAATCCCCCTTGCCAAGCACGGAACTGTCCAAAAGCGCATCCAATTGTTCTTTTGCGCGCTCTACCTGCTCATCCTGATCGCCACTGCGGTCTACTATTTTTCGTAAATATTCGAAGACATCACGAGCTTTTTTGATTTCTGGATTTTCATATATTTCCGGTTTTGCCGAGTCATACAAAGAGGAGATGGTGTTCACATACAAGCCCAGCTGATTTTTGTATTCCTTCCTTTCTAAAAGAGTGTTGGCATAATCTTCAAAGAGTTCAATCTCTTTGAATCCTTTTTCACCAATCCCCAAAATAGTGTCAATATCAGCACCCAGCTCCCGACAGAACGCCTTGGCCTCCACTATTGCCTCTTCCAGTAGCTTCAACAATACGGCAAACTCTTTCACCGGGAACTCATCCAGCCCCTCACCGTCTTTTTGCTTCCCTTTGGAGCCTTCGGCATAGGCCGACAAGGCTTTCTTCAGGTTCCGGAAGACACCGAAATAATCAATAACGATGCCATTTTTCTTACCCTCAAAAACCCGGTTTGCCCTGGCAATAGTCTGCATCAGGGTATGGTTCTGCATTGGTTTATCCAGATACAGGGTTGAAACCGTCGGGGCATCAAAGCCGGTAAGCCACATCGCCGTGACAAAGACAATTCTATATAAATTGTTCGGGTCTTTGAAATAATCTTCAATGTTACGCCCATCCTCATCGGGATACTCCATCAACTTTCGATGCGGCGCAATATCAATTCCCTGCCGGGCAAATTTCTTCTTTTCCTGTTTTTCACTGCCTTCCAGACTGATAACTACTGCCATTTTGGTTTCTTCCATAAAGGCAATGGCTCGCAAATACCTCTTCTTCTGCTCGGCATCCGATTCTTTGGCAACCAGACGACGCAGTTCTTTGATCTCTTCTTTCAAATGATACTGCGTCTTCTCATACATTTTGACAGCAGTAAACTTATCGATGGAGATGACCATCGCCTTCATCGGCTTTCTCTTACCTTCATCATCGTCAACATCCAGCCGATATGGAAAATGCTGCACAATATGTTTGGCGATCTCTTCCAGCCGATCATCACGGCGAACGACCTGCAGCAGGGTGGAATACTCCCGATCAAGTTTTTCCTGTTGCTCTTCACTTAAATTTTCATTTTCCAGAATCTGTGCGGCATCGCCAAGCAGATTCTCATTTACCTGCTCCACCCTCGGCACACTCTTTTTATAGAAAAGCGGCACAGTGGCCCCATCCTCGATACTCTGGGCAAAATTATATTCCGAGACATAGGCGCCGAACCAATCCCTGGTCAATTCACTGCTCAGGAGGGGCGTGCCGGTAAAGGCTATATACTGGGCATTCGGCAGGGCGATGCGCATGTTCTCTCCCAACGCCTTATATTGACTGCGGTGCGCTTCATCGACAATAACGACCCAGTTATCCCGGGCACTTATCTGGCAATAGGTCAAACCTTTCTTAATGCCGAAATTAAAGATGGTGGAAAAATAGTAGGACTTGTTGGCTTGCAGCGCATCCTGAAGCTGTTTGCGACTCCTGTTCCCCTTGGCGCGAAACGGGTTTTTATCGATCTTCTCACCCTTTTGCAGACTCAGGGTTTCCGTCTCCAGAAAATTGCGAAATATCTGATCATCCAGATCATTGCGATCGGTGACAATCAGAAATGACCAGTCCCCGGCTATTTTCCTATTCACCTTGCGGGTGAAAAAAATCATCGAATAGGATTTACCGGACCCCTGCGTATGCCAGAAGATACCAAGTTTTCCCTGGTTGCCTTCACGCTCTTCCAGAGCCTTAACCGCGTTGTTTGCGCCAAGAAACTGATGGTTCTTGGCAATA
Source organism: Desulfocastanea catecholica (assembly GCF_054657295.1). Lineage (NCBI taxonomy): Bacteria > Pseudomonadati > Thermodesulfobacteriota > Desulfobulbia > Desulfobulbales > Desulfobulbaceae > Desulfocastanea > Desulfocastanea catecholica. Next base: position 3,519 of record NZ_BAAHYZ010000021.1, read on the forward strand.
ATTTTTACCTTGTTCAGGTGGTACAAAACAAAATTTTCAAAATAGTCGAGCAAATTTATTTTATTACAAAGACCTTCACAAAAGAGCTGCAGGCTCAAACGATTGCCGTTTTTTCGACTGGTTGATTCTATGGCGGGTAATCCTGGCTGCTCCGCATTGACACTGCTGTCTTCAAGCTTTACCCAGGAAAAGAAATGTTCCCATGGCGCGTTATAACTGCCGACACGGGTCTGAATACCGTTGGAGATGGCGACGAAGAGGTTATAGCAAAAGAGTTGCGGGATATTTTCCTTATAGCTTTGCAGGTTATCATCATAACCGCTCTTGACCTTTTCCGTGGCGTTTTTCAGCTCGACCATGACCAAGGGCAAACCGTTGACATAGAGCAGCACATCAGGTCGGCGGGTAATGCCGGTTATATCTTGATATTCAATGGAGAGCTGGGAGACCACCAGAAAGTCATTTTTTTCAGGATATTGAAAGTCAATGATCCGCACATAGTCGCTTACTTCCCTCATTTCCTCATCACCATAGGTGACGGGAACCCCGCCCCGGATAAGCTCGTATACCTGTTTATTGGCCATCAAAGGAGACATGCCGGCCCTGCTGCGGGACAGTTCAAGGACCGCATGTTCCAGACACATGGGTGGGAGGTCTGGATTGAGTTTTTCCAGAACATTATAAAGGCGATCTTTCAGGACAACATCTTGTAACGACTCTCTGCCGAGCAGCTTTTTCTGCCAGCCATCAAGATATTCATATTTCAGGGAGGAGGTAAAAAAGGCAATATCTGCTTCTTCGATATGTGATTCGTTCAGAAATGCCATAAGAGGTATCGCCTTTCTTTTATTGGTCGTCGAGTAAATGCTCGACACTCAGTTTGCCGCTGATCAGTCTTGGGAGCAGGAGGTCACGGGTTTGTTTGAGAATTTTATTTTTCTTTCTTAACAAGAGAATCTCGTCAAAAAATGGCCCCACAATTCTTTCAAATTCCTCAATAATTATCTCGTCAGGCGTACATAAAAAAACTCTATCGAGTTCCGATCTTTTTATATGTTGCATAGTTGCCCCATTTGATAAGCTTCTAAATGATGGCATATTCGAACGTAAAGAGAGAAACAAAAAATGTTTGAAACTCTCTTTTTTGGGAACAACTTTAAACAAATGCTGGTTGAGCAATGCATGACCTTCGGCCCAGAGATAGGTGTTTAAGTCGGCAGACCAGGAAAAAAGTATATCCCCATCATTAATGTGTAATTTCTTTGGAATGGATGCGCCGTCATTTCTTGGAGTTTTCTCGGACACACCATTCTTCAATTCCGCTATTTTTACAATAGGATAGCCTTCAGTTTCCCAATCTTCGGGTTTGAATGCATAGCCGTTTATATAGTCAGCTACATCCGCAAATGATTTTTTTTTCCATCCATCGGGCATATCAATAGAAATTCGAGATTTTTCATAACGTTGAAAACGTAATCGAACAAACCACTCTTTGTAAATTTCCTCGGCCATCTGCTCCAGCAAGTTAACACGCTGATTATTGTTATCTATAAGATTTTCGTAAGCCGAAATTATATTTGCAATTTTGCATTGAATATCAAGGCTCAAAGGCAGCTTAACCTTGACCTTATAGACACGCTCTGGAGATGTGTGTCTGACCTTTGCTCCATTTGCATTTGCAACAACCTGATTTCTAACAATATTTGTGTTTAACAGGTAGTAAAGAAATTGTTTATCGACTTGACTGGAATTAATATTTTTGATAAGCCCTATTCGCTGGTTGTGTAGATAATAATTGTCGACAGGAATAGAAGCTGTGCTACCCAATAATCCTTCACCTTGTTCTGTTAGAGCCATAACTAGGGAACCGGCGTCTAAAATAAAATCCTTCTTAACCTCACCGACATAGTATTTTTCTTTCCCTTGCCTGTCTCTAAAACCACCTTCTTCATGAAAATGCCCTGGGGTGGTAACGACATAATCACCAGTATCAGAAAAATATTCCCCTTTCAGTGCATATCCATGTTTTAGTGTGAATAATTCTCCAAGAGACTTATTATTCCACTTCATAATAGCCTACGAATGTTTTTTTCAATTACGTCCTCAATTTCTCTCGCCTCTACAGAAAATCTGTTAAATTTTTCATGCAATTTTCTCAAGTTTGCTTCAAATTCCTTATAGCTAATAACATCATCGTCATTTTTAATTCCAACATAGCGCCCAGCATTTAAAGAATAATCCTGCTCGTCAACATATTCGTCGCGCTCTGCCACCTTACATAGCCCAACCACATCAGCAAAAACAGCATCGGGAAAACGACTCTGCAACCAGTGCATTGTCTCATACCAATAGATAGGCCAATGCAGGACACCACGAACCTCTTTCACCTCATCCTCAAAAACAATCTTGGCAAAATTGCTCTCCAGGACCTTGTCCACACCAACAAGCTCCAGTTGCCCCCATTGTTTATCCTGCTTAACACGCAGAAGTTTACCTGCCTGCTTGTAGATCTCCAGCAACTCGGCATGCTCCTTTTTCAAGGTTTCTGCAATCTGCCGGTAGCCATCGACTACTTTATTCAGACCAGCAGCAAACTCAAGCTGAGCCGTATTGGCATGACGTTTCACATCAAAGCCAAGCAGAATAGCCGTATCCGGAAGATCTATCTGGTCCTTTATGACAAGTTTCTCCAGACGCTCAAGCAGGCCGGAGGCGACAAGATTTTTCTTCTCGGCCGGTTTGTGTTTGTCCTTACTTTCCTTGACATATGATTGGAGATTTGTAACCAGCTGATTGTACTGCAGCCGGTATACTTCAATACGCTCCGGCACCTTTTTAAGAGCAGCAACCGCATTTTCAATATATCTGGCTATAAGCTCCAGGTACCGCGCTGTTTCCCCACGATACATGCGCACAATAGCCGCCAGGTTCTGGATCTGCTCTTCGGTCCAATCCCGATGTGCCCTATCAATTTGCCGAAAAGTGTTTCTCGCATCAATAAAAAGAATCTTCTTTTCGCGATCCGTGCCACGCTTTCCTTTATCAAAGAACCAGAGGGTTGCCGGCAGGGTCACGGTATAAAACATGTTTGACGGTATCGTCACCATGCAGTCAACAATGCCGCTATCGACTATCTTTTTGCGAATCTCATATTCTGCATTTCGGGCATCGGAAGCTGAGTTGGCCATAACAAAACCCGCCCGCCCTTTATCATTCAAGGAGGTGGCAAAAAGCGAAATCCACAGATAATTGGCATCGGTGATTTTGTCCTCTTTCTTCCCCTTGGGCTTGGGCAAACCGTAGGTCGTAAACCGTTTATCGTTTTTAACGGTAGTTTCCTGAATGCCTTTGACATTAAAAGGGGGATTGGCCATGACATAGTCATATTTACCCAGGCTGCCGAACTGATCGGTTTCGTAGGAATTGACCTCGGCAATTTCCCCACGCAGGTTATTGACCATCAGATTCATCTTCGCCAGGCGAACCGTCTCTCCCATGAACTCCTGGCCTTCGACATAGATCTTGGAGCGGTCCTGCTGTACTTCACTCAAAAAATTGGCCGACTGGACAAACATTCCCCCCGAGCCACAGGCGGGATCAAAAATATTTCCCTGAAAAGGCTCAATGGTTTCAACGATAAACCGAACGACGGAGGTGGGCGTAAAGAATTCGCCGCCTTTCTGACCTTCACTCAAGGCAAACTTGCCAAGGAAGTATTCGTAAATCTTGCCGAAAACATCACCGGAAGCGTCTTTAGGGATGTCTGAAAAAGCCTTTAACAGCTGAGGCAGGATGTCCTCTTTTTTCTTCTCAATCTCAAAGTAAGGGTCTTTGGGCAGAACTCCTTTGAAGCCTGGGTTCTGATACTTTTCAATGGCTTCCATTGCCTCTTTTATCGCCTGGCCGGTTTTAATTGCACCTGGCAGATTAAGCAGGTATTCATACCTGGCTTCCGGCGGAAGATAGAATCCACACTTTTCTATCGCTATATTCTCTATTGCCCTTTCCAGCCTTGTACCTTTATCATTCTCAAACTCTTTAATGATCTCAGATTCAACCTGAGAATACTTATTTTCAGCAAAACGAAGGAAAATCAGACCAAGAACCGGTACTGCATAATCAGAGGCTTTGATGCCGCCATAGGCTCTCAGGGAGTTTGCGGCATCCCAGAGATCATCTTCAAGTTTTTTTAATTCACCGTTATTCACTCTATCTCTATCATATTGTATTGAAGTTAGTGTCGTAAACTACTCTCGCTCAAGCTGTAATATCCAGCCGGATTGGCCTCTTTTTCCAGTCGCCTGGAAATCCCATCGCTGTGCTGTTTATTTCCGGATGAATGGTAAAAGCATTGCCGGCTTCCCCCAAAAAAGTAACCTCCCTGGGTGCGCAGATCTGACGAGATGCGTGGGAGGTGTTGTTCAACTTTCCAATGCACGGCAAGCAGGCAATTTTTTTATGAACTGACCCTATTCACCAACGGTTTTCCTCTGTTGATCGTCCTCTCATAGCGTATCGCCGGATAGCCAAAGCCCATGACATAGCCGATGCGGTGGTCATCGGGGATGCCCAGCCTCTTTTGCAGCGACGGGACCAGCTCGGTGATGGTCAGGGTCGCCAGACCGTTCCACAGGGTGCCGATGCCCCGGCTGGCGGCGTAGAGTTCAAAGGTGGATAAAGCGATGATGCAGTCGTGCAGCGGCGAGGCGCTCTCCTTATGGGCGGAAACGATGAGAAGATGCGGGGCACCGCGAAAGAGGATATCCCTGCCGGAACTCTTCCACGCCTTGATAACATCCTCGAACATCTCCATTCCTTCCGGGAGCTTTTTCTCTTTGATCAACTGCTCCAGCCCGGCAAGAGCCTCTTCCCGCAGATCATAAAGAGTGCCCTTGTCATCAACCAGCGTATAAAGCAGTTCCCGGTCATTATGGCCGCTGGGGGCATGGCCGGCGACCTCGAGGAGTTTGTCGATAACGGCCGCATCGATATTTTTGTCCTGATAGTTTCTGATCGACCGGCGGCCTTTGATGAGCATTTCCACCTGCTCGGCTTGCGGCATTTTTTCGGCAGAGAAGGCTCTGCCCTCCTCGGGACCATAGCCAAGCAGAGAGACCGACCCCTCACTGCAGACAGCGACACAATGCAGGCAGCGGATACAAAATGATTCGAGATCCTCGGCAATAGTCGGCAGACCAGTCTCCATGCCGATAATCATTGCCGGACAGTCGGAGGCGCATTGTCCGCAACCAATACAGGTTTCCACATCAATGGTAAAATCTAGCATAGGGTTCCTTGTAAGAGTTTTATGCAACTGAAATTTTTACGCAACGGTTCTGGTGACAATTTCTTTATCAAAATAATTGACCGACATGCCGGCATCGACCACGATGGTCTGACAGTTGATGCCGGAACTTCTCTCGGAAAGCAGGAAGGCCGCCGTATCGGCAACCTCCCGGGTGGCCAGGGCGCTTTTCCTGAGAGTCGCTTTTTCGGCAAAGAGATAACTGTCGATATAGCCGGGAATGCCGGCGGAGGCGGAGGTCTTCAACAAGCCTGGTGCCACTGCGTTAAAGCGCACCCTGGAAAACTCCGAAAAACTCTTGGCCAGAAAGCAGAGCGATGAGTCAAGGGCCGCCTTGATCGGCGCCATATAGCCATAGTTTTCCGCAGCCATACGGGTGGTGGAAATGGATATTGTCACCACCGAACCATGCTCTGCCAGCAGCTGCTTAAAATGGTTGGCAATGCTGATAAAGGAAAAACAGGAGACGTTCATTGCCTGCAGGAAATCCTCTTTCCTGGTCTCGTGAAAGGGTTTCATGCCGTCCGAGTAGTTGGCAAAGGCGATGGAATGGACGATACCGTCTATTTTTTTGCCGCCTGGTGCGGCAAGGAGTGTTTCCTCGATCTCCTGCCGCACCCGGATGATGTTTCTTTCGTCTTCCACGTCACAGATAAAAACCGGCGATTCCGGAAAAAGCTTTCGGGCATTTTCCGCCCGCTCCGGTGATCTGACGACATGCATGACCAGGGCGCCCGCGGCAACAAGAGTCCGGCCGATCGCGCAGGCCACCGATTTTTTATTGGCCAGGCCAAAAATTACAAAGGTCTTTTTTTCAACTCCAAGAAAACTCATAGGCTGTCTAACTCTGTCATTGTTAAATTATATATGTATCGGATACTGCGCTGCCCCGCCGCATGGTTACAGCGCCAGGCCGACGGCAAAGAGCAGGCTGTAGAGCAGGGACAACTTGGCTGTCACGGCAAGCAAATCATTGAGCGAGGCGCCTTTCTCGTCGCTTATTCTTTTTGTCGACACCCAGGCCAGCGGCAGGGTGAGCAGCGGCAATACAATCATTATTGTCGCCATGCCGGCAGATATCATGGCCAAGGGCACAAGATAACTGAGGATAAGGAGCAGCTTATACTCGGCAATGGTCCGGCTGCGGCCGAGGATGACCGCCAGGGTCTTTTTACCTGCCTTACGGTCCGTATCGATATCCCGTAGATTATTGACGACCATGATGGAGGTAATGAGCAGGCCGGGCGGTACGGCGGCGAGCATCACCATCCAGGTCAACTGTCCAGCCTGAACGAGATAGGTCCCGCCCACCGCGACCAGGCCAAAAAAAATAAACACAAAAAGCTCGCCCAGTCCATGGGAAGCAAGAGGATAGGGTCCGCCGCTGTAGGCAAGGGCCCCAAGCACCGAGGCAGCACCGATAAGCACGATCGGCCAGCCGCCGACCAGGGCCAGATAGAGAAAAACCATTGCCGCCAGCACCAGGCAAACAATCATGCCCCTTTTCACTGCACATGGCGAAATCAAACCGCTCTGGGTGACACGTACCGGGCCCAGCCGCTCTTTAGAGTCAATGTTATTTTTATAATCAAAATAGTCATTGGCCAGATTGACGCCGATCTGCAGGAGCACCGCACCAAGCAGGCAGCAAAAGGCCGGCAGAAGGCTGAATTTCCCATCGGCAAAGGCCACTGCCGAACCGACAGCCACCGGCCCGACGGCGGCCGGAAGAGTCTTGGGACGAATGGCCAGCAGCCACAGGCCGATTTTTGAAGAAACAGTTTCCTGCATGATATTTATTTCTCTACTTTTCTCGAATTCTCATCAGCAACGATGAAAATTTTCACGTTTGCCGATCATTACCGGACGGACTTATGTAACAAACAGATGTTTACTCACCTTCAGCTCGATGGCATAGATGGCAAAATACAGCAGCACGCCCAGCAGTCCCATGCCCATGATACCGGTATACATTTCCGCATAGAGCAGGACCTGATAGGTCTCAATCACGATATAATAGCCCAGACCATAACTGGTCAAGGATTGTTCGGCAATAAAGAGCACCGCCACGGCGGTGCCCACCGATACCCGCAGAGCGGTCAGTACCGCCGGCAGGGATGCCGGCAGATAGACATAACGAAACAGTGCCCTCCGTCCGGCGCCAAGGGATTTCACCGAGAGAATCAGTTCTTTTTTCAAACCGGCGGCCTCATCGCGGACCACCACGAGAATCTGGAAAAAGATAATTATGGCAATCAGGGTGATTTTAGAGACATCGCTGATACCCATCAGCACATAGATGACCGGCAAAAAAATGATCTTCGGAATCGGATAGATGATGGCGATCAACGGACTGATCACCCGATCCAGTTTCGGCATCTGCCCCAGCGCCAGACCCAGAGGCGCGGCAAAGAGGGTGGCCAGAAAAACCGCCGCCAGCACCCGCCCGGCGGAGGCCAGGAAATGGAGACCCAGCTCACCGGTGATATTATGACAAAAGAGCGGCACCACCTCGATCGGTCCGGGCAGGATCGGACGGTTGATGAGCAAGGCCGCCAGCTGCCACAGGCAGAAAAACATCACCACGCCGACGAGGGTGCTGAGAAAGGTCGCTTTTTTCTTCATTGTCTTGGCCAGCTCCCTCAGCTTTCTCGAGTATTTCCGGCCGCCAGAAGATCACGTAATTCAGCGCAGCGCCGCAGAAACCCGGCACCGCCCCTGCCAGCGGTCTCGCCGAACACATCATTGTCAATGACCCGGGGGATACGGTTGCAGCTGTTGCCGAGAACGAGTATTTTTTCGCCGAGCACCACCGCCTCTTCGATATCATGGGTGACGGTAAGCGAGGTCAGGCCGGACTCCGCATGAAAATTGTTCATCACCTTCTGCAGCTCTTCCCTGATCGGCGCGTCAAGGGCCGAAAAGGGTTCATCCATCAGCAGCAGATCCGGTTCAAGCACCAGGGTTCTGGCGATTGCCGCCCGCTGGCGCTGGCCTCTGGACAACTGGGCCGGATACATATCCCGCAGCTGATCAATCCCCAGCCAGTTCAGCCAGTACTGTACTCGACGTTCATCTTTTTCGCTGTCGACCTGGACATCGGCCGGGCTGTGTTTTCCATCCGGACCGTAGAATTTTCGGATCTTCAAACCGAGGCGACTGTTCTCCAGTATGGTCGCCCAGGGCAGCAGGCCATGGTCCTGAAGCACCAGACCGGTAGATGGCCTGGCCCGGACAATTTTCTCCCCATTGATGCTGATTTCCCCGCCATGGGGGGTGTGCAGGCCGGCGATAAGGTAGAGAAGCGTTGTCTTACCGCAGCCGGAGGGGCCGATGACCGTCCACGACTCACCGCGCTGGATGGTTAAGCTAAAATCGTCAAAGAGAACGATGCCGCCGCCATAGCCAAACCGCAGCTTTTTCACCTCTATCATGGTCGACAGCCTTTCATTTTGCCAAAAACTCCGAGGTGACCGAGTCCGCATAGGCCAGCGGCTTGACGAGAAGCTTTTTCTCCACCATCCAGGCCATGACATCATCCCACTGGGCCTTGGTCGGTACCTCTTTTCGCGGCATGGGCGGTACCCGGAACTCCTCCTGGACGTTTTTCGGCACGCGTATTTTTTTCAGCATCAGTTGCTGAAAAGCGGCAGGGTCCTCGTTCAGGTCGGCGCAGGCCCTATCCCAGGCGACCATAAATTTTTTCACCGCCTCCTCTTTGTCCGTCAGGGCGTCGACAGTAAAGGTGACCACACTGGCGCTGACACTTCTCAGCGCCGTATCATTGACGATTTCGATGGCGCCGCCCTTTATGGCGCTTGCCCCGAGGGGATCGGGCAGCACCACCGCCGCCAGTTGCCCGGCAAGGAGCAGCTGCAGCCGCTCCGGCAGTACCGGCACCGACTGATAGCGAATCGCCTCAGAGGGCACGCCGCCTGCTTCGAGCAGCCTGGTGGTTATATACTCAATAACCGTATTCTTTGAAATGCCGATGGGAATATCGGCCAGATCGGCCACCGTCTTCAACGTGCTGCCGGGTGCAACCAGGAGTCTGAACAGCGGCGCCTGCCCTATCGGTGCGCGGGCAATGGCGACAATTTTCGCCCGATTCTCTTCCCGGTTGAAAATGGCCGCACCGGATATCTCATTGATCATGCCGTCCACTCGTCCGGCCTGCATCAGCTGATCCCGCTCCACCGCGCTGCCTACCGGCAGAGACTCCACCGAGATATCCAGCTCCGTAAAATAGCCTTTTTCCAGGGCAACATAGACCGGCAGCACATCGGGAACCGGCAAAAGCGCCAGCCGGAGAGTGCTGTTCTCCTCCCCGGCAAACAACAGTTGCGGCAGCAGCAGGCTCAACAGCAGGAGAGTTTGACAAAACACTGAAAATTTTCTCTTCATAGGACCCATTTCCACTCATTGGTATGAAACTTCCGGCGGAGAAGTACCGCCTTCTGTGCTATAATATCCGTCCACTCGTTTGACCATGGTATTTCCATTCTGTTTGCGCTAAGGTCAATGCACTGTAGTCACAAAAACCGATATCCATTCATAATGGGAAACAGAACAGTCTTGCAACTATAAAAAACATTCAGAACATGCAGAACATGCACAACATGCAAAAATATATAATAGGCATCGATACCGGCGGGACATATACCGACGCGGTACTCCTTGACAAGGAATCCGGAAAAGTTGTCGCGACCGCCAAAAAGCCGACCAGCCACTATCAGCTGGCGACGGGAACCGGAGAGGCGCTGGCCGAGCTTTTCGCCAAGTTCAATATCGGCACTATCGACACCCCCGGCACGCTTTCCGCCGAACAGATCGACGCGGTGGCCGTATCGTCAACCCTTGCCACCAACAGCGTTGTGGAAAACAAAGGTGCCCGGGTGGCCATTATCGTCATCGGCTATGTCAAACACTTCAAACTGCCGGTCAAGGCGGTGGTCTTTGTCAAAGGCGGCCATACCATTCAGGGCGACGAAGAGGAACCGCTGGAACTCGACTATCTGGTGCAGCTGATCAGCGGCTTAAAAAATGAAGTCGATGCCTATGGTATCTGTTCGGCGATGTCCATGAAAAACCCGACCCACGAGCTGGTAACGGAAAAGGCTATCGCGCTGCTCGACCCGAAGCCGGTCTTTTGTTCGCATCGCATCAGCAACCTGGTGGGCATGGAAGAAAGAGCCGCCACCGCCGGACTGCACGCCAAACTGATGCCGGTCATGGAGGAATTTGTCGAAGGGGTGCAAAAGGCCATGGCTGTCCACCGGCTGGACTGCCCGTTAATGGTCGTCAGCGGCAACGGCCAGGCCATGGCGGCCGGCAAGGCCGTCAACGAAGCGGGACTGACCGTGGCCAGCGGCCCAGCCTGCACCGCCTCTTTCGGCGCTTGCCAAAGCGACAAGGACTGCCTGGTTATCGATGTCGGCGGAACAACCACCGATATCGCCATGATCGAAAACGGTCACCCGTGTCTGACCTCCGATGGCTGCCGGATAGGTCGCTGGAAAACCCATGTCGAGGCAATCGATATGCATACGGCCGGCATCGGCGGTGACAGTCATGTGTATGTTGACAGGAAGGGACGGCTGACCATCGGACCGGCTCGAGTCACCCCCCTGGCCATGGCCAGGGAGATGGTGCCGGTGGACGAGTGGCTGGGCGCGGAAGACCAGGCCAAGCTGATCGTCCTGCGCCCCGAGGCACGGGATGATGTGGCCGATAACGAACTGACCAGGCTGCTGCTGAAAGAGGGGCAACTGACGCCGGCCACCATTCGCGCGCATACCGGCCTCGGCGGTATTCCGCTGAATGTACAGCTGGAACACCTGACGAGAAAACAGCAGATCTTTGAGTGCGGCTTCACCCCGACCGACGCCCTGCATGTTCTTGGCCAAATCGACATCGGTGATACAAAGAGCGCTGCGGCCGGGGCGGAACTGCTCGGCAGGGCCATGAACCTGAGCGGAGAGGCCTTTGCCCGGCTGGTTGTGACCAACACCGAGGAGCTTATTGAAAACCTCATTATTGACTATATCGTGCAGCGCTACTGGCCGAATTCACTGACCAACTTCATTGCCAGCCGCAAAGATAACCCGGTCCTGGGGGTTGATTTTTCCATTAAACTGCCGCTGATCGGCATCGGGGCGGCAGCGCACTATTTTCTTCCCGGGGTAGCAGAAAAGCTGCGCACCACCGTCAGTTTTCCACAACATTGCGAGGTCGGCAATGCCATTGGCGCGGCACTCATCGGCCTGTCCAGCACGCGCTAACCGCCGATGCGCACCGTACCGTCAGTGCCTCCGCTAAGCGTATGAAAATCCTCAGTGTCGCGGATACGGTCAGCAAAGACCTGCTGGAGACGGTGGACGGCGGTCCGGCCATCAACAACATCGAGCTGATCCTTGCCTGCGGCGACCTTCCTCCTGAGTATCTTTCCGCCCTTCGACATCGCTATGATACGCCGCTCCTCTACGTCCTCGGCAACCATGACCTGCGCTATGCGGAATCTCCCCCGATGGGCTGCCTGAATATCCATCGGCGCATTGTCAGATTCGCCAGTCTCAGGATAGCCGGTTTTTCCGGTTCAAGATGGTATAACGGCAATATCAATCAGTATACCGAAAAACAGATGGCCAGGTTTATCCGGAACATGCGCTTTGCCCTGTGGCGCAGCCGGGGCGTCGATGTCATTATCACCCATGCCCCGCCGAGATTTATCCATGATGCGGAAGACCCCTGCCATCGGGGTTTCCGGGTTTTTGTCGAATTCATCGAAAAATATCAGCCCGGTTATTTTATTCATGGTCATATCCACACCCTTTTTGCCAACGAGGCAGATAGAGTAACCAGGGTCAAATCAACTGCGGTAATAAATAGTTATGGCTACCATGTTCTCGAAACTTAATCCCTTTAAAGCACGGAAAAAAACCCTTGTCGCCCAGGACAGTCAGAGAGCGGACGATAACCCGAGCAACTTCAATATCCGCCAGGAGAAAGAAGAGGCCTACGAGGCGATCGAACGGGGAACCCTGATGGTCCCTCTGACAAAAATTATCGGCAGCGTCGGCAGATACCACGACTTCGACAATCAATTCAAGACCCACTCGCCGAAGGTCGATGAGCGGTTGAAGGGCATTATGGCTGCCATGCGCGAGGGCAAGAACATGCCGCCCATTGCCCTGTATCAGATCAAGGAGGACTTTTTTATTCTCGATGGCCACCACCGCTTCCGGGCCGCCGTGGAATTGGGCAGGACCGATATCCGCTCACGCATCGTCGAACTTCTGCCATCGAAGAACACCCTGGAAAATAACCTCTATATCGAAAAGATACACTTTCGCGACAAGGCCGGCTTACCAGACGGCATCGACCTGACCGAACCCGGCCAGCTCGACCATCTGGAGTGGCAGGTCAGAGAGCACCGCAAGTTTCTCTCGGCCCAGAAAAATCAGGCTGTCTCTTTCAAGCAGGCTGCCGCCGACTGGTACCGCACCATTTACCGGCCGCTGACGACCCTCATCGCGAACAGCAAACTGGTTACATCTTTTCCGGGACGAACTGTTGACGACCTGTATCTGTATATCTCCGTCCATCAGTGGGAAATAGGCAGTAAACGGACCTACGGCATCGGCGTCGACAAACTCATTCCGACAGACATGGAGGCCTTTCGGCAGAAAATGGCAGAACACAAGGAACAGGAATATCCGGAGATGAAACGGGAAATTACCGTCTTCATCCTCCTCAATGTAGAGGGGAAATACGAGCAGCAGATTTTCGACAAGCTGCTGGCCCTCGACGAAGTGCGTGAAGTGCACAGCGTGCACGGCTCCATCGACATGATTGCCAAAATCACCCTGATGCGCGACCTGCTCTCCTCCGATGCGGAAATCCTCTCCCATTTTATCCAGTTCACCATCAGGCAATGGAAAGGAGTGGTGTCCACGCAAACCCTGATTCCCGGCATGTCGCGGACTAAGGACCAGGATCGGTGTCATATCTGATGGATAGGTAAAAATTATTTCTTTGCAACCTTCCCTGGTAACTTCGGATCTTTTCCTTCCTCTACCACTTCGATAAAGATGGGGTTGCTGTAAAACCACAGGTCGGCATAGGCCTCGGCGACCTCATCGAGCTTGCTGTTGCTGCTGACGGCGACATCATCAAACAGCATCTCTTCCAGTTCCATGGCATCCATGGGGGCATAGATGTTGTCACTGGCCAGAGAATCGGCAAGTGGATTGCCGGCCGCATCGGTTTCAAAGGGAACTCCGGCCGGAAGATTGGTGCCGCGGAGACGAAAATACATCGATTTTTCCGCCGTGAAGTTCGTCACATAGGTCATGTAACCGTCTTTATCCACTGCCCCTTGGCGCGTAAAAGTCGCTGCAACGGCGGCATTGGTACCATAGTCGGTGGCAACCACGTCACCTGCGTTGGTCGTCGGCACATTGCCGGTAATATCGGCGGCGATCAGGTCGATATGGTCAAGTACCGGCATGTTCAGCAGTTGAGCGATACCGATTTGTTCCAGGGAAGGATTATACATATCCAGCGGGCAGAAATTGGCCTCGACCGGATCATGGACCTTGATTTTTATCTTGATCTGCTCGCCGGCCCGTACCTTCAGGGTCTGACCCATCATCGCCGAATGGTTTTTGCTCGACGCGGTGAATTCCAGTTCGTCGATCAGGTCTCCCTGCACGTTCCAGGAGTTTCCAGAGCGGACGCCATCGAAAACCGCCTGGATCTCATGCCCACCGCGCTTATCGATGTAAGTGTAATTTTTTTGGTATTCGCCGGGCCAGAAATCACTGCCGCCCACCGACCAATGGTTGTGGAAATCGGAACTGGCCAAATTAAACAACCGGCGACCTTCGGCGAGCATACCATCCCATAAACCACCTACGGTCGCTACATAGAGACCGGTACCGCCATAGGTTCCCCCGCCCAGTGAGCCTCGGCTGAAGCCCCGGTCTCCCGAGGTCTGATGACCGGGGGCGCCTTCAAAACCGATCGCCACGTCCGGGCCGGCATCCATCCAGTTACGGAAATCCTCGATATAATACCTCTTGCCACGCTCGACATGGGCCGGAACCATCCAGGCATCACCGATTCCCTGATCCTTTAAGGCCTGCATCCACCGCACCGCGAGGATGGCATCCTCTTTGGTGACATTGGTTTTTGACAGAGGACCAAAGCCGTCAAGAAGGCTGGTTTGACCATTCCGGCTGGTGTCTTTATCCAATTTATCAAAGCGGTATTCAAATTCGCTCAGAGCGGTTGCCGTGTTATCGTACTGATAAATGGCGGTGGAACTGTGCTCGTGTCCGGGCACATTCTGTTCCAGGCCGCTGATAACCATCTTATCCGGGTAGTTTGCCCGGGTGGACTGGATGTCAGGATAGACAAAGTCGCGCAGGCTCTGCCAGCGCCACATGGCCTGATGGCCGCCTGAAGACGCTGCATCACCCAGGATCGGAGTAACCGGATACACCGTCGTGTCGTCCCAAAATTTACCATTACCATTCCTGTTTCTTGAACCGCCATGCTCACTGTTGGCCCACCAGCCAAGGCCGTAATTGGCATTGTTCCCCATGACCTGCATGAAAGGAAAACTGCCGTCGGTATAGAGGGAATGTTGATGAAAATCCCCGGGGAGATATTCCCCTTTCGCAAAAGTGGTGCCGGTTCCGGCAAGGACCAGACAGCTTGATAGCAATGATATAATTGCTTTTTTCTGCGAATATTTTTTTAGTGCATAATTCATTTTTCTGTCCCCGTAGATGTAGATATTGTGCAACGATTGAAATTTTTTGAAAAACAGCTCCAAAAGCGTCCCCTTCTCCCATGTGGTGTACATGCTCCGATTTATATAACGATCCCCCCCTTGATATGATTGATGCAGAATAATCACCTTGGCCACATATGCATCAAGCTGCATGTTTATCAGCTGTACAAAAGCTACTCGGCAAATATCAGGAAAAGGTTATTATTCGGCTAATCTGCTATGAGATTGGTGGTAGTTGTACAGAAATAAGCTGGGTGATGGCGAACCGTTCAGGAGAGGGTACAGCAAAATTGACGTGGACAGCGCGGCTCACTGGACAAAACGACCAATGACCACTAAGATGGGAGAAAGTCTTTTTTGGTATTTCTGACAATCCACCCGGACAGAGAGATTCCCAGAGCAAGGCCCTGCATAAAAATGGATATCTGGATAATTTCCGCGATACTTTTTCTTACTCTCTATCTGCTGATCACCGAGAAAATCTCCGTTGATCTTACGGCCATCGGCATCATAGTCCTGCTCGTCGTCAGTCGCATCCTCACTCCCAAAGAGGCGATCGGTGGTTTTGCCAACCCGGCGGTGATCACCGTCGGGGCCCTGTTCGTTGTGTCAAAGGGGATGATGCGTACCGGCGGCGTCGAATTCCTCGGAAGAAAAATCCTTAAGGTGGCCAATGGTAATTATAAACTGGCCCTGATCATCATTTTGCTTACCGTGGGCATTACCTCGGCCTTTATCAATAACACCCCAATGGTCATCCTGTTCATTCCGGTGGTTATGACCATGTGCTGCGAATTCGGCCTCAGTCCGTCAAAATTTCTCATCCCGGTGTCCTATGCCTCGATTCTCGCCGGAACATGCACCCTCATCGGCACCTCAACGAACATCATCATCAGTGATCTCAGTGTCAGCTTCGGCTACAACGGCCTGACCATGTTCGAACTCAGCACCCTTGGCGTACCGCTTGCCGTCGCGGGAATTGTCTTCCTCTTTTTTGCCGCGCCGAAAATACTCCCCGACCAGACCAGTCCGATCTGCCGGCTGCAGGACAGTGCCCATCGCCAATATCTGGCCGAATTGAAAATTCCGGCAAAAAGCAGCTTGATCGGCAAGAGTCCGGACCAAATCTTCGGTGAAAATTACCCCAGTATCAATATTATTGAATTGATAAAAAAATCCTTTATCTATCATCCAGGCCGGGTGAAAATGACCATCGCCGAGGAAGATATCCTGCTCGTCAAGGGTTCTCTCAATGACCTGGTGGCCATTCTGCACAATGAGGAGCTTGAACTGCCGACAACGGAAACAAATCTGTTCCTCGGGGCGCAAAAAAATGCGCCTATTGTGGTCGAATTGATCATCTCGCCACATTCAGGCGTACGCGGCCAGCAACTGCAGCATACCAGCCTGGCCAGGGACCCCGAGGTGAACATTATCGCCGTCAAACGAACCAACCTGCATCTGACGGAGAGGCAGATCCATGATGTCCGTCTGCAGACCGGGGATATTCTGCTTATCTGGTGCCTTGAAAGCAAGCTGGAAGAGATCCGTTCCAGCACGGAATATATCGTCATAGAAGATGTCTATGAAGAACTGGTTCATAAGCGCAAGGCCTGGTGGGCGATCATCAACTTTATCTGCATGATCACCACCGCCGCTCTGGGGCTCGCCGACATTATGACCTGCGCCCTGACGGCGGCCTTTCTCATGATCGTCACCGGCTGCCTGCAGATGCGCGATGCCTACCGGTCGCTGCAGGGCGACGTGCTGCTGCTCATTGCCGGAACCATCGCTCTTGGCACGGCCATGCAGAAAACAGGGGCCAGCCAGCTCTATGCCGAAACCTTTCTCAGCTACTTTGCCGGTTTTTCGCCGACCATCATTCTCGGCGCCATGATTCTCCTCACCAGCATCTGCACCCAGCTGCTCAGCAACAACGCAACAGCGGTTCTGCTGCTGCCCATCGCCATCTCGACGGCACTGGGCATAGGAGTCGACCCCAAACCCTTTATCATCGGTATCTGTTTCGGTGCCAGTGCCTGTTTTGCCACGCCGATGGGCTACCAGACCAACCTCATGGTCTATGGCCCCGGGGGATACAGCTTTGTCGATTATATGAAGCTGGGTATCCCCCTGAATATTTTCGTGGTCGTGGCAGCAACTCTGTGCATTCCGCACATCTGGCCTTTTTAAAAACCTGTCTGGACTTGAGCCACAGAGAAGCCTCACTTAATATCGGCGATAAAGGCATTGGACGATCGGATGGCAACATTCATCTCGCGAATAAGGACATCGATTTCACCCTTGAGATCGGCAAATTCGGACTGCAGAGAGCCGATCGCCTGGGCATTGAGATTATGTTTTAAGAACAAGACATTATCGCGGAAAATTTTCAGCACCGGCGCCATGGTCGCCTCGGCCCGATGCATACTGGCGAGCATTTCCTTATATCTCTTCTGCGTCACTTTCAGTTTTTCCGCACTGG
This sequence comes from Desulfocastanea catecholica, assembly GCF_054657295.1. Classification (NCBI taxonomy): domain Bacteria; kingdom Pseudomonadati; phylum Thermodesulfobacteriota; class Desulfobulbia; order Desulfobulbales; family Desulfobulbaceae; genus Desulfocastanea; species Desulfocastanea catecholica. The sequence continues at coordinate 21,108 of NZ_BAAHYZ010000021.1, forward strand.
ACCGGCGAAGCTCTTTATTCTGGTACTCTTTAAGCTCCTGCTGCCATTCGTCAAAGAGGTCTTCGGCAACCGACTCAACACTATCGATACGGCTGGAAACCTTTCCGGCCGCTTGCTTGCTTTTTTCATATTCGTCATTGAGCTTGTCGTAGGCCTTTTTCAGGTCCGTCTCCCGCAATTTTACCACCGAATCAAATTGTTCGAGTGCCGATTTAAACTGCTCCTGGGCCTCTGCCTGGGAATCCCGGGCATCTTCAACCCGATCGACCATGATGTCCCGCTTATGTATTCCGACCTTTTCCATGGCATTGTAATAGGTTGAAGAACAGCCGCTGAAAAAGAGCAGGACAAAAACCAGCATCAGTATGCCGAGATATTTTTCTTCTGGTCTTCTTTTTACCATTGTGTCTTCCCTCCTGTTTTTTTAGTAACATGATTTATCATTGAAATAACTTTTGTGTTCTGTATCATACCCGTATCATACTCATAAGGGTCTCTTCCTGCAAAACTCTTGTTCCCTTTTCACACTTCCGTTACAAATGATGACCGAAAAAGAGCAACACCATGACTCCAGCCATCAACGCCGCCAAAAAAAAGAAAATCGCCTACAAGGTCCACCAATACAGTCATGATCCGACCCACGAATCCTATGGCAGAGAGGCGGCGGAAAAACTTGGTGTTGCCGCGGAAAGGGTCTATAAAACCCTGGTAGTCCAGCTCGATGACGGCAAGCTGGCCGTAGCCGTCCTCCCGGTATCATCGATGCTCGGCATGAAACATATCGCCAAGGCGGTAGGTGCGAAAAAAGCGGCAATGGCCGATAGGGATGTGGTTGAAAGGACGACCGGCTACGTTCTCGGCGGCGTCAGCCCGCTGGGGCAGAAAAAAAGGTTACTGACGGTGATTGACAGCTCGGCCAAGGAATTCCCGACTATCTTTGTCAGCGCCGGACGCCGCGGACTGGATATAGAGCTCAGTCCAGCCGATCTTGCCGCACTGACGGCGGCAACGTTTGCCGAAATCCGCCAGTAGCCGCCAGACCAAACAGCTATCGGCGGCAGCATACCATAACTGGAAAAGGAGATAAGCTGCGGCTGGCGGCTTAATGCATCGGATAGACAGGAGGATCCAGCAAAACCTCTCGTTTCCGGCAGTCCCTAGCGGGCAAAAAAAAAGGTGCACCCGTCAGGGTGCACCTTTTTTTCCTTCAGCACATCAAAATGTTACGAAAAGGTATGGCAACTGATACAGTCATAGCCTTTTTCTTTGACATGCTTCGTATGTCCTTCAGAATACCAGGACTTGTTCTCATGACAGCTGCTGCAAACACCCTGTTTCACGCCGGTGGGCTCCGGAGTATGACAACTGCTGCAGCTTACGTCCTGGCGATGCTTATTGTGCATGGCCTCAAACTGCAGACTCTTCTTGTCATGGCAGAGATCACATGCTTTTACAGACGCTGGTACCTGGTGATAGCCCAGGGCATCAAAGGGAAGCATACCGGACCCATCAGGGGTCGAGCCGGAGTTATCATGACACTCTGTACAGGAAGGGGCATTTTCCTTTGGTTCAACCCCGTGCGTAATCAGCATTTCGGCATCAGCCTGAACCATCGAATACGACCCGCTCATGCCCTGCTCCTCCATGCCTTTTTGCACCGCCACATCAAAATCGCCGGTCATAAACATCCACATGATGACAGGCGGGATGACCTTGCCGGTTCCCTCTTGCCAGGGCATGGATGAATAATGTCTTTTGATCGGCACGAGGACCGATCTACCGTCAAAAGGTCGGCCGTTCGCCTTGGCCATATGCAGAACACCTGTCTCGTCGGGAGTAATCGTTTCCCCGATATTGTAGACATAGGAGGTTCCGTCAAACCAGACATATTCCGGTTTGACGTTGGCGGCCTTCACTTCCTCGCCGACGAAGCCACCCTGACCGGAACAGAACGCCGGGTTCCAGGTGGGCTTATCCCAGTCTCTGGACATTTCCGTCGCCCCGCCCTTGGCATATTCGCGGATATGACACACCTGGCAGCTGACCTGCCCCTGGGCATGTCTGTTCAAGGTAGCATTGGAATGCGGGGCTTCATTATGACAGGACTGACAGGTCGGTGGTGCTGCTTCGGTCTGACGCAGGTCGATACCGCGTCCGCCGATCTTGTGATTGAGGGCCGAGTGACAGTCGACACAGGAAAGATTGGCGCCGTCTTTGGCCAGATGGACGTCCTGGGCAACGGTGGCATTGGCGGAATTGAGACCTATGTCCCCCCGCTTGACCCAATCGCCGCCGCCGGCCGTGGCATGACAACGCAGACAGGAAGCATTGGTCGGCATATGCACCGTCCTGGCTATACTGACCATATTGGTACCGGCAGGCATTTTCGCAAAATCTGGCTCGGTGGTGTAATTGCCCTGTGCATCTTCCTTGCCGAAAACATAGCTTTTCTCTTCTCCGAGATAGTCAGTTACGGTGACGGGGTTAGCCTCATCAGCAACAAATTTTCGCTGATAGGTGTCATTATGACACATCAAACAATCAACATCCTCCGGTTGCGGAGAATCCGGCGCATTGCCGTCAGCCCGAACATGGCAGGAAAAGCAGGCCCCTTTTGAGGACATGGCGTAGGTGCAGAAGGTGTTGATGCCATCGACACCTTTTCCCAGCGCCTCACCATTGGTGTTGGTTAAATCAGGCGTCGGACCGGACCATTGCATATGCAGGCTGTCAAGCATCTCAGACGCCTCCTCCTGATGGCAGGCGATGCAGGTTGCCGGACCATTGTATTCGGTTATGGTATTGTGGGCAGCAATGGGGCCGTCGATTGGTGGATCAGTGGCCGGCGGTGGCTCGACCGGTGGGTCAACCGGTGGCTCGACCGGCTCAGTTGATGATGCGGCGACAACAAAGTCAGCAGTCTGCCCGGTTCGAAATTTTTGATCCTGCAGTTCACATTTGAACTTCCAGTTTCCACCTTGGGCAGTCAGAGGAATGACATAATCGTAGCTGGCGGTGACTCCGTCAATCGCCATGTTATTTTTGGAAACTACTGTCATTCCCAGTGAATTTTTTATCTCTATCTTGGCTGAACGTAACGCACCAGGCCACGCCCCGCCTTCAGTACACTGGAAACGCACACTTTCGCCGACGACCCCCTGTTCAGGGCTTGTCGACATCTGGATATACCGATCAGCAGCATAACAACTGCTGCTCATCAAGATACCTAAACCTATTGCAATGACAATCTTTTTCATACAACTCTCCTGGGTTTTTTGTTAGTGAAGCCCAAACTTCCTCAGCAACAGGGCTCCCCTTGGACGCACACCACTCTGTGGTAATTAGCAAGCAAAACAGATGCCACATTGTATTTGTTTAGCTATTTAGTATATTCTTTGATTCTTACCTATCACAGCGTCACCGCCCAGACAAACCCGAAGGAGTTTTCAGTTCCCTTTATAGCCAGCAACTTAAGACCCACAACGTATCACATCACCAAACACATGCCAGATAAAGATCTGCATGCGGTGCTGGTCACGAAATGGACATGTTGAAAAAAGCAACGAAAGTTGCCGTGCGCAAAATTTGCACACGGCCGTTTAGCTGTCAGACAGATTTTACCCACCATTCTTTTTGATGGGTGAGCGACGAATTGATGGGAAAGAGCGAGAAGGAATCAAGTGTGAGGGAGGGTCTTGCATCTGAAGAAGGGTACGGCAGCCTCAATCCCCGGCGCAGGGTCCGTTGGCAAAGTCGGCGAGCGGGTAAAACTCACCGCAACAGACGTTGCGGTGAGAAAAATAAACAGTTTTATTTCCCTGGCTTGTTACTTTTTCTTGCCCTTACCGCCGCCGGTGCTCCCGCCGGAAACGACACTGGTCGCCGCCGACTCCTCACCTTCCAGGCCAAGAACCGTCACGGTTCCAGGATCCTGGGCAACGCCGCCAACAGAAATCTGCCACTTGGATTTCTTCCTATCCCACTGCATTGCTCCGTACCCGTCGAGTTGAAGTCCGGCATCCCGCCCCAGGCTGCTGGTGGCCTCCACGGTGAGAATCTGCTCGTTGACACTGTAGCCTGCCAAAATAATTTCGATGGTCAGGTCAAAGCCGTTGCAGTCCTGATCGACTCCGTCCCTGTTGATTTCCGGGGCGCCGGGATAAACAGATGCCAGCGTGTCATTACAGTCCAGTATACTTTGATCGACTGCATCGGCACAGAAACCATCCCCGTCATTGTCGATACATTGGGGTTGATTCGCACTCAGCCAGTTGTATGCCGCCATGACATCGAGCAGACCATGGCCGTTATCGTTATCAGGACCAAGCACCCCCAGATCCTGGGCCGATTCTTTCAAAGCCGACTCAACATCACCAATGCTCCGGGACGGATCGGCACTTAACAACAGGCCCATCGCCCCAGTCACATGGGGCGCGGCAAAGGATGTGCCTTGAACAGAGGTATAATAACCACCTTTATCCGCCGTGTATATACTCTCGCCGGGTGCCATCACCTCCGGATAGATACCGCCGTCACAGGTGGAGGGACCGCGGGCACTGAAATTCGAGACAACCAGCGTCTGGCCGACTGCCCCCGTGGCAATGCTTTCCGAATAGTTGGCTGGGCTTTCACTGCTGGCGTCATAGGGACCGCTGTTACCGCCGGAAAACACCACTCCGATCTGCGCTGCTTTGAGCGCTTGAATATCTAAGAGAAACTCGCCGAAACAACTATTTACAAGCTGATTATATCCCCAGGAATTATTGACTACGTCCGGCGCATCATTGGTTGTCGGATTATCGTCGGGATCCATCAGCCACTGGAAACCAGAGTGAATGACACTGTAGCTTGCCTGTCCGACATCATTAAATATCTTCACTGCTATCCACTGCGCCCCCGAGGCCACGCCAATGGTTGAGCCGCCAGCGGATCCACCAACCATTATGCCCATGACCTGGGTACCATGACCGGTGCGGTCATAGGGGGTCGAATGTTCCCCGTTTGGATCATACCAGCTGTTCGAACCGCCGCGCCACCGGGCGCTCAGGTCCGGGTGATTGCCGTCCACACCGGTATCCATATTCGCCAGTACCGTTCCCGCGCCGGTATGGCCGAGGGACCACATTTGCGGGGCATTTATGGCCTCAACATTCCATTTGGGCAGGATCACGCTATCGGCAACCGGCGCGCTCATGCTCAGCACAGTATCCAGGCTGATCATCTCTATTCCATCCATGCCGGCCAGTTGTTCGATGATGCCGGCCGGTACTGTTACCGCCAGGCCATTGAAAACCCAGAATAATGTGATTTTTTTGATCTTGTTCTGCTGCAAAAAATCTTTAACTGGCTTTTGCGTTTTCTCTGCCTTATCCTTGAGGGCCTTGATTATTTTGCTCCTTAGCAGCGCTTTATCCTTGTCCTTTATTTTCTTCAGATCAACTTGGTCGGCAAGAGTGACAATAACCGCTATCTCTTCGTCAGGGTCGACATTGGCCAGGAGTTCTTCAAGGTCTGGAGTTATGTTCCCGGCCATGGAGAAAACCGGGGCCAGAAAAAGCACCAGTATTCCATATATCAGGTACGACTGTAATCTTTTCATAAAAACCCCCTTTTGTTACCGCGCGACAGTTACTGCACGACAATATTTTCCGCCCGGAAGTCGCCGATAACCACGGTCACCAGTGCGCCTGGTTTGACCAGGCCCTGATTGCCGAAAAGCACGAAATAAACCCGGTCCTGCTTGGGCTTGCCGTTCCGAACGGTGGCTCGCATGGGACCGACCTTAGCTGTGGTCGGTACGGACAGCACCTTGCCGCTTGCCTGATCAATCAGATAGGGTTTATTTCTGCGGTCGACAAGGGGCATAGCCTTGTCCGGGTTCTTGATTCGATAGCGGAAATCGAGCATATGGCCGTTGGCCGAAGTCCTCAGACTTTCAACCTTGACGCCCCATTGCTCTTCCATGGTTATTTTTTTCTGCTCACTTCCGGCAGGTATATTTTCCACCTTTGTCGCCCAGCTGGTTGACAGAAAAAAAACCACAGCAAGACCGACAGCGAGGGCAAGCCTGAAGCCTGGGTGGAAGATTGTTGGCAAGCGCTGTATGCAGCTCTTTATTAGTTGAGTCATTGGTTTTCTTCCTCTATCTTATATTTACGGCAGGGTATCCCTTATCCATTGGGTATCCCCTGCCGGATTTAATGCTGCAGTTACCTGGTCACGTTGATCCGGACAGTGGCCACATTGGAGGTCGCTCCATCATCGTCGTCCACGGTATACTGCAAGGTATCCGTACCGCGGAAGCCGGGGTTCGGCGGACTATAGGTAATGGTGCCGTTACCGTTGTTGACCACGGTGCCGCCTCGCTGAGTGGTTCCGCCGGTGGTTATCACTACCGAGGCAGGGTCAATAGTTCCATCGGCATCCGTATCATTGGCGACGATGTCATAATCAACCAATGGAGTATTGCGTGGAGTCGACGCTGTGTCATCGTTGGCCACCGGCGGTTCATTTGCTACCGCCCCGGTCACGGTAATGGTCACCGTAACGACATTGCTGGCAATGCTGCCATCGTTGGCCACATAGTCAAAAGTCTCGGTCGAACCGACTGCACCGGCAGGTGTATAGGCAAAGGAGCCGTCAGTATTCAAAGTTAGTCCTGCTGGTGGTGTTCCAGAGGCTACTGCTGTCAGTGGATCTCCATCGACATCGCTATCATTTGCCAGCACGCCTGGAGCCGCAACGCTAAGTGTGGTTCCGGCAACCGCATCATAACCATCGGCTACAGCCACCGGCGCATCATTTACCGGTGTTACCGTAATGGTCACGGTAGCGGCAACGGAGTTCGGGCCACCCGCTCCATCATTGGCCGCATAGGTGAACGAATCGCTGCCATTGAAATCGGCATAGGGGCTGTAACTAAATGAGCCATCTGCTGCCAGACCAAGAACCCCATTGGAGGCTCCGCTCATCAGCACAGCCTGTGCCGCATCGGTGTCATTGTCGAGCACACCAGGGAACGTGCCATCACCTGCTGTCGCCGTCAGCACACCATCCTCAGCCACCGAGTATGCATCATTCACCGCTTCAGGTGCTCCTGCAACTGCTCCAGCGCTGATATTGACAACCAGCCCCCCGTTGGTCAAATGGCCCGCCCGGTCGTACAGCGGGTAGGTACCGGGAGAACCGACATTGACAATCGCATCAAAGGTCTTGCCGGCAGTCAGCTCGATGCCGTACTGGGTCAACGGATAGGGAGAGAGATTGCCGTCCTCGGCGATCACATCCATGTAGAGCCCGCCGCCGAAGGTGGGAGCAAAGGTCTGCAGCCCCGCGTTGACAAAGCGCAGTAACACATCTTCGCTGACGTTGATGTTGATCGGCAGATTCGCCGGAGCATAGGACTGGCCGTTGATCAGGAAATATTGCGGACTCCAGCTACTCACCCGGGCTCCACCAAAACCGGCGGGGTCGGCATTGAGGGCCGGGTCGATCTCGCTGAACAGCAGCACCTCCTCCTGGGCCACCACCGGATAGGTCGGACCGCTGACCACCAGGGCGCCGTAAAGGCCCATGGGTATCTGGGTACGAATATCGGTGCCGCTCTGGTAGAGATGCGTACCCTCTTTTGCGGTCCAGCTGTAACTGCCGCTTGCACCGGAGGCCACGGTCACATCAAAGGAGGTGAGTCGCTCACGCCCCTGTCCGTCGGCAACGAGCTGTGGCGACAAAAGCTTCGCCATACCGGGTATGAAGATCGATACCGGCACGCTCAGGGCATTAGTCAGGTTGATGGTCAAGGTTTCACCCACAACATCAGTTAATACCGGCCCAGGCAGGGTCGCAAGACCAGTCGTGCAGGATCCGCTTGCGGTTATATCGGCATACCCCCAGATCGGAACAATAGTGCCGTCCGGCATGGTAACAGTACCATCCGAGGCGCACAGATCATAGGTCGCGGCCAGGGAGGGGCCGGCCGTCAAGGTGACGGCTAGCAGCGCCAGCAAAGCGCCCTTCACTACTTTTTTTCCATTGTTATATTTCATAGCATTTCCCTCCTCTCCTTAATCAATAGGCGTGCCCGGAGGCTCCACCACCATCATCGTCATCATGCCGCCGGGAAAGATGTCCCAGTTGGTGAGCTCCTTCTCCGTATGCGAGTGCCACATGAAGAAGTAGCCGCCATGAGGATTAAGACCACCCTCGCCAGGAGGCAAGGGTTCACCGCCGCCCATGTAGGGACTGCCGGACCACCAGCCGCCAAAGGCTAGGCTCTGGGTCTCGGGCAGGACGACCGGGAACTTCTTGTTGTGATCGGCGCACCATTCCATGGGGTAGTCAGAGCCGGCGTCCGCATAGCCGTCGAGATCCACGTCAATGCAGTTGTGCTCAGGCATTCCGTCCAGCGTGGAACCGTAGATATCCCAGCCCAGCTTTTCGCCGGTCCAGGAAAAAAGTGCGTCGACGGTCTGGCCGGGGACAGACAGGGTGGTAAACTTGCCACGTTGCAGGTCCGGTGCAAGTCCATTCGAACTGAGCAGTCTGCCGTAACGGGCGATTTCCCAGTAATGATTACCGTGCAGGTGAAGCGGGTGCTGGTCCAGATCCCCGCCGATAATCCGCACGAGGATTTTCTGGCCGGGGGTGATGCGCGGCGTGCAGTTATAGGGTTGGTGCGGCAGATAGGGAACAAAAGGATCGACCAGGACGTCCGGGGCGGCGCGGCCGTTGATCATCCAGTACACCGCTGTGCGCTCCGCCATATTGATCTCAGCAAAACGATTCTGTTCAGCCAGCTGATGGATCAGCGGGTCAATCGAGGTGAGCAGGAACAGCACCTCATGGTCGAAAGAGGTATCCGCGCTGTTATATGCCTGAGTGGCAGTAGCCGGCCGGACAATAATGGCGCCCAGCAGCCCCATCTCAATCTGCAGCCCCTGGTTGGTACCGCTGTAGTACATATAGGTACCCGGTTCGGAGGCGGTGAAACTATAGATTACCGGAGCCGCATCGCCCGGACAGGCCTCCTGCGTCAGCATCCCGGGGTTGCCGCCACTGGCCATGACCGTATGGCCGGGAAAGACCATCGAGGTACACTGCCCGAAGGGCAGGCTGCTGGTCAGATTAATAGTAACGACATCGCCCTGGTCCAGGATCAGGGTCGGTCCGGGATATTGGGGCAGGTCAACACCTTCATTGTTGTCGAGATCCTGATAGCCCCAGAAATGGACGGAGCCGCCATCGGCGATACTCAACTCGCCGGATCCGGCGGTAAAATTAAAACTGGTCGGCCCGCTGATGCCGTCGATCCAGGCCCTGGCCCCGGCGCTTCCGGCTGCAAACAGCAATGCCGCCATAACCGTGACCGTGAGGACCCAGGGACTGCGGGGTTTTATATGCAATATCTTCATAATGATTCTCCTCATAGCTTATCATTGAATCACGATTTTGGTCATCATGCCGCCGGTGGGCGCATTCTCGTCGTAATTGGCCAAATAGTGCAGGTTGGCGGCATACAGGTAGTATTCGCCGGGAGCAACCCCCGCGGTATCGAGTATGACGTCAGCCGACATGCCACCGCCCATGGTCACCGAGTTGGTGGTGTAGTGCAAATTCTCACCGCTGGTACTGCGCAGCTGCTTGGCATCGATGCCCACCACCTCCATTGGAATGGACGGACTCATAAGGGTATGCACAGCAGTGATATTGAGATTGGACAGCCGCAGCAAGACCTTCTGGCCGGCGGTGGCGGTGATCAGGGAGGATTCCACCTGTGACTGGATGCCGGGGTTTTCCGGCGGCGCCGGTAACGCACCAGGGTTCACGGTGTCAGGATATCCCCGACCATTGATCATCGGATAACGATCCCACATCAGGGCAAAAGGCAGGGGCTGGACTTCCCAGCTGGCATCATGGAAGTCGGGATCGAAACCGCCGAGCTGCAGCGGATACTCCACATCATATCCGGTTGAGCCATCACCGTCGTTGTAGGCGAACTTGCCGGACGGGTAGAGGCTCGTGTCATTCTGCGCGGCCCGAACATAGAGGTTGCCAAGCATACCCATCTGCATATGCTCGGTAGCCTCCACATGGCAGTGGTACATAAAGGTTCCCGGCTCTTCCAGGTGATAAAAATAGGTCAGGGTCGCTCCCATCATAATAGAGATTCCCGACTCGGGCAGGCCGTCAAACACCGTCGAGGACTGGGGAAAGCCATGGAAATGCACGGTGTGTGGATCAAAAAGGTCCGGACGGATAACCATGCCGACGTTGGTCAGGCTGAGATAGAAATCCTTGCCCTGATCAACCACTATCGCCGGCGCCGGCCAGGCGGCGGCCAGCATGCCCTGCTGCATGACCTCTGCTTCCGGAGTTCCAGTGACGTCAGCAAAGCCGAATATATATTGCGGATAGCCGTCGGCCATAGTGGCAAACCCGTCACCGCCGGTGAGATGCATGCACTGGACATTCATGGCAGCCGCATCCTCTACCTCGTTGTATCTATTTGCCTGTGGCCCGGTGCTGACGATATCCAGGCAATCCCCGTCACCGTTACGGTCACACGGACACTGAATATCGACAACCGCTCCGGATGTCGCGGCAAAACCAAACAGCAGCGAAGCCACCAGGAACGGGACAGAATATCTTTTTTGTATCTTCATAATCGTACTCCTTTCATATTCTTTACCTCCGGGCAGGCGATTCACCTGCCCGGAAGGGTTATTACCTCCTGTTACAGCTCGTCTGCGCCGCTATCCGAGGCTCCCGTTGTTGGTCGAGGATCGCCATCAAAATCAGGGCTTATCCCGTTAATTCCCAAATTCAGTGCCGGCGACCCGGACTGGATATGGTAATCACCGAACAGGGTACCCGGATCGCCATCAGCTACAACCGGATCGTCATACAACGACAGTGGTCCAAAGCCCGGACGGATAAAGTTACCGCCCTCGTCAAAGGCCGCCGGCGTCTGGATGCCGGTATTTATCTCGGTTTGGAGGACAGCCGAGCGAGCGCCGTTGAGGTATTCCCGCACAAATGAGGGATCGGTACCGACAAGATTGGTCCCATCAGCTGTCAGTCCGGCGAGATCATCGTACACCACGGTGTTTCCACCAGGGCAAGTCAAACCTCCACTGACATCCGGACAGATCCCGTATGTCGAGGTGCAGCCCGAGTCACCGGGGGTACATCCTGAGGCATCATCCACCCAGAAGAAGAACTGCCGATTGTGCCAGATGATGTTATTGGCAAAACTCGTCGGTGCAGCCCCCTGAACAGCGACACCAGCGCCGGGCTGCGGCGTGGACTGGTTGGGGCTTCCGGGTGCGAACGCCTCGCCCGCCGTCGCCAGGCTATCGTTATTGGCAATGGTGTTGTTCTTAATCGATACATTCGAGCCATTCTGCACAGAGATACCGCCCGCGGCAAGCCCTGCCACGTTGTTGGCGATCATGTTATTAAAAAGTTCGACCTGTGACGACGCACCGACACTCGCCAGGGATACGCCGCCACCATTACCGGCACCGGCCGAGTTGCCCTGAATCAGGTTACGAAGCGCTTGGACACTGCCTGCTCCCGGACTCAATGCTCCAGGGGTCAGTGGAGGTGCTCCGCCAATAAACAGGCCGCCGCCCGAGACGGTCTGGCCCTGGAAAAAGCTCTCGTTGAAGATGATCTTATTATCGGCGATGAGCGGAATGTTGCCACCAGGATTACTGCCCTGGCCCGGAACACTGGTACTCAGGCCGATATGGCCTATACCACCACCGCCGGCGGTGGAGAAGTTGCCGCATACCCAGTTCTCGGTGACTGCGTAGGAGTCGGAGCCGGTACACATGGAGATACCGCCACCGGCGCCGCCGAGCCCGCCGTTAAAGACCAGCTGGTTATGATGAATAGAGACGAAATCGTTGTCGCCATCGATATAGAACAGGTTGTCCGGATCGGTGAGCAGCGGATGGCCGACACGGATACCGCCGCCGTAGAAACCGCTGTTATTGGCGATACGGTTGTTGGAGATCTGCAGGTAATCGGTATAGCCGTTGGCGATGATGCCGCCGCCGGTATCGGCGCTCCTTATAGTAAAGCCGTCGATTCTGGCTCCCTGGTTTCTACCTTGATCGAACCTGCTGTTACCGCTTGCCTTGGCGAGCACCAGGACACCGGCACCCTCCTCGGTAAAGAGCTGGGTCGGTTCAGGTGCTGCCAGGCCCACTTCCTGACCGGGAAGCAGATCAATATCACCTCTGGTTATGAGACTATCGACCAGCAGTCGCCAGTCCTCCAGCTTATCGGCCGGAGCCTTGATGGCATTGATGGTTGTCGAGCCTTCACCCCAGCCCTGGAGCTGAACCGGCTTCCACATAACGACTATCTCGTTATACTGGCCGGGTGCTACCAGAATCAGGTCGTTGGCATTTGCCGCATTTATGGCTGCCTGAATTGATCCACCCGCGGCCACGTTACGAACCGCACTGCCTTGTCGCAGGCCCACCTGAACGGTGACACCGGCGACGGTTTCCTGACCATTGTCCCGGGTAACGGTCAGCTGGCGACCGCCCATGGAGCCAAGCGGGCCTAAAAGCGGGCCTACAAGGGTGCCGGCATCAACGGTGCAAGTGATTGGCTCACCCCAGGTGCAGTTAAGCGCCCCGAGGTCTCCCAGGGTAACCGTTCCAGCAGTCGCTCCGAAACCGAAATCACGGGTGACGAACTTATTGACGGTATCTGAACCTGCAGGACACACGCCCGCAGCAGGGTTGCAGTACTCTGGATTCTGGACCTGCTCTTGGCCCATAGAAGTAATGGTTATGGTCTGATCGCCGCTGATAAATACACCGCGGCCTGCCTGTGGACCGCTGGTGACGGAATAGGTTGGCATATACGGTCCACCACCGTTAACCGAGACGCTGTAAATCCTCGGCGTACCGTCCGGATACTCGCAGTCAAGCGGGAACTGGTCAGGGCCGGTAAAGGCAGCGACCGGTACCACCGGGGTATCGAGATAGGTGGTTACACCCGGCATATACTGGAAAGTATAACAGAAGGTGCTGTAGAGCTGATTCCAGTTGGAGTCGGGATTATTGGGGTCATCGCCCGGATCGTTCATGCAGGTGGTCAGCATATTGGGCGACATGCCGCTTGGCTGCGGCAGGTTGGCCGTAATCGTCGAGGGCGCCAGGAAATTATACAGCCCGTATTGATCGGACAGTGTTTTGCCGATCATCCGGCCGGTAAAATCACGAATGGTGACCGGGACGAACGGAGGTGCATATTTCTCACCAAAGTTCGGTGAATTGGGGTCGAATTCATTCTGGGTATCATCGAGGATAAAACCGAGAGCATGGGCTGCCACCGGAACCTCGGTAAAGAGCGAGAAATCGGCTGCAGCATTGGCGCCCGCGCTTAAGTTGACCAGTTTTTGATCGCAGAGCGGTCGAAAATTAGCTGGTTGATCACCCACGTACACGCCGTTCTGCCATACGAAAGGTGATTCAATCTGCTGGTCCGGAAAGAGCGTCAAGTAAGGTGGAACCATGGTCGGAGTGCCGACACAGGGAGGTGGCAGCAATTCCGGTACCGGATTGTACTCATCACCGAAATCGACGTTTTTGTCCTCGGGCTTGATGATCTCATAGCCAGGAGGCGGTATCACCTGGACAACATACTCGCCGACCGTCATAGGACCTACCGGGGCAACGCCGCCATCCGAACAGAGCACATTTCCATCCACATCAGTGAAGGGGTTTCCATCCGGGTCGAGCGCCATGCCATCTGCACAAACTGCATCGAACGCATAACCACCGTCAAATACCGCCGGTCTTGCCTGATTAAACATGCGCAGACCATCCCAACAGTCCTGCGGGAAGGGTCCGATACCGCCAACACCGTCAGGGTCAAACATATAAGGCGCACCGCTGTCGCCGTACTTGCAACCGGTGGGAATCGAAGCATCCCAGCTGTCGGTGGTGGTTGTGTTGAGCAGGATACTACCAGTTGCGTCGTAGAGGTTAACGGTCACACCGGGGATACCCGGCTCCCAAACCTCGGCAACGGCATAGGTGGGGTCGTTCTCGGCACGGGTCACCGCATAGAAAACAATACCGGAGATACCGCCGTTCTCGCCGTCGGGATAATGTTGCTTGCCCCACAAGAAAGCATTTGTCTGGCCGATAAAGCCTTGAAAACCTTGGGTCAGGACCGGGCCACGTTCGATGCGGTATTTGTCGGTCTCTAAGCATATCGTCGGATTAGCAGCACAGAAAGGGTCAACCGGATTAAGCTGATCCTGCGGATTAATTGTCCGGCCAAAGGTCCAGTCAAGGCCATCTAACGGCGGTTCCTCACCACCTGTCCCGTCAATCGGTCCACCGTTGTCAACGACCACGGTCAGACCTGTTGCCTTATTGCGGACGAAGTCAACTTCGGCGACCAGCCAGGAAAAAAACGGGAAGACCTGGTCAAAAGCATAGGCACCCGCACCATCTGAAACATTACCCTGGTAAATTGTACCGTCACGCCAGCGCAGGTTGAAACCGGTCTCCAGCGCGGCAGGACCTTCATCAGGATCCCAGAAACCGTCGCCGTTATTATCATTGAACGCCCGATGCTCCTGGCGATGGAACCACTGGAAGACCGGCAGTTCGCCGATATTGCAGGAGCCGGTGGGCGTGCTGCAGACCCCGTCGACAATGCTCACTCCATGGAAACCGAAGATAAGGTCGAGGGCTGAATCCCAGACCACTACCTGATAGTTGCCATCCGGAACGCTGGGAATTGAAAAGCTACAGTCCGGCCCGGTCGCTGCTGCGTATATCCCTGTGCCGATACCGACCGCCATATCATTAAGGCCTATCCATGGTGTGGTATGGCCGAAGCAGGCGCCGTTATAGAAAGCGTAATCAGGAGGCCGCGACATATGCTGGTTGACCACCGTACCGCTGATCGTGGCACCGCCACCGCCGGGGATATTGTTAAACGGCTGGACAAAACCGATAAAAACGTGGTAGCCCGGAGGGCCGAACTCGGCAAAGAACGGCGGTTCACCGGCCTTCACCCAGGCATCGATGACCTTGGTACCCTCGATGGTCGCAGTCTGCTGCCAGTTCTGACCGGCAGGCGGTACCGCCTGGATGCCGTACTTGCCGGGGGCCAGGTTCTTGATAGTCAGGCGACCGTCGGGACCGGTGATCAGCGGACTAAAGCCGGCAATAGTGCCGTCTGGGTTATAGGTGGTGCCCAGCGGGTTGCCGAAGGCATCCTGACTCTGCACGCCAGCCGAGGCGCCGTAGCGGCCGCCGGCATCTTCAACGAGAATTTGAAAACCGCTCATATCGGTCTGCCCGGGACCGGTGCCAGGTTCTTCCGTCGGCAGGTCAGGGGCGTTGTTAATCGGAGCGTTGTCGTGAAATATCAGGATGGTGATTTGCGCGGTCTCGATCGGATACTGGTTGACGAAAACAGTGGTTGGCGGGATATTGCCCGAGTTGTCGGTCTTAAATGACGCTCCGCCGATAGAGGCACCGGAACGGGGAACGACCGAAACATAGTAATGGGTGTTCGGTTGCAATGTTGTAATCCCCACTTCATTGCAGACGAAATCTGGCGCAATCAAATCATCAAAGCCGACACAGCCCTTGCCGACTACCGGCATATAGCTCTGATGGAAGCCGACCGCCAAGGTCTCGCCGCCGGGGTGGCCGTCATTGCCCTGGTCCCAATTGGGATCAAAGGCTGTTGGGATCGCGGCTCCGCTGCCATCGGTCTGGACATGGTAGGTCTTGTCCTGCTCGACCAGCCAGCGGTATGCCGGTACGGATGATTCAGTGCCATCCGGGGCCACGCCTGTAACACTCAAGCCCGGCAGATTCGCAGCCTGCCCCCGTACCGTAAAGGCCATAATCATTATGAATACCAGCAGCAGACTGGTGCTGAACGGTATTCCACGGTTATTAATTACTTTTTCTTTCATACCCTCACCTCCACGAAGCTTGTTGATTGGTGATTTTTATGAGCGAACCTCATCGACTGCAGTGATCGTGTACCGTTATCACTGCACAGCACAGGATTCGGGCTAATACGGCTGAATCCATACATTTTTTCAATCGTTGTCGCCTGTTGTTTTTGTATTGCCATGTTCCCCTCCTCTGTGTTCTTTTGGTTGCCGAACATTAACCCTGTGCACTGGTTTGGTGCCGGGCACCGGAAACGCTGTTTGATGTACTCTGTGGTTCTTCTTCCTGTCTCTCTTTTGATCGGAATCTCACCGAATACTTGATCTCCAACTCTTCCACCAGCAGGCTCTCCAGTCCAAGTATGACGGCCAGGGATCTCGATTTTTTGTACTTATCCAGATCCTTTCTCGTTTGCCACTCCTCCATAAAATAGAGCCTGTCCTTGTTATCGATGTCCTGGTAGATCTCTGCCTTGAGGCAACCCTCTTCCTCTGCCAACTGGTTGGCCAGCTCACGGAGAGTCTGTATTATCTCTTTCCGTTTCTCGGCCCGACCATGCAGTTTGATTGTGGTGAGAATCATCCCCACCTCCCAGAAAATAATAATTGGCTTGTCATAAACCTGGTTTTAATAATTACTATCAAACACTATGCCACAACTACCACATAGTGGTTAAAAGATAGAGCGTACTGGTTTTATAGGGAATAATTACGAGGTACAGGAGGATAACTAGAGATGTTGCTGGGGAAACTGGTGGCCAAATATCGCCTTTGGGCTACATTTGGCCACCAGTACGGCAAGGTCGAAACTTCGATTCGACGGGAAAATCAAGGGCGAGAGAAAATATTTATTTTTGGGATAAAACCCACTACAGCCTGCGGATACCGTGTTTTTCCATCCTGGCCCGCAAAGTACTTCTCTTTAGTCCGAGGATTTCCGCGGCACTGTTTTGGCCACTGACCTTCCAGTTGGTTTTTTCAAGGACCATGGTTATATACTCACGTTCCATATCTTCCAGGCTTTTGAGTTGCGTTGTCCGTGCTCCATTCGGCTGTTTCAACTCGTCGGCCAGATGCAGTGTGCTGCCGGAGGTATTGATCACCGCCCGTTCAATAACATTTTCCAGCTCGCGGATATTTCCCGGCCATGGGTATTTTTCCAGCTGATTCATTACCGAAAGCGGTACCAAGTCGATATTCTTACGGAGTTTACGGGCAAAGATATCGACGAAGTACCGGACCAGCTGGGGAATATCATCGACCCGATCCCTGAGCGGGGGGGCGGTGATCGGAAAGACATTGAGCCGGTACCAGAGATCCTTGCGAAACAGCCCATTGCAGACATCCGCTTCGAGGTCACGGTTGGTGGCGGCGATCACCCGAACATCAACCTTAATAGTCCGCGAACCGCCAAGTCGCTCGAACTCTCCCTCCTGCAGCACCCGCAGCAGTTTGGCCTGCAGCTCAAGAGGCAGTTCGCCAATCTCATCGAGGAAAATTGTCGCCTTGTCGGCAAGCTCAAAACGACCAGTCTGCCTGAGGTGCGCGCCGGTAAACGCACCTTTTTCGTGCCCAAACAACTCACTTTCAATGAGATTAGCCGGCAGGGTGGCACAGTTTATTTTAATGAGTGGTCGATCCTTACGCCCGCTGTTTTTATGAATCGCCCGGGCAAACAGCTCCTTGCCGGTGCCGGTTTCACCGAGCAGCAGAACCGAGGTATCGGTGGCGGCAATCTGTTCAATTTTGAATAAAACATACTGCAGGGCATTGCTGCTGCCGATGATATTGTCATGGTTGCACGACAGTTTCATCTCCCTTCGCAGATAGGCGCTCTCCGCCTCAAGCTGCTCCTTGTAATGTTGGATCTCTAGGAGTGCCTGGCGCAGCTGCTCTTCGTTATTTTTTCGTGTGGTTATGTCACGGTTGCTCGAGCGAAACCCCCGCAGTTCATTATTATCTCCTTTTACCCGCTGGCAGGCATGTTCAATCCAGCGGATCTCTCCATCGCGTCGGATAATGCGGAACTGCACTTCTCGACGGTCTATATTCAAGTTACTGGAATCACGGTGATGTTCCTCCCAGACGTCTCTATCTTCGGGAAAAATTATCTGCCGAAAAAGCGACGGGTTTTCCATGAATTCATCTGCGGAATACCCGGTTATCCGTGCACATGCAGGCGACACATAGAGAAAGGTGCCGTCCAGGAGTCCCCAGCACTCCCAGTCATAGGCAAATTCAGCCACCGTCCGAAATTTCTGTTCCAGCCGCCGCAGGTTGATCTCCACTTTCCTGCGCCCGGAAATATCCCTTATCAATTTGATAAAGAAGATCTCTTCGCCGTCCTCGCCTTTCACGACAGTGTGCATGATTTCCACGGGACAGAATGTGCCGTCTTTTTTCCGGTAAGTTGTTTCAAACAAATTTTTCGCTGTTTTTCCGTCCAGGCGACACTGACACTGTATTTTTCCCTGATATTCATAATCTTTCCGGTCACTGTAGAGAAAATCAATCCGACGACCAAGCAGTTCCTCCGCAGTGTAGCCGAGAATAGCTTCGATAGCCGGATTTACCATGAGGATTCGTCGCTTGCTGTCGGTACAGACCACTCCGTCGGGCATTGCCGCAAAGATTTTCGATAAACTGATATCCATCTGCCGAGGCTCTGCTGATGCATTGTTGAATTCTTCTCTTTCTTCGAACACAGTATCGTTATTTACCTTCTTGTCCATAGACTCCACCTTACGATTCGGATACACCTGCCTCTCACCATCAATCGAAATAGGTGAGATTGCTGAAACATACTACCGAGGTCACCAATGCAACAAAAAGCGTAACATTTACCAAACTCCACCACAGCCATTTTTTCTCTGCCAGAACAATCGGTTCCCGCAGGCAGGGAATTTTTTTCAGCGGTTGAAAAAGGCCGGGAAGCATCCCGAAATAGACCCCGACCAGGAGGGTCAGGTAGACCGGGTACCCGATAAAATTATATTCCCGCTGCAATATATCAAAGGGACAGTGGTGTGTGGGCAGTTCATAGATATATATGGAGACAAAAGAGATAATCGACAGAATGGACAGAACGAGAAAGGCCGCGGAAGTCATCGTCAGGAGATAGCGCAGGAGGGCTATCGCCAGAAAAAAGGTCAGGCAGGCAAGCCCGGTAAAGACCACAAAAAAACCATAGAAAGCGGTCATTGCCGGCAAAACCGGCAGCGCGGAGAGACTGCTGATGGCGCTCTCACCGCCGCTGCCGAAAAGAGAACCGCAACACGAGGTAATGATATCCGGTTGAAGACCAAGAAAATAGCTCATCTGGAGCAGAAAATCGACGCCGATGCAGGGCAGCAGCAGCGCAAGCAGCAGATATTTCAGTTTAACCAGCGGATACTCTTCCGCTCTCTGGTCAATTGTGTTCAGGGCTATCCAGAAACCGGCCAGAAAAAAAACGGTAATCTTTGACAGCAGTGCATACCAGCCCACCGGATTGGCATTGAAAGAACCGGTGGCACACATGGCCCCGACAAACAGCCGATGAATATCATCCATGGTGTAAATAAAGAGAATGAGCGAGGCAACCTGAAAACCCAGGGCATAATTGACCAGGGTGGAGATCAGATAGGTCTTGCGCTCCAGCAGCAACTGCGAGGCGGAGCTGCTGCGGTAGTCCCAGCGAAAGAAAATAACCGTGCCGGTGACGGTCGCATACAGCAGCAGCAACAGGGTGATTGCCGAACCGACGATAAGGGCGATGACACCAGGATGAAGAATCACTTCGTTTCAATCCTCTCCAGCCGTCCGTCCCGCATGGCAATAATCTTGCCGACGAGCGGATACTCTTGAATAAAAGGGTCGTGGGTCGCAATAACGATGGTCTTCCCCTCCTCGTTGAAGCGCGTCAGGGTGTCCATAAATTCCTGGGCAAGCTTCCTGTCCAGATGGGCGGTTGGTTCATCGGCAATAATCACCTGGGGGTCGTTGATAAGTGCCCTGGCGATGGCAACCCGCTGCTGCTCTCCCCCGGAGAGCTTTTTTACCTTGAGATGCTTTTTCGTCTCCATTTTCAGCCTGTGCAGGAGCGGCAGGGCCGTCTCGTGCATTTTCCGGACGCTGATATCCAGTGGCAACAGTGGCAGGAGTACATTCTCCAGCACCGTCAATTCCCTGATCAGATGAAACTGCTGAAAAATAAAACCAAATTTCTGCCGCCTTATATCGGTGAGGAACCGTTCCGGGAGCTTAACGACATCCTTGCCGTCCACAAAAATCCTCCCCTCTGTCGGACGTGCCATACAGCCGATGAGGCTGAGCAGCGACGTCTTCCCCGAACCGCTTGGCCCGGTCAAAACTGCGACCTCCCCGCGGTCAATGGTCAGCGACACCCCATCGAGGGCGGTCAGCTCATCGGCCATCGCCGGATTATAGACCTTGGAGACTTTTTCGACCTCGACAAGTGCCAAACCACTACCCCCTCATTACTGAATCCGGATCAGTAATCGCTGTTTTCCAGGTTGGTATCACCGTGCTGGCGATATAAGGGACAATGGTGAGAAAACCCATGACCAGCAGATGAAAAAGGTTGATACTCGGTGTCAAATGAAAGGTGGGAAAAAGTACCGACCATCCCTTGAGCACTGCGGCGAGAATAAAGCCATTCAGGAAAAAGACGTGGACATAGGAAAGTATCACTCCAGTGAGAAATGAGGTCAGGGAGATAACCAGCCCCTCCCAGAATTTCAGGGCGAGGATATCGGGAGTATCCCAGCCTATGGCTTTCAGAATACCGATCTCCTGCTTTTCTTCGGCACTGATCCCGGTTGCCTTATCCCAGGCCATGATGCACAGTGCGATTATTGCCGCACAGAAGACCGTCAGCATCATCCCGCTCCGCCAGTTAAAGACCATGTCGTAGGTCCTGATCAACTCCCGTTTGGTGATTGGCCTGGTGTCGGGAAACATCTGCTTTATCTTTGCCGCCACGGTCTGGATCTCACTGCTGTTTGGCACGGAAACAGCAAGGTCGGTAGCCCTGTCCGGCGGAAAACCGAAAAAATCGATAACGGCCGCATCGGTGAGAACCACCAGGTCATTGGTCAACAGGCTCGATTCGGTGCGAAAAATCCCCGTCACGTCAAAAAGAACGCCGATATTTTTACTGTTAACAAGAATCAGCTCGTCGGAATAACCAGACCCTCGCAGAACCGCAACCCCGGCGCCAACAGCACATTCATCCGGCTTGACCGGCAGGCTGCCCTGAAGCATTTCCAGCGCCACGGCCTCCCCGCCGGTACCGAGCAGGGTATAGTTGGCCTCGGTGAGTCCATCATAGTAATACCCCCAGTAGCGGGGAGTAATTTTGCCGACACCGAGGATCTTGCCGATTTCCTCCGCGTACCTGACAGGAATGAGTTCGTGGCGGCCGCCCATGGTCCGCTGGACAATCAAATCAGGAACACCCTGCAGGACAAAGGAAGTTTCCGTCCTGAGGGCATGGGTCAAAAACAGCACTGACGCCAGGGTTGCCACGGTGATGCTGTAGGCAACCAGAATGGCTATCGATTTGAACCTGCGTCTGAGCAGTGACGATATGGCATAGTCGATAATTTTCAGGTGTTTTGTCACTCCGTTCCTCCCGAAAAAATCTGCTGGACGGGTGCGATAAGAGAGCCGGCCGGAAAATGATCCGGAGAGCCGGGAAAATCCTGAAATGCGGTAAAAAAATCAGTTTGGGAAGGATGTCTGGTATATCTGGCCTCGGTCCAGATTGCCGGATCGGTCAGACCAAGACGGCTGACCAGGGCGCGCTTGGCCTGCAGCTCAAGCGTGCGACCGGATAGCCGGCCGACACTGCCGTGCAGACAGAGCACCAGCAGTGCAACGCATTCAAAAACGATGAACGCTGCAAACAGTTTACCTCTTCTCATCAGTAGGTTACCCAGTCGCTTGTCGGGACCAATTCAGGGTTTTCTCCCTTGGTCAGTTTGACGATATAGCAGCCCTTTGATGCATAGCGCTGCCCCGGGCCGAAGGTTAAACGCGGGTAGACGGCTATGGCGTAGTCCTGGTCAATCATCATGTCAAACCCTTCAAGAAATTTATCCCTGAAAAATTCGTGGCGCATGCTCTTGATGGCCCCGGGTAACATCCAGCCGAGAAAATACATCTTGGCCTGGATATCAAAATCAACAACAGGGATTTTCCGGGCCTGGAGCCACCTCTCCACGGCAAAACGACTTCTCTCATCCTCCTGGGGCAAACTATACGGATAGGTTACCAGGAGATTTTCCCGCAATTGATCTGAAATAATTGAAAAATCATGGTGCAGAAGGGATGACGAAGTGAACATCATCGCTGCTCGACCGGCATGGCTGCTCAGGTTCTTGAACGTATCCGTATCACTCTCATCAAGCCAGACGAGCAGAACCACAGGCTTGTCACCGGTAAACAGTTCACTGAAAATCCGGTCCCTGTCAAGGCTGTTCTCCCGCAGCAGCAAATCCTCAAGCCCTGTACCGCCCATCTTCCGCCAGGTTTCGGCAAAACCCCGGGCCAGTGCCGAACCCCGCCCGTCGCCCTGTCGGTACACCTGCACAATTTTCAATTGCTTGTCCAGTCCCATCTCGGCGCGGACATATTTAGCAGTGCTCTCGCCTTCCTGGTAATAGCCCTTGGCAAAGTAGAGCGTGTACCAGTCGGAGTCGGATATGACCGGCAGATCTGTTACAGGAAAAATACATGGCACCTTATATTGCTTGCTGAAAGCATGAATCTTCTCCCAGCTTCCCCCGGTGATCCCGCCAAGAAGCGCAAAAACAGGCTGGCTGGCGTAGTATTTCTCCAACTGCTCAGGCCATGTTGTCTCTGGCCCCGTCAACTCCCAGACGTGGAGTTGCAACTTTCGGTACGCCTGGTGCCTTTCGCTCTTGTAAAACGGACCGGAAGCGGCTCGCCGATCCTCATGTCTTGTCTGGGAGTTATGGGCATCGATGTGGGCCTGGAGCACAGACAGCATAGCTGTCTTCTTTTCCTCGGCAACATCGCTAGCGATGACGGTGGCAAATTGCAGGAATGTCTCGTCGACACCCGGCGACAACTCAACGGAAAGATTTTTCAGGTAATAGACCAAAATGGCCATATTCTTGTTACTCAAACGATACTTCGGCATGATAGGGTCAAGTTTGCGATCAGCAGGATCCTTTCCCACTCGCAATACACGGGCCAGGGTTTTATCGGTATATGCCGGCCGGACATCCTCGATCTGCTGGAAATACTGCGGGAGCTTTCTGCGGAAATTTTTTTTCTCCGCCTCACTGGCAGGTTGCCTGAAGGCGCCTGTACTGCGACGGGGCGAATAGAGCTCCCTGCCGTTAGTCGGCCAGGTGATGACGGTGCCTTCTTTTGACCCCAATCCGCTTCTCTGGTGACAATCGTCACAGGTAAACATCCGTCCGTCAAAAGGGATATCCCCCATGACCATCGCCTGCATGGGTTCTCCGGAGGGGAGGATCCCGTCGCGGTACATTCTCTCACCGAGTCGCAAGGCCTCCTCGGGAGAATATCCCTCTATCAGCTCGGCAGAGTGCGATGAGGAGAGAAAAAAGGGCCAGAAAAAGAGCAAAAAGAGGGGGATATACCTTGCTTTCATTGAGAATTTTCCTTTAAAATTATTGGAGTCTTCTTGTGCAATAAAAAGCTTATTTTTTGTCAACGTTGCTATTTTTTCATCAGTTGTTCGTACTCCTTGCGCAGATCGGATGCACTCAGCAATCCGTAGAGTCTGACCCATTGTTTCTCCCCTGGGGCCCGCAGAATGGTCAGGGGAAAGTGATCCATTTTGTTGGCGACATAGGCATCAAAGGACTTTAACACCTGGATGATATTCTCGCGTTTTCCGGTAAGGGCATCCCAACCCGGCTGGGCGCCGTACTTCTGCAGATGTTCTTTGAGGACTTCCGGAGTGTCGTTGTCAGGATCTATGGAGATCGACACCAGCCGGACCCGGTCAAGATCCTCCCCCAATTTTTTCTGCAGATGAGCAAAGCTCACCGAAAGTACCGGGCAGATAGTCGTGCAGGTGCCAAAGATAAAATCGAGGACAATCAGCTTGTCCGAGTCAAAATACGATTTGAGATGAACCTCCTGCCCTTCTTGGTTGAGTAAGATCAGATCGGGAACTTGATACTCTTCCATGGTTCGTTGATAAATTTTCTTATCTTCGGCCCAGGTGTTGGCAGCTAGAAAAAGCAGGATCAAAAGGAGAGATGTCGTCCGGGCCAGTCGTGGATGTAGTTGATTCATATGACACAACCTGTTGAATTGTATGTTTAAAGGAGACAAAAATCGTTTTTAATGTTCGACTGTGGTCTTTCATCAACAATACCACAAAGGGTATCATTTTCCTTAAATCATCTCAAGAATATAACCAATGAAGTAGTGAGGCGGTTTTACCCAGCTACATCGTGGGAACAAAGCGACGATTGAAGTTCAGCGAGAGACTGCCGAACCAGCCTCCTCCCATCTGTACAGCTTCCCGGCCGCCCATTAGTGTGGTGTGGTTGAGATCCTCATACATCGGAATACCTGCAGTCAGGCGCAGGTTGAAATTTCCCCCCAGGGCGGTGAGAAATCGCCATGAAGCAACACCGGTGAGCATGCTTCTCGTGCCGCCGCTATTGCCCACGTCAGTACCGTTGATCTCATTTCTGTCGTAGTGAACCGCGTCGGCCTCCACCCCGAACATAAAATCGTAGGTCGGCGTGTAATGCAATGCCACGCCAAACCGGGTTTCGTCACCAAACTTGAAATCATCACTATTTTCGAGTTTATGCGTGTAGCCAAGCATGGTATGGAACCAAAAATCATCGTAGCGGTAGGTATACAACAATCCACCACCGAAAGTAAAATCCCCGGTTCCGGTCTGCAACCCCGGCTGCGCCAGATACTCGCGGTCAAAGTCACCGGTGGGCAGGCTTGTTTCCGCAAGCAAAGTCACAAAATGATTGTAATAAACACTTTTGAATACATTATAACGATAGGAGGCGAAAATATCGCTGAATCCATTATTTTCGGTGGTAACGGTCTTTCTCCCTCCCATGGTATACATCTCCATCCGCTTCTCGAGATACGACGCCTGGATGTCTAGTGCCATGGTATCGGTGAGGCCGTAGCTGGCCATAAACATGGTAGCATCGGTTTTCATTTCCTTCGGGCCCATCATCTGGCCAGGACGTTTAACGAAGTTATCCGGATCCACTGAATCAGAGTCGATTTTAACCTTGTCCATTTTCATGGTCATGACCCCGATACTCACCCCTGTCGCGCCTTTTGAGGGGAGCACCGCCGTCTTGATCCGCGCCGGCATGGTCATGGCAGTGGGAGAAATAATCAGCAGAGCCTGAGAAAAAGTAATCAGCTCGCCGCCGTTTTCTTCCTTGAAATGCTCGGCTTCCTCTCGCTCTTTAAAGGCGATGATGCTGGGCAGCATATCCGGAATAATCTTACTGGAAATAACATAGGTTGCCTCCTCTGCCGGTAAAGGTATGCCCAATACCCAGTCCTTGACCCAAAGAGCAGTAAATGCATCCGGTCCCCCGGCATCCTCGACCAGTCGAAGCAAGCAGGCCAGACCGCAGGACTGAACGACTTCGCCTGTCCTGTACTCCAATTTTCCGGCGGTTTTCTGGTATTCGTCAATATACATACCGCAGACCTGGCAAGAATCGCGATCAATCGCTTCAGCAACAGCTGTTGAGATTACCAGTGGCAGGCACAACAAAAAGAGAATAAATCCGCGCGTTCTTCCCATAATTTTACTCCTGCAGGCTGAGGTTTGTTATGTTTTTGAAATGCCATACGTAAAGAAAACCTGACCGAATTTTTTCGGAAATAATGCTCACATTATTGCAGTGTTATAGCTCTCCGTCAACTCTTATTTACACCATGGAGAATACCATCAGGGAACTCGAGAGGTCCACAGAACCCAAGAAAAGACGTTATTTGCGCAAGGCGCGCAGAACCTGCTGCGATGGCACACCATCTTCGGTCAATCCGGCCTGGATCTGAAACTGCCTGATCGCCTGCTTGGTGCCGTCGCCAAGATACCCATCGATTGCCCCGGAGTAGTAGCCCTGCTGCTGCAGTCGTTCCTGCAGTTCAAGCTTGTCTTCGATACCGAGCGACCCGGCCGGTCTCGGCCAGGGCTGGACCAGGCCGTTCCACCCCGCCAGCCGATCGGCCAGAAGGCCGACGGAAAGGGCATACGAATCGGAATTATTATAGCGCTTTATGACGTAGAAATTTTTCATCATCAAAAAGGCCGGGCCTTCCGGTCCGGCAAGGATCTTCAAAACGGCATTATCTTCCGGCCACGGATAACCCTTGCCGCCGACTCTCTTAACACCAAGTTTTTGCCACTCAGCCAGGGTTTTCGTCTGTTCCTGCAACTCTGCGCCGGAGGCGGGAAGAATGACTTCGTATCCCCAGGTTTTGCCGGTTCGCCAGCCGTTTTTATGTAACAGGTTGGCGGCGGTGGCCAGGGCGTCGGGGATGGAATTCCAGATATCGCGCCGGCCATTGCCATCCATATCGACGCCGTAGGCCAGATAACTGGTGGGAATGAACTGCGTATGACCCATGGCCCCGGCCCAGGAGCCGGTCAGCTGCTCTTTTTCGATATCCCCGGCCTGGAGGATTTTCAGGGCGGCAAACAGCTGGGTGCGAGCGAATTTTTGCCTTTTCGGGTCGCCATAGGCAAGGGTGGCCAGAGCGCGGGGAACATAGTGCAGTCGTTCCGGCTTGTCGAAGATGGCGCCGTAATTTGATTCCATCGACCAGATGGCCAGCAGGACCGACCTCTCGACGCCGAATTTTTGTTCAACATCAGCAAGAGTCCGGGCATAAAATCTGCCCATTTTCTCACCCTTGCCAAGAGACAGTGGGTTTACCCGGGCATCGAGATAATCCCAGATCTCGGTGGTGAACTCCGGCTGATAATTGGCTTTTTCAAGGACTGCCGCATCCACCTCGGTCACCCCGGCAAAAGCCGTTTCCCAGGTGGTTCTGCGTATCCCCTCTTGCTTTGCCTCAGGATACAGGCCGTCAATCCACCGGGAAAATTCGGTGTCGGCAGCTGCCATGGCCGCACCACCCATTATTCCGCTGAACATGAATAATGAAAGAAAAACAACCGTAAATCTCGACATAAATTTCGACAAAATCCTCTGCACATCAACCTCTCAGATACTTTCAATTTACCGGTACAAATCCCGGCAACAGCGGCAAAGCCTGCTCTTGCCAAAACGCTTCTTTTCGAATACCCTTTTTCCCATGGAAAACCTGCCCGCCCTCTTTACCAGCCCCAGCCTGCCCCTGCTCTTTCTCCTCAGTTTTCTGGCGGCTACCATTCTGCCAATCGGTTCCGAGTGGTTGCTTATTGTAATGGTTCTGCAAAATTTTTCCATCCAGGATGTTGTTGTCGTCGCCACCATCGGCAACTATCTGGGCGCCTGCACGACCTATCTGCTTGGCATACTGGGTGCCCACTGGTTCATCCGAACCATCCTGCGCATCGAGGAAGGACAGCTGGAGCGAGCCGAGAAAATATATACAACCTACGGCATCTGGTCGCTGCTGCTCAGCTGGCTGCCGGTGATCGGTGATCCGCTCTGCCTGCTGGCTGGTATCTTTCGAATCGGTTTCTTGCGTTTTTCCGTGCTTGTTTTTGTTGGCAAATTTTGTCGATATGCTATTCTTGCCCTTCTCGCAACACAGAGCCCAGGAGGCTAAGCGACCATGAAACAGCAGATTTTACATACCATATACGATATCTTTGACCAGTGGAACAGTGAACCGGGGGTGGCCTGCCGGAAAGGCTGCAGCTATTGCTGCACGCAGAACGTCACTATCACCGCCCTGGAGGGAGAGTCAATTCTCCGTTATATCGTCGCCGAAGGCATGTCTTCCTGGCTGGCGGAAAAACTTTCTTGTCCGCCAGGCCACCAGCCACCGAGGATGACCACCAATGATTTTGCCGAGGCCTGCCTTGAAGGCAGGGAGGTTGATCCCGGTGACCAGCAGAACCTGTCGGTCTGCCCGTTTCTGGAAGACAATCTCTGCCGCATCTATCCGGTCCGGCCTTTCGGCTGCCGCCTGTTCATCTCGACCCGGACCTGTTCCGCCCTGCACCCGGCGAGAATATCCGATGAATATTTTGAAGCCGCCACGGCGGTGAGCCAGCTTCTCGAACATCTGGGGCAAAAAGAGTACTGGGGCAACATGCTCGATGTGCTCCCAGCCCTTCTCGATATCCGTGAATTCGAGGAAATAGCCGGCCAGCTCACTCCAATCTTGAGCAGGCAGGCGCGTCTGCAAACCCTCACCGCCAGACCCTTACCCGGATTTCTTCTCAGCGAGGAACATGCACAGAAGGTTGCCCCCCTGCTGCAGAAAATCTTCGACACGGAAATCAACGGCAGGCGGGTGGAAGATGTCCTCAATGGACAATAATTTTCCACCCTGGTTTGCCGACCGGTCTTACTGAAACAAGGACAGAAATTCGCCGTATCCCTTCGCCTCAAGCTCCTCGACGGGAATAAAGTTCAGCGATGCCGAATTCATACAATAGCGCAATCCGGTCGGGGGCGGACCGTCGTCAAACACATGGCCGAGATGGGAATCCCCGGCGGCACTGCGCACCTCAGTACGGACCATGAAAAATTTCACGTCTTTTTTCTCGACCACATTTTCCGCGACCAGGGGCCGGGTAAAGCTTGGCCAGCCGGTTCCCGAATCGAACTTGTCGAGGGAACTAAACAGTGGTTCCCCGGAGACAATGTCCACATAGATGCCGGCCCGCTTATTACTGTTATATTCATTTTCAAAGGGCGGCTCGGTGCCGTCTTGCTGGGTCACCTGATATTGCATCGGGGTTAACTGTGCGCGTAACTGTTCATCGGAAGGCTTGACGAATTTTTTCTTTTGCGGCTGGTCCTTCCAGGTTCTCTCGAGAAAACCCGCCCTGCCCGAACCGACCTTGTAAGCCTCATAATGAAAGACATTTTTCTTGTAATAGTCCTGATGGTATTCCTCCGCCGGATAAAACGGTTGCGCCGGTCGGAGAGCGGTTGCTATCGGCCTGGTGAAAACGCCTGATGCCTCCAGTTCCGCCCGGGATTGTTCGGCGATCTTTTTTTCCTCGTCGTTGTTGTAAAAAATGGCCGTTTTATAATGATCGCCA
This sequence comes from Desulfocastanea catecholica, assembly GCF_054657295.1. Lineage (NCBI taxonomy): Bacteria > Pseudomonadati > Thermodesulfobacteriota > Desulfobulbia > Desulfobulbales > Desulfobulbaceae > Desulfocastanea > Desulfocastanea catecholica. The sequence goes on from NZ_BAAHYZ010000021.1 coordinate 50,297, forward strand.
CGATCGGCAAACTGGCCGCCCGGATCGGTCGGATCGATATACCGCCAGAAGGTGTCGAGCAACTCCTTAAAGGTAATTTTTTCCGGATCATAGACGACCCGGACGGATTCGATATGGCCGGTCCGCCCACTGGATACCTGCTCGTAGGTGGGATTTTCTTCCTCTCCGCCGCTGTATCCGGCCATCACCTCAACCACCCCGTCGAGTTGTTCAAAGGGTGGTTCCATACACCAGAAGCAGCCTCCGCCGAATACGGCGGTTTTGTGCTTCGAGGTTGCCTGTTGGTCATTACTTGCAAAAGCCGTCATCGCCAAAACAAGCAGCACTGCTACGATTATAATATATTGCATACATTCCTCCATTTAATTGCAATTGCTTCATCGGTGCACACACTCATGCAACACCATAGGCATGAGCACCATGACTATCAAGATGCCCTCACTTTCCGCGTCACCCCCCCAATGACACTTTTAAAAATCCACTCCCGTCAGCCCTTGTTTTTTCCTTGGTCGGGGAAGTTTTCTGTTTCAAAAAAAGGGTTGGATTGCTATAGTGGCCACCATGAAAAAGCCAAATAATACCAAACGGACCAAGTTTATTTTTGTTACCGGCGGCGTTCTCTCCTCCCTCGGGAAAGGACTGGCCTCGGCGGCGATCGGGGCACTGCTCGAAAGTCGCGGCTTGACGGTAACCTTCCAGAAGCTCGACCCCTACATCAACGTCGATCCCGGTACGATGAACCCTTTCCAGCACGGCGAAGTGTACGTCACCGACGACGGCGCCGAAACGGATCTGGATATGGGTCACTATGAGCGCTATACCAATGCGGTCATGGCCCAGAAAAACAATTACACCTCGGGGCGTATTTACTATTCCGTCATCACCAAAGAACGGCGTGGGGAATATCTCGGCGGCACGGTCCAGGTTATTCCGCATATTACCGACGAAATCAAGGCCGCGGTGCGCCAGCTGGACGGCAGTGCCGATGTGGCCATTATCGAAATCGGCGGCACCGTCGGCGACATTGAGGGGTTGCCGTTTATCGAGGCCATCCGTCAACTGCGCGGGGATCTGGGCAGAGAGTACACCCTGTTCATCCACTTGACCCTGGTTCCGTATATCAAAACCGCCGGCGAGGTAAAAACCAAACCGACGCAGCATTCGGTGCGCGAACTGCGGGCCGACGGCATCCAGCCGGATATCCTCCTCTGCCGGACCGAAGTGCCCCTGGAAGACAGTCTCAAAGCGAAGATTGCCCTGTTTTGCAATGTTCCCCAGGATGCGGTTATCACCGCCATCGATGTCGACACCATCTATGAACTTCCGCTGCATCTGCACCGGGAAGGACTCGACGCGAAGATTCTCGAGCTGCTGAATATCTGGACCGGGCAGCCGAACATCAAGCCGTGGGAGGACCTGGTGCATAATATCCAGAACCCGCGCAACGAAGTGACCATCGCCATCACCGGCAAGTATGTCGATCTGACGGAGTCATACAAAAGTCTCCACGAAGCGCTGGTGCATGGCGGCCTGGCCAACGGCACCAAGGTCAATCTGGACTATATCAGCGCCGAATGCCTGGAATCAAAAAATGTGGCCAGTCTGCTCGACGGCTGCGACGGCATTCTCGTTCCCGGCGGTTTCGGCAAGCGGGGCGTTGAAGGCAAGATAAAAGCCATCAACTACGCCCGGAAGAACAAGATCCCCTTTTTCGGCATCTGTCTCGGCATGCAGCTGGCGGTGGTGGAGTTTTCTCGAGACGTGCTGGGCTTGTCCATGGCCAATTCCACCGAGCTCGACGAAAACACCCCGGATCCGGTCATTTATCTGATCAAGGAGTGGTTTGATTACCGCACCAACAAAATACAGACACGGGACGAGGAATCAGACCTTGGCGGCACCCTGCGGCTTGGCGCCTATCCCTGTGTTCTCAAAAAAGATACCAATGCCGCCCGGGCCTACGCCCAGGATGAAATATCCGAGCGGCATCGACACCGATTTGAATTCAACAATGCCTACCGGGAACAACTGGAACAAAACGGTCTGGTCATCTCCGGAACCTCGCCGGACAACAACCTGGTGGAAATTGTCGAACTCGCCGATCACCCATGGTTTCTCGGCTGTCAGTTTCATCCGGAATTCAAATCGAAACCGATGAAACCGCATCCGCTGTTCAGGGATTTTATCAGTGCGGCCCTTGCCCACAAGAAAAGAGAGCAGGACAAGGATGTCTGATATTTCCGTTGCCATCGACAGCCCCTCCGGCACGCCCCTTATCATCGGCACCGGCCGGCCGTTACTGCTTATCGGCGGCCCCTGCGCCCTTGAATCCGAGGAGCTGGCCAGAACCGTCGCCGGCAGGATGCAGGAAATCTGTGACCGGCTGGGGATCCTGTACGTTTTCAAGGCCTCTTTTGATAAGGCCAACCGGACCTCGCTGGAGTCTTATCGCGGCCCCGGCCTGGAGGCGGGCCTGGCAACGCTGGCCAAAATCCGCCGGGAAATCGGCGTCCCGGTCATCTCCGATATCCATGATGTCAGCCAGGTTGCCGCCGCCGCCGAAGTACTGGATATTCTCCAGATCCCCGCCTTTCTCTGCCGCCAGACCGACCTGCTTACCGCCGCCGCCAGGACCGGCAAACCGGTCAATGTGAAAAAAGGGCAGTTTGTCTCCCCCTGGGATATGGAAAACGCGGTAAATAAAATGCGCGGTGTCGGCGGCAAAAAAATCATGCTCGTTGAACGCGGCGCCAGCTTTGGCTACAACAACCTGGTCGTTGACATGCGCTCTCTGCCGGTCATGCGCTCCTTCGGCTGCCCGGTGATCTTTGACGCCACCCATTCGGTGCAGCTGCCCGGCGGCGCCGGCGGGTCTTCCAGCGGCCAGCGGGAATTTATTGCCACCCTGAGCAGGGCGGCGATTGCCGCCGGAATTGATGGCCTTTTCATGGAAATACATCCCAACCCGGACCAGGCCCTGTGTGATGGTCCGAACTCTATCGCCCTTGATGAAGTTGAAGAATTACTGGTGCAGCTGATCAGGGTGCGCAATGCAGTTACCTGAACATGGCTGATCAGTGCCCGACATCCCCCACCGCCTACCCCTCCGACTGCGAGGTTCTCGAAGGATATCGCAGTCGGGCCCGGGAGCGGGACAGCCGGGCAAACGACCCGCAGCGAAAACTTGCCCTGGAAAAGGCCCGGGACATACACCTCCTGCTCCTTGATGTCGACGGTGTTCTCACCGACGGCAACCTCCTCTATTCCGGCAATGGCGAAGAGAGCAAGGCCTTCAACACCCAGGACGGCTTTGGCCTGCGGCTTCTCAGGGAAGCGGGCGTTGAGGTGGGAGTTATCACCGCAAGAACATCAGAGGTTGTCGCCAGACGGGCCACCGAGCTGAAAATGCACCACATCTATCAGGGCGTCGGCAATAAAACCGCGGCCTTCAAGGAGATAATGCGGGTTACCGGTCTGAAGCCCTATCAGATTGCCTATATGGGCGACGACTGGCTCGACCTGGTCCTGCTGCAGCAGGTCGGCCTGGCCCTGGTCCCGGCCAATGGTGCACGGGAAGTAAAAGACATCGCCCATTTTATTACCGAGCGCTCCGGCGGTGCCGGAGCTGTTCGTGACGCCTGCGACCTGATTATCGAGGGCAAAAATCTGCTGATGGAATTGCTGCAAAAATACAAGAATCGATGAAATTCCACCGCAACATCATCTGGCTCGTCCCCCTGTGCATCATCGTCAGCTATCCTCTCTGGTCCATACCGGTCGGCAATTTCCTCAGCCCCCGGGGCAGTTTCGATCCGGCACCGAAAAATGAGCAGGCCGAAGGCCATGATTTCAACATGGATAAAGTGAAGATACTGCAGAATCAACAAGGTCAGAAAACGGCAGTCATACGCGCCCAGAGAGCTCGCACCGGCGCGGATCCCAACGTAATTATCATGGAGCTGGTCAGCGCTGATCTCTTTGATGCAGCCGGAAATATCACCACCGTCCTGGCCAACACCGGCCAATACAGTACCACCAGCAAAATACTCACCTTGCGCGGGGATGTGGTTATCAACAAGACCGTCGACAAACAGTTTCTCTACACCGATCTGCTGCTCTACGACAGTGACCAGCGCACCGTCAACTGCCCCGGAAGAACCCGGCTGGAGGCCGAGCAGGCGCAGATCGACGGTGGCAGCCTGCATTACGACATTAAAAGTGGGACCTATGTCATTGATAAAGGCGTCACCTGCATCATCGACGGCTTTATCAAGCCATAACTTCGCTACAGCTCACAACATAAAAACAGTCATCCTTGACCTGCCAGCGGATATTGACATTCCAGAGCAGCATGCCGAAATCACTTCTGTTTTTTTTCTGACTTGCCGGCCGCGGATCCTGGCCGATCATCTCTTCTGCCAGCACCCGGATATTTCTTCCGGTTTTTTGTCGATAATCGGCACAGAAAAGCTCGGCGCTTTCACTGAAAACAACCGCCACCGCAGGGTTTTCTCCGTGCGCGTAGCCGCAGGTCGCCGACGCAATGCAATCACTGTAAGGGATATACGGCTTTATGTCGATCACCGGCGTTTGATCGAGGAAGTCGACCCCGGAGAGTTCGAGGAAAAGCTTACCCTTTTCCCGGACCATCGCCTCGAGCCGGACTGCGGAGAGACCGAGATGATTCGGTCGATGGGGACTGCGGCTGGCAAAAACCCCCACCCTCTTCTGTCCGCCGAGCCAGGGTGGCCGAACGGTCGGTTTCCACCCCTCGGCCACCGTCTGGTGAAAAAGAAAATGCACCCAGAGATGCGAAAACTGCTCCAGGCCGCGGACCATCTCCTCCCGGTTACAGGGCCGCAGCATTTCCAGACGGGCGGTTGCCGAGGCAACCATCCCCGGCTGCCGGGGAATGCCGAATTTTTCGGTAAAGCAGGAGTGGATTATGCCGATCGGCCTCATATGTACATCTTCCTGAAAATTCATCTTTTTATCTCCACCCCTTCTCTTTGTCCGTTCGAGTCTGCCTCTCAGGCACATTGCAGACGATGCCGGTATCGGTTTATATGTATTTCTCCGCATATTCCCTTGCTGATTACCGCTATCCTGTGGTATTTGTCCAGCAATCAGTCTCAACTATCTCACCAAAAGGATACATTTTACCATGAAGGTTGGAATCATAGGCCTGCCGCAAACAGGCAAAAAGACCCTTTTCCAGGTATTGACCGGCAGCGAACTGCGAGAGCAGACCGGTCCGGCAAAACCAATTCCCGGTACCGCGGAAATTCGCGATCCGCGTTTTGATCGCCTGGTGGCCATGTACAGCCCCAATAAAGAGGCGAGGGCGCGGATAGACCTGGTTCTCCTGCCGAAAATGGAACAGGAAAACATCGCCAAAGGGGACATCTTTCAGGAAATTGCCGACGTCGATGCCCTGTGCCATGTCATTCGGGCCTTTGAAGACGATTCGATATACCATGCGGAAGGATCTGTCGATCCCATACGCGATGCGGAAATGGTCAACAATGAGCTGATCATGCACGACCAGATCTTTGTCGAAAAACGTATTGCCCGCATCGAAACCGCCCTGAAAAAGATCAAGGATGAGAAGCAGGCCGTGGAGCTCGAACTGATGCGCAAGCTGCTGACGCATCTTGAAGAGGAGAAACCGCTTCGCCTGCTGGAATTCGGCGAAGAGGAAGATTTGCTCATCCGCAGTTACCCCCTTATTACCCGAAAGGAATTGATCCTCGCCTTCAATGTCTCGGAAGAGCAACTAGGCGATACGACACTGCTTGAGAAAACGGCTGAGCAGTGCAGGCAAAACAAGATTGAGGCGATGCTTGTTTCCGCCCAGGTCGAATCGGAGATTGTCCTCCTCGATTCGGAGGAAGAAAAAGCCGAATTCCTGCAGGATTTAGGCATTGCCGAACCGGCCCTTGGTATCATGACCGGCCTGTGCCTGAAGGCCCTTGGTCTTATTTCCTTTTTTACCGTTGGCAAGGATGAGGTCAGACAATGGCTGGTTCGCCGGGGTTCCCCCGCTCCTGTCGCGGCCGGGGTTATCCATTCCGATCTGCAACGGGGATTTATCCGGGCCGAGGTGATGAAATACGACGAACTTATGGCATACGGCAGTGAGGCGGAATTGAAAAAGGCCGGCAAGATGTACCTGCAGGGCAAAGACTACATCGTCACCGACGGCGATATTTTGAACATTCGCTTTAAGGTGTAAAAAACAGCGTGTTGCCGATGAGAACCGGCAGCCTTTGCGCTATGGTTTCCGGCTCCTTTTACAGTTCGACAAACTCCGGATCGTCCGGCTGGGCAACGACCAACCAATCCTCGCCCTGATGGTCAAAGTCGGCAATTTTGTCAATATCCATCTTGAGATACCGTCCTTTTCCCTCCACCGCAACCTGCCCGTCGGCAAGAAGAATCTCCCCCTCCCCCTGAAAGGAGCGCGTGCCTTCCGAGACAATTCGGGCCAGAACCCGTATCTCCCCGTCGATCGGCACAGGTTTGCGCAGTTTCATGGAAAAATCGACGGTCACTCCCCAGATGTTGTCGGCATGGGTGAGCATAATCGCCCGGCCGATGGTTTCATCCAGGATGGTCGCGGCAATACCGCCGTGCAAACGCCCCGGATACCCCTGGTGCTCGTCCGCCGGCTGGAAAATCGCCAGCAGTTGCCCGTCTTCAAGTTCATAAAAGCTGCTTTTCAACCCGAAACTGTTGTGCATGCCGCAGACAAAACACATCTTCGAATTTGGCTGCTTATGGCGTACCTTGACACGCATTGGACCTTATCTCCTGTTGGGATTGCACCCGGTTATTTCTTCTCCGTAAACGCACTCGTCCTTTTTTCACAATACGATCGGGGGATGGCTGGCGGCCCCTGCACCAGCATCTCGGCGATGGTCATCTTCACCCGGGGCAGGAGGTGGCGTTTATTGTCTAAAAGTTCTTTTTCCAACAAGGCCAGTCTTGTTAAAAGAGGTGTCCTGGCAACGTGAGGGGGCCGTTCACTCAAGCCCTCGACAATTTCCTGACAGCGAAAACAGCCGGGAAAACGCAGGGTTTGGCCGTCCGGCCGGGTCATCGTCGCCGGAACGCCATGGGTACGGCAGACCAGCAGACGATGTTCATAGACAACGCAGAGTCCGTCCTCATTGAGCGGACACATGACCTGTGGGCGGCGACCGGCGGCCATTGCCTCGGTACACTGGGCAAGATAGGTCCTGGCCCGGGCGACGAGCGCCCGCTGTCGCTCGGGGCCAAGCTGCCTGATGCCCCGCCAGAGATGTGCCCATTCGGCGTAGGTATGGTGCAGAAAATAGGAGTCACAGCAGTTATCGGGGCAGCCGCTGCAGGAAAAATCAAGGACTCCAGCCACCCGCGCATATTCCTGCTGGAGCTTTTCGTAGATATCTTCGAGCTCTCGTACCTGTTGCTCTGAAAGAACCACCTCTCTCACTTTCTTTCCTCCTCAAAATCCTGCACCTGGTAGGTGTCAATTTCAAGTCTTCCCCGCCGCCAGGCATCTTGCGGCAGTCCGGCTTTCAGACAGAGTTGGCCGAGAAACTGCTCGGGGGTGGGAAGTTGTTGCCAGACCTGGGGCAAAAACGTGGCACTCCGCGTCCCTTCCCGCAGAATCACCCCGTCAATGCCGGGACGCAGTTTTGCCGTAAGATCTGCAGCATCCTCGTATTCTAGCGGTTTTGGCTGGGACAGGATCGAGATGTCGAGCTGCACCGCCGGCAACTCCTCCGGGGTAAGAGGCGAAAAACGATAATCATAAAAAGCCGCATTGATGGTATTCCGGTAAACGCTGTCCCAGAGCGGATCAACCGCTTCGAGAGTACCGATACAGCCGCGCAGTTTACCGGCTATTTTCAGTGTAACAAAGGTGGCCGCTTTCGCCGAAAAAACAGCGTCGTCCGGTTTATCCGGCAGCGTCCCCTGGTTGAGCTTCTGCTCAAGAATATTTCTTGCCAGCCTGAGCAGTATCTGCCCTTGTCTGTTGGTTACTCTGTCGGCCATAATTACCATGCAACTCCCAGCATCAAACAGTTTATGCCGCTGCCGATTCCCAGCAGCGCGCCCTTTTGCCCCGGTAGAAAAGCCCCCTGCTCCATGGCCATGGCCATGGTTATCGGTGCCGACACGGAACCGACATTGCCAAGGGTTGCCAGGGTCTCGAAATTTTTTTCCGGCTGCAGCTGCAAACGCTCAAAGAGTAGTTTGGCGTGGGCCGAACCTACCTGGTGGCAGAAAAAACGGTCAATGTCGTCAGCCTGCCAGCCGGATTTTGCCGAAAACCTGTTCCAGGTCATCTGGGCGGTGTCGACGCCCCGGTGCAATAATTCCTCCGAGTTGGTCGCCATAAGGATTGCGTTTGCCCCTTTGCGGCCGCCATGACAGAGGTCGGAATGTTCCGTGTTCGCCTGCCAGGCCCCATGGACCAGCCGTGGCCGGTCTTCGTTCTTTTTCACTCTTCGCATATACAGTGCGATCGAACCGGAGCCGATGGTCAGCGAGGCAAAAGCCGGTTTTATGCTCTTTCGGCTTAGCGTCGTGTCCTCGAGCAGGGCAAGCAGGGTCGACTCCAGCAACTCCTCCGCCGTCTCTCCGGAGACGATCAGCCCGTTTTCAACCTGCCCCAGCTCGATCATGTTGGCCAGCATCACCATCCCGTCGAGAAAGCCGAGGCAGGCATTGGAGATATCAAAAATCAGCGCGGAAGACGAGAGGCCAAGTTTGTCATGGACAAACGAGGCGGTCGCCGGTTCCATCATATCCCGCGACACGGAGGTAAAAATAAGACAGTCAATAGCTTTTGCATCGACGCCTGCCGTGTCAAGTACCCTTTTTCCGGCCAGGCTGCCGGCCTCGCTTGGCCTTGTCCCGTGGGGCCAGAGGCGCCGCTGCCGGATGCCGCTCATCAACTCCAGTCTGCCGGGCGGAAGCCGCAGTCGTTCATAAACAGGGGAGAGACGGGTTTCAATATCCGCGGAGGAGAGCACCCGTGGCGGCAGTTCGTAGCCAAAGGTGTCAAGACAGACATGGGAAAAATGTATCATAAAGCCGTGTTATAAATTTTAATTGACAGACAGAGGTGTGGAATAAAACACGCTCTGCCGGAAATTGACTTCTTCCCGGCAGAGCCGGGGTGTCTCGTTCTATCCGACCGATGCAAAAATCTCCAGCTGTTGCAGGATACCGTCCCTGGTCACCGGCCTTGGTATACACCCATCAAAGCCCAATCCCTGCAGTTCGTCATGGTCGAGCTCCCGGCCTATGCCAAAGATCTGCGTCCGTTGTCCGGAGTACTCCTCGAGCTGGCGGATTACCCTTACCCCCTCGACTCCCTCGAGCTGCGGGGTCGAGAGGTCAAAAACAATCAGGTCAAAATGAGAAAGGGATGCCTCGTACATCGCCGCGCGTCGGGTTTCAGCGATGGTCACCTGCCAGCCCGCCTCAACCAGGGTGCGCACAAAAAGACCCTGACTCACCGGATCCCCGTCCACGACCAGGGCCCGGCGTGTCAAAAATCGTGCGAGAACACTGATCAAGGCGTTTCTCTGCACCGGCTTGGGCAGGTAGTCATTCATGCCAACCTGCAGACATTTTTCCCTATCGCCGGACATAGCCAGGGCGGTAAGTGCGATAATGCTCATATGACCACCCTGTTTGCGCTCATGTTTTCTGATACGCCTGGTCGCCTCCAGTCCATCGACATCATCCATCTGGACGTCCATCAGAACCAGCTGATATGCCCCGCTGCACGCCTCCGCTACCGCATCCCGGCCATTGGTGACCGAGGTTACCTCCACCCCAAGCTGTTTGAGAATCGCCTCGATGAGCACCCTGTTGATGTATTCATCCTCGGCGAGAAGGACCTTGGCGCCCCGCAGGGCATAGGCGAATTCCTCTTCAATGCCCTCCAGAGTGACATGGGCTTTTTCTTCGAGACCGGCAAGATCGGCGACCTCCTTAAACGGAAGGGTAAATTGGAACGTTGTCCCCTCGGAACTGCTTTCCACGTCGATTTCTCCGCCCATAAGCCTCACCAGCTGGGAGCTGACGGTCAAACCCAATCCTGTTGTCCCGACGGAAAGCGGCAGAGCAAGCTGTGTTGTGGCTTTTTGCTTGAAATAATGTTTGATGAGTTCGATTTTTTCCGGGGCGATGCCGCAGCCGGTGTCACGAATGGTGCATCGAAGGAGGATATGATTGCTCGTATCGTAGCCAACATTGTCGATGTTGATGAAAACCCCGCCGTGCATAGTGAACTTGATTGCATTATCGACCAGATTGGTGACAATCTGCACCATCCGGGTCGAATCTCCGTGCACATTCGCCGGAACATCCGGAGCAATGGTGCAGACCAGCTGGAGATCTTTATTTTCAGCGGCTTGGCGCAAGACATAAAGGTCGTGATCAAGACTCTCCTTGAGGTTAAAATCCTCCGGATCAAGCTCCAGTTCCCCTGTCTCTATCCTGGAAAAATCCAGGATTTCATTGACGACGACCAGCAGACGGTCAACGGAGGAGCCGACCATTTCCAGATACTGCCGCTGTTCGGCGGTCAGTTCCGTCTCCAGAACGAGCTCGGTCATTCCGACAATGCCGTTCATCGACGAACGGATTTCGTGGCTGACATTTTCCAGAAAGACACTTTTGGCGCGACTGGAAAGCTCTGCTCGAACAAGATCAACCTCGCAGACGCTCTGTTCCGCCTGCCCAAGGCCAGCTCCATTGCTGCCGAGAATCGCCTGCAGAGCCCTTTTTTTCAGCAGTTTGTTGGTCTGTTTTTCTTTTGCCAGTTGCGTTGTAAGGTCATCTATCTGTTTTTGCAGTCTTTCAATTTCCGCCACCATTCCCTCTCTGGTTGGTGTTTTTTAAATTGCCGCACATCAGTAACGGCACAGGCGCCGGTCGGTTGATCTTTGCGGTATTGTACAGGCAATCGGCGATATTTGCACTACTGTGATGATGGTCGTGTTGACGGAAGCCCCCTATCGCCACGGGCCCCCTTCCGGCCATTTATTCACCGGCTTGATCTGCACGGTTTTTCTCATTTCCCAGCAACTGTGGATCTTTTCATTCCTGGAAAAATCAAAGGGAACCGATTCGGCGGAAATATCATGGACAGCATAGCGCGTCGCCAGGCTCTCCTCCAGTTTAAACCGTCGGAAGTTCGTTGAGAAAAGCAACAGTCCATCCGGTTCCAGATGGGCCATGGCCAGGTCAATCAGCCGGACATGATCTTTCTGGATATCAAAGACCCGCTGATCTTTTTTCGTGTTGGAAAAGGTCGGGGGATCGATAAAGATCAGATCAAAGACAGTGTCGCATTTTTCGAGCCACTGCAAACAATCAGCTTTTTCAAACGTGTTACGAAACTCCGTCAGTCCGTTGAGGGCAAGATTCATTTGTGCCCAGTGCAGATAGGTCGCCGAAAGATCAACCGTGGTCGTACCCGCCGCCCCCCCCATCGCCGCATGGACCGTTGCCGTTCCGGTATAGCCATACAGGTTTAAAAATCTTTTTCCCCTGGCTTCCCGGTATATTTTCTGGCGGATCGGTCGATGGTCGAGAAAAAGCCCGGTATCGAGATAATCGGTAAAATTGACCAGAAAAGAACACTCGCCTTCTCGCACCTCATACATTTTGCCGGTATTGCCCTTTTTTTCATACTGCTTTCGGCCTTTCTGACGCTCCCTGGATTTTATGAAAACTCGATTCGAGCGAACCCCAAGGATATCTTTGACATTTTTCACCGCGGCGGCCATCCTTGAGGCGGCCAGCTGCGGATCAATGGTCTTCGGCGGGGCATATTCATGCATGTGCACCCATTTGCCAAACAGATCGATGCTGAGGTTGAAGTCCGGCAAATCCCGATCATAAATTCTGAAACAGGAGACATCTTCTCGTTCCGCCCATTTCAGCATTTTTTTGAGATTTTTTCGCAGCCTGTTGCCGAACTCTCCCTCTGCTTCTTCGCTGCTTCGCACGACCGGGGTCCACTTGAAAACACTCTCTACCTCGCTGACCGATCCGGTAAGCAGTCTGCAGGGGATTGAACCGTTATATAATTTATGCTTATCATCCCAGGTAAGGGTAAAGCTGTCGGTCAAGGTCGGGTTGGAGATAAACACCGCGACTTGCCAGCCAAAGAACCTCTCTTTTGCGATACGGCCAAAGGCCCTGTACAGCCGGCCCACCTGCTCCGTCTCGGAAAGCCTTTCCCCATACGGCAGATTCGACAACAGCATCCCTTTTTTATCCGGAGAACGAAGGGTGGCCAGCTCGGCCTGTTTTACCTGAATCTGCTCGGTAAGACCGGCCTTGTCGATGTTTTTTCGGGCGGCACTTACCGCGACAGGATCACAGTCGTAGCCGATTATCAGCGGCCAGCTCTTTTCCAGACCCCTCTCCTCTCGCCCCAGGGCCTCTTCGACCAGACCGTTCCAGAGCGTCACGTCATGGCCCGCCCAGCCGAAAAATCCAAAATGACGGCGAGACAGCCCCGGCGCAGAGTCGCCAAACATCAAAGCGGCCTCGATCAACAGGGTGCCGGTACCGCACATGGGATCGATCAATGTCGGGGTATCGGTCAACCAGCCGCTCAAGGCAACGATGGCGGCACCGAGGGTTTCCTTAAGCGGCGCCTTGACCGCCGCCGCCCTGTACCCCCGTCGATGCAGGCTTTCCCCCGATAAATCAAGAGACAGAGTAGCGTTTTTTCCATCCACATGCAGGTGAACCTGTACATCAGGCCTGGTTGTTTCAACCGATGGACGTCTGCCGATCCGATTTCTAAAACTGTCAACCAGACCATCCTTTACCTTCAGGGCGGCATAGCGACTGTGGGTGATCGGCGACTCTCCGGAAAGTGTGCAGCTGACTGCAAAACTTGTCTCGGCAGAGAGATGGTCCTGCCAGTTCAACTCCAGACACCGCTGGTACACCGTCTCTTCATCGACAATGGAAAACCGGGCCAGCTGCAAAAAGACACGCGAGGCGAAACGGGACCAAAGACAGCAGCGATACCCGGACTCCAGCGAACCTTTCCAGGTAACCACCCCATTGCCACAGACAACATCCTGCCCGCCAAACGACACCACCTCTTCTTCTACCAAGCTCTCCAGCCCACCGGCACAGCTGGCTATCTGTTCATACATATCCATTCTTGCTCATCCATCCCCTGTATCCCGAAAACAACCGGGTTGCCTGATCATTTTTTGCATCTTTACCAAAAAAGAGAAAAAGGTCGCCCTGTTCCTTCTTAATCGATTACCATTATAGTTTCTGCCGGGCAACAGGAAACGAATACTGTTTACCTGACAATTTGTTCTTGACCTCTCTTGCAATACGGCTAAAGTAGTGAGTTATTTCGGTGGATTTGTTCTTCACCTCAAACATGCATACGATTCATAGAAAGTATATAACCCGTATAACGGGACTATCTTCACCACAGGAGTATTTCATGAAGAAACGACTCAGCAGAACTCTTGCTTTTTCGGCTGTTATCGGGTCATTGGTTCTTTTTGGCGCCGGCTGCGGCAAAAAAACCGTCATACCGCCGGACGGTTCAGTAGAATCTGATATCCCCGGAGGCAAAGACATCAACTACCCCATGGCGGAAGGCGGCTACTCAGAAGACAGTCTGCCCAGTGAAGGGAGCCTGGATGATTCAGCAGGCGGGGGATTGATGTCTGCGGCTGACCAACAGTCGGATGAATACAAGAGAATACACGGAAGATGCTCGGAGAATCTCTCCCCCATCTACTTTGATTTCGATCAGGCCGGCGTGAGTCCCGCGATGACGGACGTACTCATCACTAATGCCGAGTACCTCAAGACCATTCCGGATACAATGGTCACCATTGAGGGTAATTCGGATGAAAGGGGGACCAACGAGTACAACCTGGCGCTCGGCGAGAGAAGAGCAATCAACACCCGGCAATATCTCATCAATCTGGGTATAGCTGCGGACAGGATGCGGACCCTGTCGTATGGCGAAGAACGGCCGTTGTTTTTAGGTCAGGATGAAGATGCCTACAGCATGAACAGAAGGGTTGATTTTATTGCAAATTAAAGATGAAAAGAAGCCGTACCGCCTTTCTGTCGGTGCGGCTTCTTTTCATCTCCCCTGCTTTTTTTTGCCCTCGATTATCCGGAGAATATCATCGACCACCTGCGGAATGGTTCTCTTGGTCGTATCTATCAGTACGGCGTCTTCTGCCCTCTTTAAAGGAGCAATCGTGCGCCGGCTATCGTTTTGATCACGTTCAAGCGTCATCGCCAGGATCTCGTTAAAATCCGCCGCAACACCTCTTGCCTGCAACTGCAATACACGCCTTTTCGCCCTCTCTTCGGGCCGGGCATCAAGAAAAAACTTATACGCGGCCCTTGGAAAAACGACGGTGCCGGTGTCTCGGCCTTCAGCGACAATACCGCCTTTCTCACCGTAACCTCTCTGTATTTCAGTCAATACCCGTCGAACGACCGGAAGGGCAGACACCCGGGAAGCCACCATGGCCATCTCAGCGGTGCGGATGGCCTCGGTGACATCTTCGCCGTTGAGGAAAACCCCGACATCACTCTCTTCATCTGCTGCCGGGAGCAATTTCAGTTCGAGATCGGCCAGTTTTTCACCAATGACCTCGGTCTCCTCCGGCTCAATCCCCTGCTGCAGCAAATACCAGCCAACCGCACGGTACATAGCCCCGGTATCGAGGTAGGTGAAACCGGTGGCCGCGGCAACCTTCCTGCTCACCGAGGATTTGCCAACCCCGGCGGGACCATCGATGGTGATGATGTTCTGCGTCTCAGACATAGCCGAGTTCGCCGAGGCAGTCGGCCAAACTTTTGACAAAGCGTTGGTTTTCCTCCTCCGTGCCGAAGGTTACCCGAATGAAATTGGTAAAGCCGTAGGCGCTCATCGAGCGCACGATCACCCCCTGGTACAGCATGGCCTGATACAGCTTATCCGCATTGCCCCGAACATCAATAAGAAAAAAATTGGTCTCGGTTGGGTAGCTTCTGCAACCGAGTTTATCGACCTCCCGGCGCAGATAATCTCGAGCCTCTGCTGTTCGATCAAGGGTAAGCTGATAGTATTCCTCATCCTCCAGCGCCGCCAAAGCGCCCACCTGGGCCATCTGGTTGATATTGAACGGCTGACGCACCTTGTGCAGACATTCGGCAATTTCCCTGGCCATCATGCCATAGCCAACCCGCAGGCCGGACAGGCCATATGCCTTGGAAAATGTGCGTAAAAAAACGACCGGGCAGTGTCCTTCGACGTTTCTGATAAGGGAACAGAAATCCACCTGCAGCTTTTTATCCATGAAGTCGACATACGCTTCATCGAGGACAACAATCACCGACTCCGGGATGTCGCTGAGAAACCGGTAGAGCTCCACCGGAGGGATGGCCGTGCCGGTCGGGTTGTTCGGATTATCGATAAAAATAAGCCGGGTTTTTTCGGACAGCAGTTTTTTGATACCACCGAGATCGTGACGCATGTCCAGCAGCGGCACCACGTGGTTTATGCCGCCTCTCACCTGGACAATTTTCTGGTACATGAGAAAAGACGGATGACTGGTAATAACCTCATCGCCCTCCTGGACAAAGGCCTTGACCAGAAACTCAATAATCTCATTGGATCCATTGCCCATGACAATTTCGCCCGGTGCAATAGCCAGTTTTTCGGCTAGGGCCTGCACCAGATAATAACACGACCCGTCCGGATACCTGTGCAGCTGCGACAGTTCGGCCCGCAGGGCCTGTATCACTTTCGGTGAGGGCCCCCAGGGGTTCTCGTTCGAGGCCAGTTTGATGGAGTTGGTTATGCCGTATTCGCGTTCCAGCTCATCAAGAGGTTTGCCGGGAGGATAGGGGGTTATTGTCTCGATATTCTGAGGAATTTTAATTTTCAAGGGGTCACCGTAAAACGAAATTTTTTTCTACCAGCCCACCATCGGGGTTGTCTCATATATCCAGCTTTCTTTGCTTAAGCCCCAGTCCCTGCTCGAGGTTGAAACCGGTTTTCAACAGTTTTTCTTCCTGAAAGTGCGCCGCCTGCAGTTGCACGCCGACCGGCAAGCCCTCCTCGGTAAAACCACCGGGCACGGACATTCCCGGAATGCCGGCAAGATTGGCCGAGATAGTCAGGATGTCGGACATATAGACGGCAAGCGGATCCTCGGTGTTTTCACCCATTTTCCAGGCGGGGGTCGGGGTTACCGGAGAGATGAGCACGTCACAGGATTGAAACGCCGTTTTGAAATCATTGAGAATCAGGGTCCGCACCTGAGATGCTTTTTTGTAGTAGGCGTCGTAGTAGCCGGAGGACAAGGCATAGGTGCCGATAAGGATGCGCCGCTTCACCTCGGCACCGAACCCTTTCGAGCGTGTCTGTTTGTACATATCAAGAAGGGTGTCGGCCTCCATGTCGCGATAGCCGTACAGGACGCCATCGTACCTGGCCAGATTGGAACTTGCCTCGGATGGGGCAATCAGATAGTAGACTGCAACGCAGTATTCGGTGTGCGGCAGGGAAACATCAATAATACGTGCCCCCTTTTTCCTGAGCACCTCGATACTGTTGCGAACTATATCCTGCACTTCGCCATCAAGACCGTCGGTAAAATACTCCCGGGGAACGCCGATAGTCAAACCCTCGAGTCCCTCGGTAAGAGACGAGGAAAAATCAGGCACGTCTTGTTTCACCGAGGTGGAATCCATCTCGTCATAGCCGCTGATAACATGCATCATCAGGGCGCAATCCTCGACCGTCCGACACAGCGGGCCGACCTGATCAAGAGAAGAAGCGAAAGCAGTCAGGCCGTATCTCGACACCCTGCCGTAGGTCGGTTTCATGCCGACGATGCCGCAGAGCGATGCCGGCTGACGGATCGAGCCGCCGGTGTCCGAACCGAGGGAACCAGGACACTCGCAGGCGGCAACGGAAACAGCCGATCCGCCGGAGGAGCCGCCGGCCACGTACCCCTTTTTCCACGGATTTCTCGGCACCCCAAAGGCACAGCTCTCCGACGTCGATCCCATGGCAAATTCGTCCATGGTTGTCTTGCCGAGAATCACCGCCCCTGCTTCCTTAATTTTTTGTACCACCGTGGCATCGTATGGCGGGATATAGTTGTCGAGTATCTTCGAACCGCAGGTGGTTCTGCATCCCTTGGTCGAGAGGAGATCTTTCACGGAAAGAGGTATACCGCACAACCTGCCTCCCTGTCCGGCCTTTCTCTGCCGGTCGGCGTTTTCCGCCTGGGAGAGAGCCCCTTGCCTATCGACACTGACAAAGGCGATTACTTCCTTGTCCACAGCATCTATCCTGTCCAGACAGCTTTGCGTCAGCTCAACGGCGGAAAGCTCGCCGGTGTCCATTTTTTTCAGCGCCTGACTCATGGTCAATTCGTACGGATTCATTGAAAACCTATATTAAATAATCTTAGGAACCTGGAACATTGCCCCGTTGTGTTGCGGACCATTCTTCAGTGCCTCGGCCTGGGGCAGGGATTCTTTTGCCACATCCTCTCGAAAAGCGTTGCTGACCGAGAAAACATGGGTCGTCGGTGCAACCTGGCTGGTATCGAGCTCGTCAAGTTTTGCCACGTAGGACAAAATATTATCCAGCTGACCGGTCATTTTCTCCAGTTCCTCATCCGTTAAGGTAAGCCTGGCCAGATGGGCGACGTGTTCGACTTCTTTTTTGCTTATTTTCATCGGCATTCAGTGGGGTGGATTGTTGCTATTGGTTTTTCAGATAAACGTTTTGCAGAGAGACTTTTTCCAGATGCTCCTGGGTAAAGACACCCTTGGTCGGAATAAAATTGACAATGCTTCGCGCAAAGAACTCGACCACATCGCCGTCAAACTGCGTCCTGCTGCACCGGTAGAGTTCTTCCACCGCCTCGTTCTGACTCATGTTTTTCCGATAATTTCGTTTGGACGTCATGGCATCATAACTGTCGACGACAATAAGGATTTTGGTCAGATCATCGAGTTGATCCCCGGTCAGCCCATCAGGGTACCCTTTTCCGTCCATTCTCTCGTGGTGGTGTCGAATGATGAACTGTTCCCTTTCCATAAAACCTAACGGCTGGATAATATTCGCCCCGACACTGGGATGTTTGCGAATCAAAACCCATTCTTCCTCGGTGAGCTTCCCGGGTTTCTGAATACAGGAAAGGTCGATGACCAGTTTACCTATATCATGAAACTGGGCGGCTCTTCGCAGCACCAGTATTTCTCCTTCCGACAGACCCATAGCCATCCCAAGCATCAGGGCATATTCCGTCACCCGCATGGTATGACCGACCGTATAGTAGTCCTTTTCCTCCATGGCGTTCTGCAGGCTGGTCATCAGCTGAACGGTGGCTTGTTCCAGGCTGTTGCTGTAGGAGAGTAACAGTTTGTTCTGGTCTTCCAGCTGAATTGCCTTTGATTGAATGTCATCCTCGAGGGCCGCTTTATAGTGCCTTTCCTGCAGGACATACCTTCTCTTTTCGATAGCCCGACGAATTTTGACATTAAAAATATCAAGATTTTCAATGGGTTTGGTGAGAAAATCGTAGGCGCCGAGGTTGATTGCCTTGACTGCATAATCCATCGAGCCGGCTCCGGTGAGAAAAAGGACCGGAATGTTATAGTTACGTTCGTTCAGCTCATCCATGGTTGCAAAACCATCCAAGTCGGGCATATTAATATCAAGAATGATGACATCGTAACTATCGTCGACCATGTCAACAACCTCTTTACCACCGGAGGCGGTAAAAACACGATGTCCGAACATTTCCAGTATCTTCGATACTGTTGTCCGGACCATGGCGTCATCGTCGGCGACGAGTATCTTGGTTGGTCCTTTTCTCAATCTTTTTTCTCCGCATGGCCAAAAAAATCAGGGTAATGATCGAATCTACATTTTCCAGTAATTTTTTGCAACGTCCCTGCACCTGTCAACGGCCTGTTTCAGGCTCCGTTCATCTCCTAACCGCTGGTCGATTGCCTCGTCAAGAAAGGTCGGAAAAGGCGTGTCAATCAGCCTTAAGTATACCTCAGATTTTTCCAGATAAACAAACAGCAAATTTATATAACCGCGATAAACCTAAAAAAACTCATGCCGGTAGGCATTAAAATCAAAAACGCAATTTCATGCACATGAAATTGCGTTTTAAGAGCCGGATAAAAATATTTTATTACATCGGCACTATCAGTTTGTTCGTTTCCTCGTTCCAGGTAACAACCAAATACCAGGCAACCATTATAGCGCCAATAATAACGAGAGTCGGACCATATCCCAAGACATCCGGCATATACACGTAGGAGCCGAGAACCCCGTCGGCCTCAAACTCCTGATCTTGAAACCAGGCGGTCATGATTGATGAAGTTATGGCGAAGAAAGGGACGACCATCATCAGTTTTACCTGCCCTTCGCCAACCCGCCAGAGCGTTCCGGAGCCGCAACCACCGGCAAACATCGCCCCGAGACCAAAGATAAAACCGCCAACCACACCACCCCAGCCAAAGGTTCCGCGAACATAGTGGGCGGTGGCCAGGACCGCCTCCCCTTCCGCCCGAACAGGGACGGCATATTTAAGTACTGCCGCACCGACAGCAACAATAAAGATGGACAACATGACTGATTTTGCCAGCGTGCAATCCCCGGTCATGTGCGGCTCACGAAAGCCCTGCACCATGCACCAGCGTCCCCGTTGCATGCTGTAACCGAGACAGGCGGCGATAAGAATGACCCCGCTGAGCGAAGCGATATAGTCACTGTCCTCGTTACCGGCATAAGAATACGAGGCCATGACTATGCCTAAAATCCCAACAACGCCGAGTCCATAGATAACGGCCGGAGGAAAGGTGACCGTTTTCGAACCACTGTCTCCCCAGGTAATATGTTCCATTTCAAGATAGAGGAGTTTCAACCCGAGGATGACGCCGAAGACAAGTCCGATCATCATGGTGAATCCGTTCGCCGCGAGGTTGCCTATGGCATTATAAAAACCACCGACATTACAGCCTCCAGCCAGCGTGGCCCCTATGCCCATGAGAACACCGGCAATCACCGCCTTGACCATTTCCCGGTAGGGTGGAACCCTTAGGGCAAAATCCTTGCCGAGACAAGCGGATATAAACGCACCAACAACGAATCCTATACCGATTACCGAACCGGAATTTACAAAAATAGAAGCCGGTGCCTCGTCATAATACTGAAAAACACCCATTTCGGCACCGAACAGGCTGGCAACGCCAAACATGATCCAGTCACCCCAGTTGCGGATAGCGCCAACAGCACCCCATGGCCTCCACCAGGCCATCATCATTACCGAAAAAAAGGCGACAATAACCCCGGTTACGTAAGGATTCCATTCCTTTTCACACAACAACCCGTATAGTTCTTTCGCCTTGTTTTTTAAAACAGACTCTTCACTCATTGTATCCTCTCCTCATTAAATATTCTTAAGTTGAAACGCTGAATTCAAAAATTAAATTTCTACACAGCCTGTATTTTTTTGTCAAGATCAACCGCTTATACTGCCTTCACAATGCATACTTTACCGCGTTTTTGTTTTTCTTTTCTTTTCCGTTGGTTATAATGTCAATCTCTTCACTTCTTGACAGAAACTCGATGCTACGGTATAGGACAGTATTGAATTGAATGAAACTTTGACAAAATAGAGTTTATAATTGGCGTCCCTGCGTCAACTAAATGGTTAATTTTATATTGAGGAGAACAACAATGAGTGATTTAAAAGTAGTTGCCGATGACGTTAAGCCCAAAACTGTCCTCGATGCCAAAGGACTAAGTTGCCCCATGCCTCTTCTTCGCACCAAAAAAGAAATGGGCAAACTGGCCGCCGGTGAGATTCTTCAGGTAGACGGTACTGATCCAGGCTCACGAAATGACATTCCCGGCTGGTGTGAACGTTCGGGACATGAATATCTTGGTGAGAAGGAAGGTTCAGGTTTTATCAGCTTTTTCATTAAAAAAGGTTGATTTCCACTTTGTGTTGAATCCCTTTTTATCCAGCGACTGAGCAGCATACGTACCTACTGTAAGTGAGAACAATTATCCTGATTGTCTTCACTTACAGTCTTTTTTGTTCGACTCACATTTTATTAAATAGCCACCATTATTTTTGGAGGAAGTTAACATGGCAAAGAGTTTAGGTATCTTTGTATCTTCACCTGACAGCCTGCAGCACGTCATTGGTATTACCAAGGCTGCTAAGGCCAAAGGGTCAAAAGTTAAGATATTTTTCACATGGAAAGCGACAAATCTGTCAAAAGACCCTGCTTTCCCGGGGCTTTGCGAATTAGCGGATGATGTTTCCATTTGTGTTGACAGTTATCAGAAACAGGGCTTTTCTGTTGATGATGTCCCCGCGGGACTTACTCCTAAAAAAATGGCGACGCAAGCTCAACACGGTATTATTATCGAAGATTATGACTGTTATCTGAGTCTGTAAGGAGATATAGCTATGGAATACAAAAAAGTTTGTTTGATGTACAGACACAAGGATTACGCGATAGATGGCATCCGCTCAGCCCTTGGACTTGCCGTTGAAAATATGTACGCCTACGGCGTTGTTATGGATACCGAAATACCAAAGCTTGATGAATTGACTCAGGAAAGCATCGAGATGCTGCGTGATATGGAAGGAGAAGTCTATTCCACAGTGCCGGCCAATGTGGAAAAAAACGGTTTTGAGCCTCTTACCATCGAAGAACTTGGTGAGAAATTACGCGAAATGACCCATATCATTCCTTACGGTATAAAATAACTTTTCCAGGAGTCTCTTCCATGAAAATATTGAATATATATAAATCCGAGCCGGATGAAACAGTTAAAAAGCTGGTAGAAATAGTCACCCGTGATAGAGAAACCGACACTTTTAATCTTAATACCGAAAATCCGGATTACGATGCACTTGTCGACAAAATTTTTACCGCTGATCAGACTATCTGCTGGTGGTAAACGAAGCGTTATAAATTTCTCATAAAAAAATCCGCATGAACCCGACTGTTCATGCGGATTTTTTTATGAGAAACTGCATAAGAAGATCGTGAAGGAGCGGCCGCAATTTTTTTATCGGTGCAGTCGTTTCACCGCAGGCAACCCTGTTTGTCAGCAGAACAATGCCGATTCCTCTTTGCAGATCGATCCAGAAAGAGGTACCGGTAAATCCCAGATGCCCAATCGTCAACTCTGAAAAATAGTGCCCACTGCTTGATGTACCTGCGGTCGGTGTATCAAAACCGAAAATCCACGAACCTTTTTTTTCACCGAATCGTTTTTTTATCTTTGCATTACAAAACGAAGGATGTTGATATTCCCCCCGAAACTGCAATGCTATAATTTCGCACAAAGACAACAGTGCGTCCGAGTTGCCAAAAAGTCCCGCATGACCAGCCACGCCCCCCAAAGCCCGACAATTATCGTCATGGACCAACCCTGAAAGCCTTTTTTTTGACCATTCACACATACCTGTGCCGGCGTATACCTTCGACGCAGATTTTTGTCCTCCGGGGAAAAATAAGCCTTTTTCAAGGCCAGTTAGCTCAAGCGGCTGCACTATCTTCCTTTGCCAATATGCATCCAGTGACTCTCCCGAGACTTTTTCAATTATTCTACCAAGAAGAATAAAGCCGAGGTCACTGTACAGGTGCGCCGTACCAGGAACAAAGACAAGTTTTTCCGCCAAAATCCAGGCTATGAGCCTCTTCATTCTTTTGTTGTCAGGATATTTGACAAGTTCTTTGTAATACGGCCGGTGCGCCGGTAATCCCGAAGAGTGGGTCAATAGCTGTGAAATGGTTATGCCGCGCTTATCAACGGGCGCCGTGGTGAGAAATTTATCCAAAGTGTCTGCAACACCCAGTTTCTTTTCTTCCATGAGAGCCAGAAGACAAAGAGAGGTAACCAGAGGTTTGGTGAGGGAGGCCAGATCAAAAACCGTCTCCCGGTTCACCGGATTGGAGCCATGAAATCCCTCTGCAAAACCATAATTGAATATATCCCTTACTCTCCCCTTTGCATTATTTATAAAGAAGCCTACGGAACATGCTGTAAAAACTTGGTTTTTTAGAGCTTTTTCGAGCATCTTATCTATATTTTTTTTCAAAAGATCAGAATCCCTGTCTTCCATGCGTTCTTTTTATTATTCTATTGAAATTTTTACCTATTTTTACTAGATTAGAGAGCCGATGAGGGCAAAACATATCTGTGTAATTTCGTTTAAATTTGATGTTCGTACCAGACAGAGAAAATCACTTATAAACACGGTTATCAACATCCGTTACACAGCCTTTTGTTAATAATATATGAACAAGTTGTTCACAACACTGTTCATAACTCTTTATAAACAGAAACAAAGAATTTTCACAACCCTCATTGTTTAAAATAAATACAAAAATATCATCATATTATAACCAATTTACACATATCAACCCGCATAATAGTAATAAAAAAGATAAATATACTAAGGATATGTCAAAAGGAGTTCCTTAATGGCACTAAACTGCACCGTAATAAAAAATGATCTACTTGAAGGTTTGAACAGCCTTCAGAATATAACCAATAAAAAAGGTACGCTGGCTATTTTATCCAACGTATTGATAAACACCGCTCCTGGTGGACTGAATCTCACCGGTACTGATCTGGAAGTAGGACTACGGCTTTTTGTGCCCGCTGAAATTCATGATGAAGGCTCTTTGACGCTGCCGGCAAAGAAAATTTTTGAAATAGTCAGAGAATCAGGTTCAGACAGTATAAGTATTCAAGAAACCGAAAACAGCTGGGTCATCATCAAGGCCGGACTCAGTACCTACAATCTTGCCGGTCTGGCCAGTGATGAGTTTCCTGAATTTCCTGAATACGAAGAAGAAACATTTTTCTCCTTTGAGAGTTATATTTTTCTCGAGCTGATAGAAAAAGTTATTTATTCCATAGCCAATGAGCAGGAAAATATTTATTCACTCACCTGTGTTCTCTTTGAAAAAGAAAAAATTGACGAAACCTACTTTCTGAGAATGGTTTCCTCCGATGGCCACCGTCTTTCCATCATGCAGAAAGAGGTGACCACCGATCTTGATAACCTCCATCTCAACGATGTCACCCTTATCCCTAAAAAGGGCATTCAGGAGTGGAAAAAATTCTGTGAAGGAAGAGATACCGTTGAGGTTTCTTTTGAGGCAAAACAGGTTGTGCTGCGAGATGGCCAGGCGGTTATGGTCATTCGCCTCAAACATGGAGAATTCCCAAAGTACTCCGCCATTATCGATGCTATTTCGCTGACGAACTGCTTAAAAATAAACAGGATCCCTTTTCTGGAATCCCTGAAGAGAATAAATCTGTTCACCGAAGATATTTATCACACTATCCAGCTGAAGATCGATTTCAACAAGATGATTCTCTCGTCGCAAAATGCCGATCTCGGCAATGCCAAAGACGAACAGAGCATATCCTATAGCGGTGAGCCGCTGACTCTCGGCTTTAACTGCCGATATTTTATTGAAACCCTGCAGGTCATGGAATGCGAGACAGTTGAGGCATACATCAACTCGAACAGCAGCCCATGTCTTATGAGGTCGGAAGAAGATAAGGGCTTCATGAGCATCATCATGCCGATGCAGTTATAATAGGCGGGATTCTTTCATTTTTTAACAAAAGGAACAAGCGTGACAGAAACAACAAAGAGTTACGATGCACAACAGATACAGGTCCTCGATGGTCTTGAGGCAGTTAGAAAACGACCATCCATGTATATCGGCAATACTTCTGAAGAAGGTCTGCATCACCTTATCTGGGAAATTGTCGACAACAGCATTGATGAAGCCTTGGCCGGCTATTGCAGCCGTATACGGGTAACCATTCATGAGGATAATTCCGTCTCTGTTGAAGATGACGGTCGCGGTATTCCTGTCGATAAGCATCCAACCGAGGACATGACCGCCCTTGAACTGGTTATGACCACCTTGCATGCCGGTGGAAAATTCGATCATTCAAGCTATAAGGTTTCCGGTGGTCTGCATGGTGTCGGGGTATCGGTGGTGAATGCGCTGTCGGTTGAGACCACCGCCGAAATCAAAAGAAATGGAAAAATCTATAAACAATCCTATAGATACGGCGAAAGAACCGGTGAGTTACAGGTGGTTGGTGAAAGCGAGAAAACCGGCACCAAAATAACCTTTGCCGCCGATCCCTCCATCTTTACCGAAACAACGGTGTACAATTATGAAACCGTCAAAAGCAGATTAAGAGAACTGGGCTTTTTAAACAAAGGCTTGCGCATTTATCTGAAAGACGAACGAAGCGGGGAAGAAGATAAATTTCACGCCTCCGGCGGTATTGTTTCCTATGTCGAATACCTGAACAGAAATCGAACAGTGGTCTTTGACGAACCTATCTTTATCTCTGGCAGCAAGGATAATGTCGAGGTGGAGATAGCCTTGCAGCACTTCGACGGCTATTCGGAGAGGCTGTTTTCCTTTGTCAATAACATTAACACCCGTGAAGGCGGTACCCATGTCGCCGGATTCAGATCGGCATTGACCAAGTGTATAAACCGATATGCAAATGATGACATGATTCCCAAGAATATGCGGGAAAAAATGGGCGGAGACGATGTTCGGGAAGGTCTTACCTGTGTTATCTCCGTCAGGGTGCCTAACCCGCAATTTGAGGGGCAGACCAAAACCAAGCTGGGAAACAGTGATGTTAAATCCATTGTCGAATCTGTCTGTGCCGAAAAATTGACCCTTTTTCTCGAGCAGAACCCGGGAGTGGCCAAAAAGATCCTGTTAAAAGTAGTTGATGCGGCAAGGGCTCGAGAAGCTGCCAAGCGGGCGAGAGACCTGTCTCGCAAGAAAGGTTCAACAAGTCTGATGATGGCAGGAAAACTTGCCGAGTGTCAGGAGAAGGATCCGGCCAAAAGGGAAATATTCATCGTTGAGGGAGACTCGGCCGGAGGCTCGGCGAAACAGGGGAGAGACAGGTCAAATCAGGCTATTCTCCCTTTACGCGGTAAAATTCTCAACGTGGAAAAGGCCAGGTTTGATCGTATTCTCGGCAGTGAGGAAATCAAACATCTGATCAGCGCCCTGGGCTGCGGTATAGGTAAAGACGAATTTGATATAGAAAAACTGCGCTATCACAAAGTCATTATAATGACCGATGCCGATGTCGACGGTGCCCATATCCGCACCCTGTTGCTGACCTTTCTCTACAGGCAGATGCTGCCTCTCGTCGAGGGCGGTTTCATTTATATAGGTCAGCCACCGCTTTTTCGTCTGGGCAGAGGGAAAAAAGAACAATATTTTCTCGATGAAAATAAGCTCAACAGTCATCTCTTTACCCAGGCCAGTGAAAATTTAAAGGTGGAAGTTGTCGGACCGGAAAAGACCATAGTTGAGGGTGGTTTTTTCGTTGAACTTCTTGAAAAACTGTCCGTTTATCAAAGGATAGTTTCTTTTATGAATCGTATGAATATATGGGAGGAGATGCTCTATTTTCTTCTCGACAACGGTATACGATCGGCCGATCAGTTCAAAGATGAAGCTTTTATAAAGAATCTGAGAGATAAGCTCCCCGAAGAAAAACTGGTTATAGGCAATATCCGTTCCTGCAGATGGCGTCCTGATTGTTATGAGTTGGATATCGCTGTTCGGGGCAAGATTCAGATAATGATGACCCTGGGTCCGCAAATACCGCTGATCAATGAATATCGCACGGCCTTGAGTCTCTTTCCCACAATCCATCCGTATATCAAAGCAGGTTTTAACGTCATCTATACCGGGGCAACGAAACAGGATAAACAAATTCACGCCGCGGACTGGAGTGAGATGTTGAAAATTATCCGAGACGAATCGTTCAAAGGAAGTCATCTGCAGCGGTACAAGGGTCTTGGTGAAATGAATCCTGAGCAGCTCTGGGACACCACCATGAACCCGGAGAACAGAACACTCATGCAGGTCACCATAGACGATGCTGAACAGGCTGATGATATTTTCACAACGCTGATGGGCGACAAGGTTGAACCAAGGCGGGAGTTCATTCAGAACCATGCCCTTGAAGTGACCGATCTCGATATTTAATGCTGATAGACGGGAAAAGCGCCCTCTCTTAAACGAAGTTAATTACAAAGCAGATATTCTCTTATGAGCACAGATACTGAAAAAAGCAGTGAGCAGTTTCCGGTCATTTCCATAGAAAAAGAATTACAGAAATCCTATCTCGAATATGCCATGAGTGTCATTGTCGGCCGTGCCTTGCCGGATGTTCGTGATGGATTAAAACCTGTACACAGAAGAGCCCTCTTTGCTATGCGGGAGCTGGGTGTGCATTACAATCGCCCCTACGTTAAATCCGCGCGAATTGTCGGTGATGTTATCGGTAAGTATCACCCGCACGGCGATACCGCTGCGTATGATACCATTGTCCGCATGGCGCAGGATTTTTCCCTGCGTTACCCACTCGTTGACGGTCAGGGCAACTTTGGATCGATGGACGGCGATTCCCCTGCGGCCATGCGCTATACCGAAGCGAGGATGACCAGGATTGACCGGGAAATTGTCAATGATCTGGACAAAGAAACCGTAGACTGGGTACCGAACTACGACAACTCCCTCAACGAGCCATCGGTGATGCCGAGTAAGGTACCAAATTTATTAATAAATGGGTCTTCGGGTATCGCCGTTGGCATGGCGACGAATATTCCACCGCACAATATTACCGAGGTTATCGATGCATTGATAAGCATGATCGAGGATCCAAACCTCACCGTCCATCAGATAATGTCCATCATTACCGGTCCTGATTTTCCGACAGGTGGTCAGATCTGCGGCAGAGCGGGGATCAGAGAGGCCTATGAAACCGGGAGAGGCATTCTTGTTATTCGGGCCTTGACCCATATTGAAAAGATTAAGGAAGGCAAAAGAGAAGCAATAATTATTACGGAAATACCCTATCAGGTCAATAAGGCATCGCTTGTCGAAAAAATAGCCGAACTGGTCAAGGACAAGAAAATCAGCTCTATTTCCGAGGTGAGAGATGAATCCGACCGGCACGGGCTTCGGGTTGTTATCGAACTGAAAAAAGATGAGATTGCTGAAATAGTTATCAACCAGCTCTACTCCATGACCCAGATGCAGAAGTCATTTGGCATTATTTTGCTGGCTATAGTCAACAACAAACCGGAAATACTCAATATTAAACAGATTCTCGAGCATTTTATTTTGCATCGAAAAGTAGTTATTTATCGCAGGACAGCCTTTGAACTGAGAAAAGCGGAAGAAAAAGCCCATATCCTTGAAGGTCTTAAAATAGCACTGGATAATCTTGACGATGTCGTCGCGCTCATCCGCGCCTCTACAACCCCGCAGGAAGCCAAAGACGAGCTGATTCGGCGATATGAACTCAGTGAAATCCAGGCCCAGACCATTCTCGATATGAGATTGCAGCGATTAACCGGGCTGGAAAGAGAGAAAATAGTACGTGATTATGAAGAAATAATGGCGGAAATTGAGAAACTCAAGGCAATCCTCGCTGATGAAAAGCTGGTTATGGAAATCATTAAGGATGAATTCAATGAGCTGAAAGAACAGTACGGCGATGATCGACGAACAGAAATAATAGATGCAACGGATGAAATTCTGCCCGAAGACATGATTGCACCGGAAGATATGGCTGTCACGGTGACGCATTCCGGCTATATAAAAAGGAATCCAGTCTCCCTCTACCGGTCGCAGAACAGAGGGGGCAAAGGCGTCACGGCCGTTAAAAATATTGAAGAAGATTTCGTTTCTGATCTGTATGTCGCTTCGACCCTGGATATTTTCCTGTTTTTTACCAATCAAGGCAAGGTGTTCTGGCGAAAAGTGTATCAACTGCCGCTTGCCGGCAGGACCGCTCGAGGAAAGGCAATCGTCAACCTGCTCAATCTGGCGGCAGACGAAAAAATTGCCGCTATTCTCCCCATTGCCAGTTTTGATGATGAATCAAATAACAAAACCATCCTTATGGTCACCAAATCCGGGCGTATCAAAAAAACCAGTCTGCAGGAGTTCAGCCGGCCTCTACGCAAAGGAAAACGCGCGCTGACCATCAATGAAGGGGATGAAATCATAGCGGCTCATGTCCTCAACGGCGATGATACTATCCTGTTGGTTACCAAAAAAGGCATGTGTATCCATTTTGAAGAGACGGATATACGGACCATGGGCCGGACCGCCGCAGGGGTGAAAGGTATCAGTCTGGGCTCCGATGACGAGGTGGTCAGTGCTATTGTTATTGATTCGAATAATTCAATACTGATTGTCACGGAAAATGGCTTCGGAAAAAGAAGTCCCATCGAGGAATATCGCCTGCAAAAACGAGGGGGTAAGGGAGTTCGAGGTATTAAGAGAAGTTTGAGAAACGGCGATGTTATCGCTGCAAAACAGGTCGATGACGAGGAAGAGGTCATTCTTATTGCCGACTCCGGCAAAATAATTCGAATGGATCTGAGTACCATCAGGGTTATCGGTAGAAGTACTCAAGGGGTAAAACTGATCAATCTCGACGAAAATGAACGGGTGGTCAGCATGGATAGTCTGGCGAAGGACACGAGTGAAGATGACGACGAAGATGCCACCTTTGACGATGAAAACGACCAGATAATTGAACCAATTTCTGATGTTGAACCAGGTGCCGATGAAGAGTAACCCTAAAATAGCCGTAATTGGCGCAGGGTCCTGGGGTACCGCGCTGGCAATACTCCTGGCTGGGAAGGGTTATCCTGTGCACTTGTGGGGTCATCGGCCTGATCATGTCAATAGTCTGATACGTGACCGGGAAAACAAAAAGTATCTGCCCGATTCTTCTTTTCCAGTTGATCTTCAGCCGGTAAATGACCTGAAGGCGGCGGTGCAAGGTGTCCCTTATATCGTTATGGCGGTACCATCACATTCATACCGCCAGGTCTTTATTGAAATGCTGCCTTTTCTTGCCTTTAACTGCAGAATTATTTCCGCAGTTAAAGGCATAGAGAATGCGACACTGAAGACGATGACCCAGGTGATGACCGAAATATTATTCGAACATGGACTGTCTGATAAAAATATTGAATTAGGTGTTATTTCGGGTCCTTCTTTTGCCAAAGAAGTCGCTAAAAAAGTGCCGACCGCTGTCACAATCGGCTTTTCTCGTTTATCTACGGCCAAAGAAGTGCAACAGCTTTTCGGCACTGAATTTTTCCGGGTCTACGCCAGCAGCGATGTCATTGGGCTGGAGATAAGTGCCGCGCTGAAAAATATCATTGCCATTGCCACAGGGGTATGTGATGGACTGGGCTATGGGCTCAATACCCGGGCCGCCTTGATAACCCGTGGGCTGGCCGAGATACAGCGGCTGGGCATCGCGCTGCACGCCGATCCGGCTACCTTTTCCGGCTTAAGCGGCCTTGGCGACCTGATTCTTACCTGTACCGGGGATCTGAGCAGAAACAGAATGGTGGGTTTAAAACTTGGTGCAGGTAAAACCCTTGAGGAGATAAAGAGCGAAATGTCTATGGTGGCCGAAGGGATAAAGACCACCAAATCGGTCTATGATCTTGCCCAGAAGATGAAAATAGACATGCCCATACTTGAGCAGGTCTATAGTATAATTTATCGTGGGAAAAATTGTTCCGAGGCGGTCAGAGATTTACTGAACAGGGAATTAAAGGTCGAGTAACCTTCCGCCTCCCCCTTTTTTGTTATATCTCATCCGACCAGTCTTTGTCGGTAAATGCCCCGTGGTCCGGCTTTGGTGGTTTCTCTTCCAGGAGTCGTTGCTCAAGCCATTTCTTTATCATATTTACTTCCTTCTTTACTTCGGCCAGTGCCTTGCCCCGATGGCTCACCTGCATTTTTTCCTCAATGGACAGCTCGGCAAACGTTTTGCCTAATTCCGTAAAATAAAAGACAGGGTCATAGCCAAAACCGTTTTCACCTCTTTTTTCATCGATAATCACGCCGTCGCATCTTCCTTCATAGGTCAGAGCAGGACCGGATGGCACGGCGATAGAAAGAACACACTGGAAATGGGCGCGCCGGTCATCGACACCCTGCAGAGCTTTGAGGAGTTTATTGCAGTTTTCATCATCTGTGGCCTTTTCGCCGGCATAACGGGCAGAATAGACACCAGGCGCACCGTTCAATGCTTCAACGACCAGACCCGAATCGTCGGCTATGGCCGGCAGACCAAGGACTTTTGCCGTATGCAGAGCCTTCTTGTAGGCGTTTTCATCGAAAGTCGCACCGTCTTCTATTGCCTCGGGGGTTGGGCCAAAATCGTCGAGGGAGCGAACTTCTATATGCAGATCCTTAAATACTTCACGAAATTCGCGCAGCTTGTTTTTGTTTCGTGTTGCTATAACCAGGATAGAAAGCATGTGATATACCTTTACGAAAATTGAGATACATTATTTTTTACGAAGACTTTTGTCATATCGCTCTTGCTCACTGTAGACACAGCCGCAATAGGGCTGGCGATACATCCCCAGTTCTTTTGACACATCAATACCTTGCTGCCACCCTATGCGGAAATCTTCATAATAAAAAGGAATGTCGTGGCTTGTTGACAGTTCCTCGCATAAGCTTATGAGATCAGCATGGCGTTGGTATTTACTGTAGAGCAGTGTTGTTGAGAAAGCGTCAAACGCCATTTCCCTGGCCACCGCAGCCGTCTTTTCCAGGCGAATATGATAGCAGATATCACACCGTTCAGCTTCATGAAATGCCACCTGACGAACAAATTCGGTCAGGCCATAGTGCGGGTCGAGGATGAGAGGCAGATTTGTGTTGTCGGCGTAGTCCTTCAGGGTAGAAAGTCGTTGTTTGAATTCCTTGAACGGGTGAATATTAGGGTTGAAAAAGTGACCGGTCACCTCCAGCCCTTTTTCTCGAAGGGCCGAAAGTGGATAAATTGTACAGGGCCCGCAGCACACGTGTAAAAGTACCTTCATCGGAGTCAGATTTTGTAATTTTTTGGGTCGATATTATATTGGTGAATTTTATAATTGATAATACGAAGACTGGTATCCAGATCTTTTGCCGTCTTTGTCTGGTTACCATTATTTCGTTTCAGTCCTTCAATTATCAGCTCTTTTTCAAAATTTTCAACCGCCACGGATAAGGAACAGGGATTTTCTCTTTTGGAAGATTCGGCAGTCTGCAGCGTCGGCGGCAGGTGAATTCCTTGTATGGTATCTCCGTCACAGATAATCACCGCCCGCTCTATACAGTTCTGCAACTCACGAACATTACCGGGCCAGTGATACTGAATGAGCATATCAATAGCTGAGGTAGAGATTCTTCTGATGTTTTTATTGTTTTCCCGGGCGTACTTTTCCAGAAAAAATTCAGCTATAAGTAGAATATCCGTTCGTCGCTCACGAAGTGGCGGCATATAGACCGGAAAAACATTGAGACGATAGTAGAGGTCTTCGCGAAAGTTTTTCTCGGACACCGCCGTTTCCAGGTCTCGGTTGGTCGCGGCAACAAGACGGACATCACAGGTAAGCTGTCTGGTCGATCCCAGGCGCTGAAATGTTCTTTCCTGGACAACGTTGAGGAGTTTGACCTGCACTGAATTGCTGATTTCACCTATTTCGTCGAGAAAAAGAGTCCCCCCCTCCGCCTGTTCGAAACGGCCAATTTTTCTGTCTGTTGCGCCGGTAAAGGCTCCTTTTTCATGACCAAAAAGCTCAGACTCAAGCAAGGTTTCGGGAAGAGCCGAACAATTGACGACAACAAAAGGTTTGGCTTTTCTTTTTCCGTTATAATGCAATGCCTTGGCAACCAGCGTTTTTCCCGTCCCCGATTCACCTCGAAGAAGTACCGTTGCATTCGAATCAACAACCCGGTGGATCATTTCATACACGTCCTGCATTCTGCTGGAATTACCGATTATGTCATTAATTTTGTTTTTTTCAGAAAGCTCTCTTTTCAGTTTTAAATTTTCCGTATAGAGCTCTTCCGTCTCTTTGTTCACCTTCTGAATACGCACCACGGTCTGGGCAATTATGCTTGACAGTACAGTCAAGTATTGCAGGTCGGTGTTGGCCTGCTCCCCTATCCCATTTTCATACAACCTGTCTATGCTCAGGGTTCCGATAACATTTTGGCCGTCCTTTATAGGGACGCATAAAAACGATCGTTTTTGCTCGGTTAAGTTGCCTCTGGCCCTGGTTCGGTTGAGAAAGAGAGGTTCTTCAGAAATTTGCGGCACGATGATAGGTTCCCCGGTAGATACAACTCGACCGGTGATTCCCTCGCCAATCTTGTATTTTCCTCTCTTTCTTCCTTCGGCCGTCATACCATGGGCGACCTCGATTTCGAGTTTACCGGTACTTGGATTGACAATGGTGACCGTTCCGTTCTCCATGTGTCGCATCTCCGAGAGAATATGCATGGTTTTCTCAAGACAATCACGCAACTCAAGGGAAGAGGCAAGTTGTTTGGTTATTTCGTAAAGAGCAGTCAGGTCCTCTAACTGTTTGGAAATGTCATTTTTAGCAGGCATATCAATAGGAAAAATGTTTAAAGAAGAGTGTTTTTTCAACAGATTTCCCTTACTGTAACAAAACTTGGCGGCTTTATCGAATGTTTATTACAAAAATGTGAAATATTATATTGAATAAAATAAATTCGAGTGCATCCTGTTGACATAATTTTGTTCAAATGGTACATAATGCTCCACGGAGGAATGGCCGAGTGGTTTAAGGCGGCGGTCTTGAAAACCGTTGTACGAAAGTACCGTGGGTTCGAATCCTACTTCCTCCGCCAAAAAACAAAATGTTGCGCGGAGAGGTGACCGAGAGGCCGATGGTGCTCGCCTGCTAAGCGAGTGTGGGGGTAAGACTCCACCGAGGGTTCGAATCCCTCCCTCTCCGCCAAAATGTAAAAAAAGGGGACCTGCTGCATTACACCAGGTCCCTTTTTCCGTTATAGCTGTATTGGCATTTCTTTTCAGTATCCCTGGGGGGGATCCTAAAAAACTAACAGCGTGTCGATTAATTAATTTTCATTTAACAACAGTTCAGTGACACGATCAAGATCATCAAGGGAATAATATTCGATTTCAATCTTACCCCTCCCACCATTTTCCGTGATGTAAACCTTTGAGTTTAAACGATTTGTCAACTGGGTCAACAGAGAATTTTTATAAGAAGGGGGGATCGCTTCAGGCGCCGGCTTACCCGTTCTTTTTGTCGGAGACTTGGTGAAAGATGTCTTCTTGACAATCTTTTCTGTTTGTCTGACGGAAAGGCCATTTTTAATAATGAGATTTCTGATTTCCTGTAATTTTAATGGATCGTCAACCAACTTGACCAAAGCACGGCCATGCCCTTCAGATAGTAAACCGTTGGTTATATCACCTCGTACCATATCGGGAAGTTTTAGTAATCTCAACATGTTAGTAACTGTGGAACGTTGCTTCCCTACCCTCTTTGCCGTCTCTTCCTGAGTGTAACCGAACTTTTCAATAAGTTTTTTATAGGCTTCAGCTTCTTCAATGGGGTTAAGATCTGTTCGCTGAACGTTCTCGATGAGCGCGAGTTCCAGCAAACTGTCTTCATTTTCCACATCGAGAAGGATAACCGGTACCTGTGTTAGCCCGGCAAGTTTCGACGCTCTAAGCCTTCTCTCGCCTGCGATAAGTTCATAATTATCGTCCGGACCAGAAGTGACGATAAGCGGCTGTATGACGCCTCTTTCACGGATTGAGTCGGATAACTCCTGAAGGTCGTCGGCATTAAAGTTGGTTCGCGGTTGGTATTTGTTGGCGATAATCCGGTTAATATTACACTCAAAGAAGGTTTCTCGTTCTTCTCCAAAAAGTAACCCTACTCCTTGGCCTAGGCCTGTTTTTTTGCTCATGTTGTTATTTCCTCTGCTTGGTCAGGAACTCTTTTGCAAGATTCATGTAAGCGACAGCTCCGGTTGATTGCTTGTCATAATCAATAATCGTTTGACCATGACTTGGACATTCACTGAGTCTGACGTTTCGAGGGATGACCGTTTTAAAGAGTTGTTCTTTAAAGTGGTTCTCGATTTCTGCAGCGACCTGATGGGTGAGCCTGTTTCTCTTATCAAACATAGTTAAGATCAACCCCTCAATGTACAACGATTTGTTATACGCTTTCTTTACCGAACGAATAGTGTTGACCAGTTGGGCGAGGCCTTCCATGGCGAAATACTCACATTGCATGGGGATCAGCACGGAGTTCGCCGAGGTTAAGGCGTTTACAGTTAAAAGACCAAGTGACGGCGGACAGTCTATTATTATATAGTCGTACGACTGTAGCAAGGGTTCCAGCAGGGTTTTTAGTTTGGTTTCTCTACTGGTCACATTTATCATTTCGATTTCTGCGGCAACCAGGTCAATACTTGACGGCAGTATATCGAGATTGGTTACCCCACTGTTGCGAAGAACCTCCGCCCCGGAATACTCTCCAGAATATGCGTGGTAAAGGTGCATACGCACTTTTTTCATATTAACCCCGACACCACTCGATGCGTTCCCCTGTGGGTCTGAGTCGACGAGAAGTACTTTTTTTCTTTTCTGTGCAAGGGCAGCGGAGAGATTGATCGAGGTAGTGGTTTTTCCAACACCACCCTTCTGGTTTGCAACGGCAATTATTTTAGCAGATAGTTCCATCTTGTTCCTTCAAAGAAAAATTTTAATACGCACAAACTAAACGTTTCAGGCAAATATATCTCGATAAATTTTCATTTTCTAGAGAAATATGTTCTTTTTTGTTTAATTCACATAAGTTACTTGCATTTTTATGTAAAAAGAATTTAGGTTTTTCTGGGGTTTGATAATTTTTAGTGTTTCACGTGAAACATTCTTTTCGGGAGATGGGTGATGGAATCAGACTTTTTGGTTGTTGGGAGTGGTATTGCGGGTTTGTCGTTTGCCCTGAAGGCTTCGAGGTTGGGATCGGTGAATGTTGTCACGAAAAAAGAAGAAGTTGATACCGCCACAAATCTTGCTCAGGGCGGCATAGCCGCAGTTCTTGGTTCCGAAGATAGTTTTGCGGAGCATATACAGGATACCCTGCAGGCAGGAGCCGGTCTGTGTGATGAAGGCGTAGTTCGCATGGTGGTCGAAAATGGACCGGCAAGAGTTCGTGAGCTTGTCGACATGGGTGTTGCTTTCGTCAAAGAAAAAGATGGGCGACTGAGCTTAGGCAGAGAGGGTGGACATTCAAAAAGAAGAGTTGCCCATGCGTATGACTTGACAGGAAAGGAGATTGAGAGGGCCTTGATTGAGAATGTTGGTAAGGTGAAGTCAATAAACCTCTATGAAAATCACATGTGCGTAGATTTGATCACTGTGGATGTTACAGGGAGAGAAGGCGATGGTGGTCAAAAAAAATGTATCGGGGCATATGTTATCGATGAGGATGGCGAAGTAAAGTCGTTTCTCGCCAAGGTGGTGGTGCTATGCACGGGAGGTGCCGGAAAAGTGTATCTTTATACAAGTAATCCGGATATTGCTACCGGTGATGGCATTGCTGTCGCATGTCGTGCGGGGGCCAAAACAGATAATATGGAATTTGTCCAATTCCATCCTACATGTTTGTATCATCACCAGGCGAAAAATTTCCTTATTTCCGAAGCAGTACGTGGAGAAGGCGCCCTGCTCTTGAATAAAGAGAACCAAAGATTTATGGAAAAATACGAGCCTGAAAAAATGGAGTTGGCCACTCGAGATAAAGTTGCCAGGGCGATCGATACTGAAATGAAAAAAACAGGTTGTGATTGTGTGTATCTCGACATAAGCCACAAAAAAAGGGAGTTTCTACAACAAAGATTTCCGACTATTTTTGAAAAGTGTTTGTCTCTCGGTATCGATATATCTCAACAGCCTATTCCCGTCGTTCCTGCAGCACATTATTTGTGTGGGGGGGTAACTACCGATATCCACGGTCGAACAACCATTGAAAATCTTTTCGCCTTGGGAGAGACGTCCTGCACCGGACTACATGGAGCAAATAGACTGGCGAGCAATAGTCTGCTTGAGGCCGTTGTCTTTGCAGAGAATGTTTTCAGATATTGCGAGAAAAAATGGGATTCCTTGAAAAAAGAACCGACCGCACAGGTAGTTGACTATCCGAAAAACGAGAAAGAACAGATTGACGAGGAAATATTGATCAATCACAATTGGGATATAATTAGAAGGGTAATGTGGAATTATGTCGGAATTGTCAGAAAAGAATCTCGTTTACTGGTCGCCAAGCAGAGAATAGCTGAGGTCAGGAAAGAGATTGATGAAATCCTCGGCAGATATAGAGTAACACCTAACATGCTGGAGCTGAGAAATATTTCTCTCGTTGCGTCTCTTATTATTGATGCCTCCCTAAAGAGAAAAGAATCGAAAGGATTACATTACATTATTGATTACCCGGCAGTTGCTGATAATGAGTAACGTTAATCCAGAAAAAAAAGTAACCAAAAGCTGTGCGCTTTTGCCGTTTCAGGTGCACAGTGTTTTATATGTTTTTGATGATGACTAGATATCCTTAAAACAACAACATTGAATATTATAAATCACGGAACAAGAACACCACTTAATGGAAATATTTTAGGCAGCGATCTCCTAGGGAAATAAATGGCCTCCCTGAAAGGGCTAAGGCATATTTAGCTTTGGTGCTCCATTCAGGGGTAAAGATTCAAGACCTGGTGGGAAAGATAACCAGATATTTATCCGTTAAAAATGGCCTAGAAAAAAATTGTCTCCCAAGCCTTTTTTTTAGTAATTAATAGTATAATCAAAGATTTGGCTTTCTATGATATCCACGGGGTAATGGTAAACTGTGATTGTGATGATACAATAGAGTTTGTGGCGGACTGGAACGTTCTGAAGGAATCGTTTGTCTATATTATTAATAATGCTTACAAAAACTCATATGAAAAGGTTTTCTAACGATCAAATGCTGGAAAGATGCATCTGATGTTTATATTCACGAAACTAATCAGGGACCCGGTATTGAACCGTCCCTGTCCGGAAGAGTGTTTGATGGACTGTGTATCCCCGACCTTCTCCACCACAGACAAGGAACAGGATTAAGCCTGGCAATAGCAAAAGAAATTATTGAAGATCATGGTGGACGAAAATCATGCAGTAATTTAGACCACCGAGGCACGCTCTATGAAATAGCCTTGAAAGAAGTAGTTAAGCAGTAGTTTAAATAGATTGGTGTGGGTAAAACAACCACACCAATCAACGGTCCCCTGAAAGAAAAAAGACCAACTTAATTTTTTTTATTTTTTGTACGCCAAAAACCTGTCAAGCTTTTTTTTGTGATTTTTCTTGTTTTTTTAGGGGGGAGTGTAGTTACCAAAATTTTTTAATTAAAAATTCTTTTCTCAGACACTTAGACACTGTTTTTCTACTTGGGCTTAAGATTAGTTATCCTATTCGATGAAATAGGTTGAGCTTGCCTCTACAAGTCTTGAGAATTTTCTTTATTACCTCTATTAATACAGAATATTCACTCTTCTACTTGTAAATCGAGGATTTCCTTTTGCAGAGATTCATGGGTACTCAGAAGACGAAAGAGGTGCATTTCGAGATCATATTGACTGCCAAGCAATACTGCAGCAAACTTCTCCAGTTGCCGCAATCCGGAACCGTTCGCTTGCACTTTGATGCTGCTGCAATTGTAGTTGAGGCAAAACATAGGCTTAAAATTAAAAATGCAGCCAGTTGCCGCACCAAGATAGCAGCATTCTGCAGGGCTATAATTGACCTGGGCGACATCAACTCCCGCCATCATGTTTATGAGTATTTGTAGACTATCTGTCTCACCAGCCATGTACCTGCTGCAGCAACCTCCACTGTCGGAGGCAGCACAGGAAGAACAAACTTTGCCGAGCATGAGAGACTGCATATGAGCGGCTAAGTCACTTTCCTGAGTTCGCATACGAGCAAGGGCTACTGAAACACTAGTAAGCTCGGCAAAGGGTTTGCCAATTTTTTTGAAAAGCAAGAGGCCAAAGGCCAATCGCGATTCGATGGAACCGCCGTAAATTTTTTTCTGGAGTATTGTTTGGTTCACCATTTCTCCTTGCTATAAAAGGCCTGTACACAGTTGATCTTTTCA
Organism: Desulfocastanea catecholica; assembly: GCF_054657295.1. Taxonomy (NCBI): domain Bacteria; kingdom Pseudomonadati; phylum Thermodesulfobacteriota; class Desulfobulbia; order Desulfobulbales; family Desulfobulbaceae; genus Desulfocastanea; species Desulfocastanea catecholica. The sequence goes on from NZ_BAAHYZ010000021.1 coordinate 89,476, forward strand.
GGAAGCTTAACTTACAGTCTTGCTCGAACGGTTGATATTGCCTTCTGTAATCTCTATGCAGGGAAAACAAATCGATTACAAGGTGCTCTGGCCATGTCTTCTTCCCCTGAAGGCCTTAGTAAATTAGAGGTTCTACGTTTTTGCCTGTCGCAAGCCGGTTTGAAACATTGAATGTTTATTTCACTTTGTGTGGCAAAGTTTTGAGATAATATATCACCATTTCCTCCGATGGCACAGGTACAAAACAAACTATCTTCAATCAACGGAATTCGAAAAATGTTGAACACGGCCTGACGTTGGGGTAGACTGCATGAAGCAAAAATCTTGATCATATCTCAACTACGTGCTTATAATTGAATATGCCCCAATTCGATTCCACAATAGAGCTGTCGGCCCCTGACGCTTTGGTACTGATCAGAGACATTCTTGAATATGGGCACGTAATATTCACCTCACATGCACGGGAGGAAATGCGTAATGGCAACTTTACGGCTGCCGATGTGATCCACATTCTTGAATATGGTGAAGTTGAGGAAAAGCAATTCGATCAAGTCAGAGGCAACTGGAAGTACCGAATCAAAGGCGATGACATAGAAGGTCAGTCTGGCCGTGTCGTTACAGCAATTGTGAGCCGAGACACGCAAATAATTGTGACAGCTTTCTGAAAGAGGCCTGATTATGAAATGTTATCAATGCAATACGGCGATGGAAGTTATAAAGGATCAGCCATACAAGTACGACACTTGCGGCTTGGATAACGTTGTCATCTTCGGTATTCCACAGTACAAATGCCATCAGTGCGGCGAAGTATATGTGTCGATCCCCAAGATCAAACAACTGCACCAGGTCATCGGTATAAGCCTCTGCTGCCAGAAGGAGCGATTGTCTGGAAAAGAGATTCGGTTCCTGCGAAAAGAAATGAGGCTGAAAGCTTCTGAGTTCGCTACGGTCCTGTCGATAGATCCATCAACACTCTCAAGGTTTGAGAACGGGCATGAAACGGCAAGTGAACCCTTGGAGAAATTCATCCGGTCAACCTACATCACCATGGTCAATAGTACACAGGAAGAGCCGGTTTGTACTGACTGGGTCGAGATTCTCAAGCATATTGCCAAAGTGCCAACAAACCCAGACAAAAGCATTCAGATCAACCCCGGGGAATGGCTTGACAAAGTGACGCCGCAAAAATGCCTGGGTATGATCGAATGCGTTGCATAGGGAAATCGGCGCAACACCTTAAACTTTGAATGTGCTTCAAGCTCAAGGCTTGCCAAGAGAAAGCATCGAGGTAGGACGGCCAGTTACCCGACCGCCCCCTCAGAGATCCCTGCGTGCGGTTTTCCCGCACAAGGCTCTTCAGTATTGTTCGCTTCGTACAAAAGCGTTTCAGCTCCAATATCCAATTATCCGGGGACGCGGTATCT
>NZ_BAAHYZ010000022.1:0-82370 GCF_054657295.1 Desulfocastanea catecholica
TTGGGTGAAATCAAGCATCTGGCCGCATCCATGCGGGCTACCCATAAAAAACCCGTTCAACCATAATCCTAAATATTTTTCGGACGGTTGCAGTACAAAAAAAAAGAAGGGCTTTGACAGGAGGCCCTTCTTTTTTCATGCAATCAAGAGCAACTCAGCCAACATTTCCTGTTGACGCGATATTTCAATTCAGCTACTCTTTTTTCATAGGATATACAAAGGTGATGGGGTTCGCCATTAACCGCTTTTTCTGACAATGCTGATGACTCCTGCTCTTTAGTTTTAAGGGGCGGGAGTTTTTTTTATCGCTGCTGGTGCACCGGTTCTAGATTCTTCCTGTCCGGATCAAAAATATTGCATAGAGGAGTGGCGTATGCTGCAATCCATTCTGGCTATCAGTCTTGGTGCATCGATCGGCGCGGTGATGCGCTGGCTGCTCGGACTTTCCTTAAACTCGTTGTTCCCCGCCATACCACCCGGCACACTGGCGGCCAATCTGCTTGGCGGATATCTGATCGGTCTGGCCATAGCCTTTTTCGCCGGGCATCCGGAGCTTTCGCCGGAATGGCGACTTTTCCTAATCACCGGTTTTCTCGGCGGACTCACCACCTTCTCGACCTTTTCCGCCGAAATCACCACCTTGATTCAGCAGGACAGGTTTCTCTATGCGGGCATCGCCATATCGACCCATGTCGGCGGCTCGCTGCTCATGACCATACTCGGCATCGCCAGCATTGCTCTTTTTAAACGAATCTGAATTGGAGGCGAAGACCATGCAGGGCTATCAACTCACTTTTTTTACCCAGCAGGACCGAAAACATCATAAAACTCCCGTCGCTCACTGGTTGCTGGAAGAAGCCCATAAAATCGGCATCAGCGGCGCAACACTGATTCCGGCAGCGGAAGGTTTCGGCCATGATGGAAAATTACGTTCCGTGCATTTTTTTGATCTGGCGGACCAGCCGATTCAGGTTACCATGGCGGTCAGCGAGGCTGATGCCGATCGTCTGTTTGCCCGCTTGAAAGAGGAAGGGGTTGATATTTTCTACGTCAAGGCGCCGATCGAATTCGGCATGACGGGAGATCGCTGACAGTCAGAGGGCCAGGAAAGGCCGATTTTTCGCTTGCCGCAATCTCAATCTTGCGGCTGCTGATGGCTCTTGGGCTTGCCTGTACCGTCATTCCAGTCTTGACTGCGGAAAAACAACAAGAGGAGGACATCAATGTTGACGTTTACCCAGGAAATGTTTCATTCCCGGATCGTACTGCCGAACGGTGAGCCTGCCGATCGCCCCATTGATATCCGTGTTCACCCCATCACCGGCCGCACCTGCAGGATAACCTATAGCCGTGGCGAAGAACGCGAACCCGGGACGGAGTCCCTGCCTCCACCCCCCCCTTTTGCTGCGGACCGCGACCAATGCCCTTTCTGTGCGGCTCGGCTGGCCACGGCAACCCCTCGACTCGCGGCCGATTTATACCCGGAAAAAAGGATGACCAGAGGCACATCAACACTTTTCCCCAACCTCTTTCCCTACGGCCGATATTCAGCGGTGAGCCTTTTCGACAACGAGCATTTTGTCGAGATCGGCTCGGCATCCCGGCAATCTTATGTGGACAGCTTTCTCAATTGCCGCGACTACCTGCTGCATGTTTTGGCCCATGATCCCGCCGCCGTTTTCATGGCAATCACCCAGAATCACCTTCCCTCGGCGGGTGGATCGCTGCTCCACCCCCATCTTCAGGTACAAGCCGACCGAATACCCGCCAACTTTCAACGGTTTCTTGGCCGCCGCGCAGCCGAATACCACCAGAAACACCGCATTCGCCTGTATGCCGACTACCTGCAGTATGAACAACAGGACGGTCGGCGAATCATCGATGCAGCCGGCCCGTGGCAATGGCTCGCCGCCTTTGCCCCCGAAGGATTTTTTGAAATCTGGGGTATTCTGCCGGGGATATGTTCCGTCCGGCACATGACCGACGAACATTGGCAGACCCTGGCAAGAGGCGTGCTGAATACCCAGAACTTCTACCGCAGCCTCGGTCGCAACGGCTACAATTTTGGCATGCTTCTTCTGGAAGACGGCTCGGACCATCTGGAAATCCGGGTTGTTCTCACCGTTCGCAGTAACTACGCTCCCTGGGCACGCAGTGATTTTACCGGCTTCGAAGTGATGCTCGGCGATATGGCTACCTTTTCGTCACCGGAAACAACCGCCGAGCGCGCACGTTCCTTTTGGTAGGGCGGTCGCGCTCTAATATAAACCGATCGGGTTTCGCCTTGCACCAACAAGCGTGCTACTTCCTATAGAAAGATGCTCACTCCAGGGTTACATGAAGTTCCTCTTTCCACCCCTGGGATTCCACCAGAAGTACCAGGGAACGTTCGAGCAGCGGGTAACTGGCCTTGGCCTCCCAGATGCGTTTTTCTCCCGGTTCACCTTTTGACCGGCTGGTATCGAGGAGGAGATGCCAGCTGGTTACAGGGAGAAAATCCGGAAGGATAAAAGAAATGGGTTCTTCGTGGGCGTTGACCAGCAGGAGAAATCGGTTGTCGACGACAGCATTGCCTTTTTCATCCTGCTCGTCAAGAGCATCACCGGCCAGATAGAGCCCCAGGCAGCGGGCAAAGGAATGTTGCCATTCCTCGTCGGTCATTTCCTTGTTCCCTGGGGTCAGCCAGACAATGTCCCTGACGCCGGCACCCTTGATGAGACGACCCTGGAAAAAATATCGGCGGCGAAACACGTGATGCTTCTTGCGCAGGGCGATCAGGCGCTGGACGAATTCAAACAGTTCCTGCTGTTCGTCATCCAGCGTCCAGTCAATCCAGCTTAAGGCATTATCCTGGCAATAGGTGTTGTTGTTGCCTTGCTGGGTCCGGCCTATCTCGTCCCCGGCCAGGAGCATGGGCACCCCCTGGGACAGGAAGAGGCTGGCGATGAAGTTTCTTTTCTGACGGGATCTGCACAAGTTGATCTGTGGATCATCGCTTGGACCCTCGCTGCCGCAGTTCCAGCTGCGGTTGTTTGATTCACCATCCTGGTTATTTTCAAGATTGGCCTCGTTATGCTTCTCGTTGTAGCTCACCAGATCGTGCAGCGTAAACCCATCATGGCAGGTGACAAAATTGATGCTCGCACAGGGGCGTCTGCCTCCTCGTTCGTAAAGATCACTGGAGCCGGTCAGCCGATGGGCAAACTCGCCGATCGTACCTCCTTCGCCTTTCCAGTAGGACCGTACAGTATCGCGGTATTTGCCGTTCCATTCCGTCCAGCCTACCGGAAAGTTACCAACCTGATAGCCTCCCTCGCCGAGATCCCACGGCTCGGCGATCAGTTTGACCTGGGAGAGCACCGGATCCTGGTGGATGATGTCGAAAAAGGCGCCCAGACGGTCCACCTCATAGAGCTCCCGGGCCAGCGCCGAAGCCAGGTCGAAACGGAAGCCGTCGACGTGCATCTCCAGCACCCAGTAGCGCAGGCTGTCCATGATCAGCTGCAGCACCCGTGGATGCTGCATATTCAGGGTATTACCGCAGCCGGTGAAATCCATATAGTAGCGGGTATCATCCGCCACTACCCGGTAATAGGCCAGGTTGTCGATGCCGCGAAAAGAGAGGGTCGGTCCCAGATGATTGCCCTCGGCGGTGTGGTTGTATACCACATCGAGAATGACCTCGATGCCGGCGGAGTGGAGGGTCTTCACCATGGTTTTGAACTCGTTGATCTGGCCGTAGGCCGAATATCGCCCATCCGGGACAAAGAAGCCGATGGAGTTATAGCCCCAGTAGTTAGTCAGGCCTTTGTCCGCCAGATGGCGTTCATCGACAAAGGCATGCACCGGCATGAGTTCAATCGCTGTCACCCCGAGACGTTTGAGGTAATCGACCACCGGGGCAGAGCACAGTCCGGCGTAGGTACCTCGCAATCCCTTGGGAACAAGCGGATGCAGCCAGGTAAAACCCTTGACATGCAGCTCATAAATGATTGTTTCATACCAGGAGATGGCAGGTGGTCGGTCGTTGCCCCAGGTAAAAGCCGGATCGATCACCTGACATTTGGGCATATAGGGGGCACTGTTCGCCCGGTTGCGGGAAAGATCGGCCAGACTACTGCCGATCTGATAGCCGAAAAGAGAATCATGCCACCGCAGCCGGCCGAAAATAGCCTTGCAATAAGGATCAAGGAGCAGCTTCGCCGAGTTAAAACGCAGACCGTTCTTTGGCTCATAAGGCCCGTGGACCCGGTAGCCGTAGAGAAGACCGGGCCGCGCCTCGGGCAGGTAACAGTGCCAAACCTGATCAGTCTGCCAGGCCAGGTGGATGCGTTCGACCTCTTTACGGCCCTGGTGGTCAAACAGGCAGAGTTCTACTTTTTCGGCACACTCGGAAAAAAGAGCAAAATTGACGCCCTCGCCGTTCCAGGTCGCGCCTAACGGGTAAGGATTTCCCGGCCAGACTGCCATGCTGTTCTGTGTCATGGTTACCCCCAAATATGCCGATTGAAAAATATCATGTGGAGTGTCTTATGGAGCGATTGCCTTGCTTATCAGTGAAGTAATATAATCACTTTTTGTCCTTGTCAGCACAGTGGACGGAGTAAAATCTTTATCCTTGACATATGCCCTCAATTTCAAGGATAAAGATTGACAACGCTATACCCCACAAGCTCCTCCTGTATCCGAGGGCATGACGGGAACAGATTTTTCTTGTTACTTTTTCAGCAGGGTATTCCATTCTTTTACAGGTATCGTCTATGCAATCATTTCACAAATGCGTTTTTTTGCTGATGGCAGTTCTCTTTCTCCACGGGTGTGCCGTTTACGTTGCCTACGGCCTCTACAGGACCGTTATGGATATTAACCAAACCCTGACCCTGGTTGACAATTCCCTCATCAGAATTCAAGGCGTCCTCAATGAAGGGAAAAACCTCAGGCGAGCCGCCGAAGACGGTAAACTTATCAGTACCCTGGCAGAGAAAATCCCTTCCCACATTCAGGACGAGGTTGAGCTTGTGACGAAAGAAAAGATCGCAACGCTTTCGGGCGCCCTTAAACTTTCCTCGCTTGATTTCACTGAAAGTGCACAGGAAGAAGACCTGCCCGGAGCGACAAAGGCATTTAACGACATGTCCGCCACGTATAACGATTTTACCGATCTGATGAACGAGTTATCAGATACCGCCGTCACACCTTGAGGAGTCGATGAGACGCATTTTTACCAAGTCAATGCAGGAAGAATGAAAACTGCCGTGTCACCGCACTTCTCCCCAGGGGTTGTCCTCCTTATCGGTGTGCTGGGCATTTCGTCGGGATCCATTCTGGTTCGTCTGGCCCAGGGGCAGGATATGCCTTCGCTGGTCATTGCCGCATGGCGGCTCACCCTGGCTTCGGCGGTTTTATTGCCGCTGGCGCTGACGAGACGGCGCGCTGAACTGCGCCGGATGTCCGGCTCCGCCTGGCTGCTGGCGCTGCTCTCCGGTTTTATGCTCGCAGTGCATTTTGCCGCCTGGATCAGTTCACTCGCCTATACGTCGGTGGCGAGTTCGACGGTTCTGGTCACCACCTCGCCACTATGGGTTGGACTGGCCGCGCCTTTTCTGTTGCACGAACACTTGTCGCGGGCCTTGAAGCTAGGTATCGCTCTGGCGATGCTCGGCAGTCTGGTGATTGGTCTGGCTGATGTGGTGGCCGTGCTGGATGGCCGGCTCCAATTCAGTCTTACCCAGTTCACCAACCAGCCGAACCCACTTTTGGGTAATGGATTGGCGCTCATTGGCGCTGTTGCGGCTTCCGCCTACCTGATCATTGGCCGTCGACTGCGACATGGCATGTCACTGCTCAGTTATACTGCCGTCGTCTATTCCACTGCTGCCTTCTTTCTTGTCATCATGGCCCTGGCGAGCGGACACGGTCTTTTTGGCTATTCGGTCACCGCCTATCTGCTCATGATACTCATGGCCGTTTTCCCTCAACTGATCGGCCACTCTTCATATAACTGGGCGCTGGGCTACCTGTCCGCCGCTTCTGTCTCGGTGGTCGTCATTGCCGAACCCATTGGTGCGACCTTGCTGGCATTGCTCATTTTTCAGGAAGTCCCTAACTCGATTACCTTGATGGGCAGCGCGCTGCTTCTTAGCGGTATTGTCTATGCCGGTCGACCTGATCGGCAAGCTACAGGGTAGCGTCAACCTTATCCATGGCTCTTTGCAGGTCCTGCCGCATCTGTGATGATGGTTTTGCTGTGCAAGGTTGCAAGGGATCAGTCTTTTCTTTGTCTTATTATTGACCAGGCACAAACGGAGTTATCTTGCTCCCTTCAATACTCAGACCTGCCATCAGCCCTTTCTGATCGAAAAAGAAGGCATAAATTCCTGATTGAACTGTGCTCGAAGAAAGCGAACGAGCGGCCCCTTCATCCACCACGACAATGGTCGGACCAACACCGATTTCCCACCCTTGACTTGTTTTGAGGTATTGCAGACTCTCATCGTCGATAAAGAACAAGGCATAACCAAAAGTCTGTGCGCCGGCCTGCAAACCATAGGACGCAGCAACTGACTTGTAGTATCCCGCCGACTCTCCCCCAACTCGAAGCACCCCCTCACCGTACTGACCACCAACGACCAACCCTGCTTTGATGATGTTGGGAAACACCAGAATTCCTTTGGCCACTCCGGCCATGTTTTTTGCGGCCGGAGTCGTCTGGTACAGTTTTTCCAAGGCGATATCTGCGTCACGATTGATTTCCGCCGCAGTGGCGGCCGCCGATATCCGGGGGAAGGTCAAGACCAGGGCAGCAAGAATTATCGTCAGACCAAGGCGTGACATGTACTTTACTCTCTGGGGTATTGCTGTTACAATTTGCGTTTTCATAATCTGCACCTCAATTATGGTAATTGGACGAAGGACTCCTGCCATGAGACAGGAGTGGAGCATGACCTGGGCACTGAATCTCTCAATGTCCAGGTAGAACGGTGTGGATTTTTTTGACTTCGTGACTGCTTTACGTCAATTTTACGAGAAAAAATAATCATTAATCAAAAAAAGTCCTTCTCCTGGCAATTTTATGCGATCTTTTTAACCTTCGGCTGATGGCATCGCTTACTTTTAAAGACATAATTGCCTTAAACAGGTATGGTCGAGGTGACGGTGTCTCGAGCAGGCACACCGGAGGCAATCAAAAAAAAAGACCGCATGTACATAACAAATGACCACCAAAGGAATAATTTTATGACAAAAAGACCTTTCCTCGGCAAGGCTGTCTTTTGCCTGCTGCTCACAGGAATTACCATGCCTCAAGCAAGCCAGGCGATGGATCTGGCCGAATGTATGACGGAAAAGATGCAGCAGGTAAGCGATGCAACAACGATAGGAGAATTACGCTTAGAGTGTCAGAAACAACTGCAAGATGGCACCTATACCACACAGGACCAAGAAACCTCAGTCGCCTCCGAGCGGGTAAGACAAGACAAGGAAAATGTCCTCCAGCCATTTACCTTGATGACCCATAAACCGAATTATATTTTACTAGGGGCTTATAACACCCATGGGTATGATTCGAGATTTTTCCAGGGTGTGGCCAACGATCAATCTCTTGAAGCAGATGATACCGAAGCACAGTTCCAGGTAAGTGCCAAATTTCCTTTGGCGGTCAACCTGTTTAATACGATGGATGTCTACGCCGCCTACACAAACCATTCTTTCTGGCAAGTGTACAATGATGATAATTCATCTCCCTTCAGGGAAACCAACCATGAACCGGAAGGATGGGTGCAGTTCAACCCCCGATGGGAACTGTGGGGCTTTACCAATACATCGAATATACTCGGCATTGTTCATCAATCAAATGGTCGTGGGGGCGAACTGTCACGAAGCTGGAACAGAATCTATGCCAATTTTATTATTGAACGGGGCAATCTGGCACTCAGTTTGAAACCATGGTATAGAATTCAAGAGGATGCCGATGATGACGATAACCGCGACATCACTGATTTTTTAGGCCATGGAGAGATTCGTGCCATTTATAAATACAAGGAACATGTGTTCAGTGTAATGTCACGAAACAGTATTGAGTCAGGCTTTGACCATGGTGCGGTTGAACTGAGCTGGAGTTTCCCACTCTTTAATTATCCGTATGTGAAAGGGTATGTGCAATATTTCACCGGGTATGGCGAAAGCCTTATTGATTACAATAATTATGTCAACAAAATTGGTGTCGGTCTTTCTCTGACAGACTGGCTGTAAGTGTCCGGAATCCGGTAATTCAATCCCCCTGGCAAGCGCAGCACAAACGACAGAAAACTACGATAACATCATGGATACAGCCACAGCACGAAATATCTTTTCCCAGGATCGATATGCCGCACTTACCGGTATTGAAATAGTCGAGGTGCGCACGGGGTATTGCCGGGCGCGTCTGCACATCGAGGACAAACACCTGAATGCGGCCAACGTTGTCCAGGGCGGCGCTCTCTTCACCCTTGCCGATCTGGCTTTTGAAGTGGCATCGAACAGCCATGGCCAGCTGGCGCTGGCGATCAATGTCAATATCTCCTTTTTAAAAGGTGTCTCGTCAGGCACCCTTTACGCCACGGCGACAGAACTGGACGAGCCGAAACGATTAAGTTCCTACGATGTCCTGGTCACCGACGAACAGGGCCAGATTGTCGCCAGATTTAACGGCATGGTTTACCGAAAAAAGCAAACTTTGCCGAATGTAGCTAAGGACAACGAGGTCGACTGAGAGCAATTCAATTGACCACAAAGGTCTGCAACCCCTCGAGTGCCAGGCAAGGTGGTCCCAGCTGCGCCAAACATTACCGCTTTGTAATATTCATGCAACACTCCGGTAATGTTCTCTCGATATACTGTTCCCATCCCAGTCATCGATACAACAATCCCTTTTTCCAGCAGCTTTGAGGACGTATCCACATGTACGACAAATCCCCGCAGTTCACCCTCACGACAGATCCGCCATCAGCTTCGGTGGAATCACCGTCAACCACCGATGTCTACAGTTCCATCCAGAGGATCAATGAGACGGTCAAGGAGAGCTCGCGCTGGATCGCCCCGCTCAAATATGAACTCTCCAAGGTGATCATCGGTCAGGAACATCTGATCGAACGGTTGCTGATCGGCCTGCTCACCGGGGGACATATCCTCCTGGAAGGGCTGCCCGGCCTGGCCAAGACCCTGGCGGTAAAAACCCTGGCCAGGGCAATTCAGACCGACTTTAGACGAATCCAGTTCACCCCGGACATGCTGCCCGCTGACATCATCGGCACGCAGATTTACAATCCACAGCAGACAACCTTTGAGATGAAGCAGGGCCCGATCTTCTCCTCGCTCATTCTCGCCGATGAAATAAACCGGGCACCGGCCAAAGTGCAGTCGGCGCTTCTCGAGGCCATGCAGGAAAAACAGGTGACCATCGGCGACAGGACCTTCCAGTTGCCCGAGTTGTTCCTCGTCCTGGCCACGCAGAACCCCATCGAACAGGAAGGCACCTATCCGCTGCCCGAGGCCCAGGTCGACCGGTTCATGCTCAAGGTGGTCGTCGGCTATCCGAGCAGAACCGAGGAGCGAAAGATTCTTGAAAGGTATGACCAGACCGACACCGACAGGCTGGTCACCCCGGTTACCGATCCCGGTGATATCCTCGCCGCCAGAAAGGTCATCAACACCATCTATATGGATGACAAGATCAAGGATTATATTGTCTCCCTGGTCTATGCCACCCGCGAACCGCAGACCTTCCAGCTGGAACTGAAAGAATATATCGAGACCGGCGCCTCGCCGCGGGCGACCATCAATCTCAAATCGGTCTCCCGCTGCCTGGCCTTCCTGGCCGGCAGGGGCTATGTTACGCCGGATGATGTCAAGGCCTCGGTCATCGATGTCATGCGCCACCGGTTGCGCATCAGCTACGAGGCCGAGGCCGAAGGGATCAGCAGCGAGGATATCATCAGGAAAATCCTCGATACGGTTCCGGTGCCCTGATTGCCGGGGATATGACCATGGATACACTGCTCACCCGGGAAATCCTCAAAAAAGTCCGCCAGATCGAGGTGCGCACCAACCGCTTGGTCAACGACAGCCTGGCCGGCAGCTATCAGTCGGTTTTCAAGGGCCGCGGCATGAACTTTGACGAGGTCCGTGAATATGTGCCGGGGGATGATATCCGCACCATCGACTGGAATGTCACCGCCCGCACCGGCGTGCCGCACATCAAGAAATTCACCGAAGAACGGGAAATGACCATCATGCTGATGATCGACATCAGCGGTTCCGGTGACTTTGGTTCGGTCAACAGCTCGAAACGGGAGATGATGGCCGAACTGGGCTCGGTGCTGGCTTTTTCGGCGGTTCGCAACAACGACAAGGTCGGACTTATCCTCTTTACCGATGCCGTCGAACTGTACATTCCACCGAAAAAAGGGCGGGGCCACATCTTACGCATCATCCGGGAAATACTTTTTTTCGAGGCCAAAGGCCGAAAAACCGACCTGAAGGTCCCCCTCGATTTTACCAGCCGGGTCATCAAGAGGAAATGCATCGCCTTTCTCATCTCCGATTTCTGCCTGCCGAATAGTTTTGACGAGGATCTCAAGGAGCTGCAGCCGAAACTGCAGATCAGCAACCGGCGGCATGACCTGATCGCCATGATCGTCTCCGACCCACGGGAATTCGAGCTTCCCGATGTTGGCTGGATCACTCTTGAAGACGCCGAAAGCGGCGAGCAGGTCGATCTGAACACCTCGGACCCAACGATCAGGCAACAGTATCAGGCCATGGCCGGGGTCAGACAAAAAATGGTGCAGAAAGCCCTGCGCTCGGCGGGCATTGACCGCCTCGATCTCTTCACCGACACCTCGTATCTCCCGGCGCTGCTCAGTTTTTTCAGTGCACGGAAAGGGAGGGCGTCGTGAACAGAGGGAGCTTGTTACACGACATTCATGGACCGGTGCCTATCGCCGAACACCCGCCCTATCTGCTCATTGCCGGCGTCGTTGGCCTGCTCCTGCTAGCCATTGCCGCACTCCTTTGGTATCTGCGCAGAAAAGATACCTCGGTGCAGCCGGCCATACCGCCCTGGGAGCGAGCCCTGCTCGAGCTTGCCGAGGCGAAAAGTCTGCGCAATGCGACACAGGGACTGTTCTACATGGACCGGGTCAGCCAGATCCTGCGCAGCTATATCGAGTCACGTTTTGCCATCCAGTCGACCCGGCAGACCACTCGGGAGTTCCTCCACAGCCTGACCGGTGTCGGCGACAGCTCGCCGCTGCGGACCTATAAAACTGCTCTGCAGGATTGCCTTGAACAGGCGGACATGGCCAAATTTGCCCACCATCTGCCGCAGCTTGACAATCTCGAACAGATGGAAGCCGCCGTGACCAATTTTGTGCAGAAGACAACACCGCCGCCGAGCTCGGCAAAATCAACGAAGCCGCGGAAGTCGCCGCAACCGGCGGCACAATATACGCGAGGTCGGTCATGAGGTTTCTCCACCCCGAACTGCTCTGGCTGCTCACTCTGCTGCCCCTGCTGGCCTTTTTGTATGGCCGACCCGGCGGCGCCCCGGCACTGCTGTTCTCAACCACCTCCCTCGCCGCATCTCTTGCCGGAGCGAGAAAGACACGACCAGGTACCCTCCACTTCCTCCTTCGCCTGGTCGTGCTCTTTCTTCTCATCCTGGCCTTGGCCCGGCCGCAGCTCGGCAGCAGCACCACGGAAATTGAGGCCAGCGGCATCGATATCCTGCTGGCGGTCGACGTTTCCGGGTCCATGGAGGCGATGGATTTCACCCTCGGCGGCCGACCTGCCAACCGGCTCGAAGTGGTGAAAAAAGTGGTTGATGAATTCATTGAACAACGGCCCAATGACCGGATCGGCCTGCTGGCCTTTGCCGGCCGTCCCTACCTGGTCAGCCCCCTGACCCTTGACCACAGCTGGTTGCGAAAAAGACTGGAATCACTGCAAATAGGCATGATCGAGGACGGTACGGCCATCGGTTCGGCCATCGGCAGCGGCACCAATCGACTGAGAGACAGAAAGGCTAAATCGCGAATTTTGATCCTGCTCACCGACGGGATGAACAATGCCGGCCGCGTCCCGCCGCTCATTGCCGCCGAAGCCGCGGAGACACTGAATATCAAGGCCTATACCATCGGCGCCGGTACTCGTGGCGAAGCCCCTATGCCGGTCACCGACAACTTTGGCCGCCGCCGGCTTATGCGGGTCAAGGTAGATATCGATGAAGAAACGCTGACCAAGGTGGCCGAAAAAACCGGGGCCATCTACTTTCGGGCCACCGACACCGCTTCTCTTGCCAAAATCTATGATGAAATAAACAAAATGGAGACAACAACGAGAACCATCAAAAAATTTGAATCCTACCGGGAGCTGTTCTTCTATTGTGTTCTTGGTGCGTTAATCCTGCTCGGTCTGGAAATCTTTCAGTCGCGGAAAAAGCTCCCCTAAGAGAGAATACATTATGCACTTCGCCCAGCCGCACTGGTTAGTTATCGGTCTTCTTGCCTGTATCGGCCTGATCATTCTGTTTCGCTTCATGCACACAAGAAGGCAGGCGGCGCTGGAAAAATTTGCCGCCCATCAGCTCCTCGACCGGCTGACCCGTAATGTCTCGGCGGGCAGGAGGCGATATAAAAACATTCTTCTGCTGCTGGCGGTCTTCATGTGTTTTGCTGCACTGGCCCGTCCGCAGTATGGCTTCCAGTGGGTGGATATCAAGCGCAAAGGCATTGATCTGCTCTTTGCTCTTGATACCTCGAAAAGCATGCTGGCCGAGGATATTAAACCGAACCGCCTGAGAAGAGCCCATCTGGCGATACTCGATTTTGTCGAACAGCTGGAGGGGGACCGGGTCGGCCTCATGCCCTTTGCCGGTTCCGCCTACCTGATGTGCCCTCTGACCTTGGACTACAGCGCTTTTGCCGACTCTCTTGCCGCGGTGACAACAGACATTATTCCCCGGGGCGGCACCAATATTGCGGCGGTGATCGACACGGCGGCCCTGACCTTGAATAATGCGGCGAACCATAAAATTCTCATTATCTTAACCGATGGTGAGAATCTGCAGGGTGATGCGGTGAAGGCCGCGGAAGAGGCCGCCAAACAAGGCTTGACCATCTATACGGTTGGTGTCGGCACCAGCGAGGGCGAGCTCATTCCGCTGGCAGGCAAAAGTGGTCAGGGCTTTGTCAAAGACCGGCAGGGTAATTTTGTCACCTCCCGACTGGATGAAACAACACTCTCGGCTCTTGCCGAAAAAAGTAACGGTCTGTATGTTCCCCTTGGGCCGGCCGGGGAAGGTTTGGAGACCATCTATCAACAGAAACTCGCCCTTATCCCAAAAGAAGAACTGGCGGAACGGCGGCAAAAAGTCCCGCTGGAAAGGTTCGAATGGCCGCTTGCGGCCGCATTGGTATTCGTGGTTCTTGAGCTGCTTGTGGGAGAGAGGAAAAAGACCCGCTCCCTGTCTTTTTTAATAAACATAGGCCGCATAGGCCGCATCGGCAGGCGAGGAAAAAAAGTGACGGAAGTCGCTGTGATCCTCCTGCTGCTCAGCCTCGGCATCACCCCTGAGGCCTCCTGTTCCAGAGGCGAGGAAGCCTTTACTCGGGGAGACTATCTCCAGGCATCGGAATTTTACCGGGAAAAATTGCAGAAGGCTCCCAATGATCCACAGCTGTACTATAATTACGGTACAGCCACCTATAAAAACAATATGTTCGATGATGCCATTGACGCCTTCACCAAGGCGCTGAAAAGCGATGACGTCGAACTGCAGAAAAAGGCCTACTACAATAGAGGAAACAGCTACTACCAGAAAGGTGTGGAGGTGCAGCAGGCCGATCCTGATACCACCCTCAATCAGTGGAAACAGGCGATACGTTCCCTCGAATCGGCCCTGCAGCTCGATCCGGATGACGCCGATGCCAGGCACAACCACGATATCATCAAGAAGCGGCTGGAGGAGCTGGAAAAGCAACAACAGCAGCAAAAACAGCAGAACGAAGAGAATCACCAAGACCAACAGGACAAGGATAACAACCAGGAGCAGGACGAGAACGGAGAGAAAAAAGAACAGCAACAGAAGGGTGACTCCGAGTCGGACACAAACCAGCAGCAGGCAGAAGATGACCAGTCAAAGGCGAAGCAGAATGCAGGGGGCAATGAAAATGTCCCCGAGAAGCCGCAGGCTGCAGAAAATAGTGTCGGCAAAGAAGACCAGCCGGTCCCTGTAAATGAATCGGAAGAAAAGAACCAGCCGACAGACCAGGCGAACCAGGCAGAACCTGATGGACAGCGACAGCAACTCGGCAAGATGACTAGAGAAGAGGCGGAGAGTCTGCTCAACGCCCTGAAAAATGAGGAAGGCGAACTGAATTTCGTTCCGACCGATCGCGGAATCAATGGCAACCACCTAGATAAAGACTGGTAATGCGACAGCAACGACGACACATGCAGCATCTTTTTACCATAAACGGCATATGCGCCTTTGCGAGATTATTTTTTTGCGCCCCGGCCATCCTTACTCTCTGCCTGAGCATCCTTGGTCCCGGAACGTTGTCCGCCTCTGCTGCCGAGGTTTCCGTCGAGGCCTCGCTCAGCCACCAGTCATTTCCCCTGGACAAGGCGGCAAGATTGACCATAACGGTGACCGGCACCAGCCATAATGCCGATATTGCATTGCCGGAAATCGATGGCATTCGGCTGCATAATCGTGGTTCGTCAAGCCGGATCAGCGTGGTCAACGGCGCCGTCTCTTCCTCAATTTCCCATAACTACCTTGTCCAGGCGGAGAAACCCGGAGAATATACCATTCCGCCGATTACAGTAACCGCCGGTGGCGACTCGTTTTTTACAGAATCATTGCAGTTTCTAGTCACACCGACAGGGCAGCAGCCTCCCGGCAATGCCGACCAGGCCGAGCCGACAACAGACGAAATTGCCTTTCTGCGCATTTCCCAAGAATCCGGCAGCCATTATTCCGGCGAGATCGTTCCGTTGACCATAAAAGCCTATTTCACCCAGGCCTACCGTGCCGATATCAATTCGCTGCCGACCCTCAATGGCGACGGCGTTGTCATGTCACCGCTGCCGGACAAGCCGCAGCAGACGGAGGAATCGCTCAATGGCAGGATGTACCATGTCCTTACCTGGGACACCAGTCTCACCGGGATAAAAACCGGCGAACATGCTATACGTTTTTCCCTTGAGGCGACCCTGCTCATCCCCCAGAAACGCCGCAACCTTTCTCCTTTTGGCGGCAATAGCCTGTTTGACGATGCTTTTTTTAACGACCCCGCCCTGGACAGTTTTTTCGGCAGTCAGCAGCGCAAGCCGATCGTCTCGGTGAGCCCGGAGATTGTCTTTCATGTTCTCCCTCTGCCCTCTGAAAATCAGCCCGATACCTTTACCGGCGCCGTCGGGGAATTTGACTTCGATGTCACGGCAAAACCGGTCGAGGTAGAGGTCGGGGAACCGATCACCCTGACCATGGAAATCGTAGGCACGGGCAATTTTGACCGGGTGGAGGCGCCTGTTTTTCCGGAAAATGGCGACTGGAAAACCTACTCACCCACGGCAAATTTTGCCAAAACAGGCGACGGTTCCGCCGGCAGCAAGGTTTTTGAACAAGCCGTTGTCGCCAAAAGCGGCGCCGTAACGAGCATTCCGCCACTTTCCTTTAGTTATTTTGACCCCCGGGAAAAAAGGTATATCACCAAAAGCAGCAAGGCGGTGGCTATTTCTCTGCGGCAATCGGCCGTACCGACGATCGGCCAACCGCTGCAGGCACCAGCGCTGGGCCAACCGCCACAGCCACCGGCCAGCCAGCCCGGACCGGTGCCGGCGCTTAGCGGACTGGCACCGATCCACCTGGAGATCGGCAGCTCTTCGCATCGCATCGCGCCGCTGGTTACCAGCAGCTGGCTGCTGTCGGTGGCCGCCCTCTGTGTGCTCACCCTGGGGGTTCTTTTGGTCCTGAAACTCCGCCAGAAAAACATCGACAATCATCCGGAGAAAGAGCTGCACAGGCAGAAAAAACTCCTGCTTGACAATGACCTGAAAAAAGTTGAACAGGCCCAGGCGGCAGGAGACGGCAAGGCCTTTCTTACCCATGGCCGAACGGCCATCCAGAACCAGCTCGGCCTGCTGTGGCATATCGAACCGGCGGCGCTCAGTCTGGCTGATATCAGTAAACGACTGCCGGCGGATGCACCGCTTATTGCAATTTTCCGAGCCGCTGAAGAGGCTGCCTATGCTGGAGCCACCCTCAGTGACGAAAAAATGCACGACTACTTTCTTACCCTGAAAATGGAGCTGGAGAAGTTATTATGAACGGTGCAGCCTTTCGTTTGTTTTGTTTCCTGCCGCTGCTCCTCGTCCTTTTCCCGGCTACGGCGCTTTTTGGTGGTACAGCCGAAGAGAGTCTTTTCCAGGAGGCGAATAGGGCGTACAGCCGTGGCGATTATACCCAGGCCATTGAACAATACCGGCAGATAATCACCACAACGGGTTATTCACCATCGCTGCTCTACAATCTGGCCAACAGCTATGCACTCTCGGGACAACCAGGGCAGGCCGTTCTCAACTATGAAAGGGCCCTGCGGCTTGCCCCCTCGGATCCGGATATCTCCGGCAATCTCCAACTGGTGAAAAAAGAAAACGGCCTCTTTCCCAAAGAATCTTCCCGGACAGAGCGCTTCCTGCACCTGTTGAACCTGAACCAGTGGACCGTTCTGCTGTTGCTTTCCCTCATTCTGCTCACCATTTTTCAGGCGGCAGCGATGAAATACCGCTTTTCCAGACCAATGCACATCGGCGTCATGACAAGCTGCTGCCTGCTCCTCTGCCTGGCCATCGCCGGAACCCTGTTCCGCTATCATTCCTTTAATCCTTCGGTAGTGATTTCCCCGGATGCCAAGCTGCTTCTCTCGCCCTTTGCCTCCTCGGCGTCGATCGGCGCCCTGCAGGAGGGTCGACTGGTCTATCCGCAAAAAAGACACGGCGATTTCAGCTATGTGACCGATGAGACGGATCGGCAAGGCTGGATACCTTCCTCGCTGATGGAGCCGGTCTGTGCAACACCGGCAGGTGCGGATTCCTAAAAAAGAGCGTTCCGACGCCAACGCTGCCGGCTGGTGTTGTATCAGGAGAGACCGACAGGATGCACAGCGGCAGACAGATGGTCCTGTCTGCACTTATTGTATCGCAGCCGGTTCCTCCCAGCCGCCACCGAGAGCGAGATAGATTTGGCTGAGGGACAGGCGACGTTCAAACAGGCTGTCGACCTGCTCGGTTTCGGCGGCAAAGAGCTGCCGCTGGGCGTCAAGGACCTCGATGAAGCTGACCACCCCGGAGCGGTAGCGCAGTTCGGACAGGCGCAAGGCTTCACGGGCCGAGGCCACCCGGCGCTCCTGCACCGCCAGCAATACGCCGGCCTCCTGATAACTGGTCAGCGCCGTGGCAACTTCCGCCAGGGCCAGCAGCACAGTCCGGCGATAAACAATGACGGCCTGATCCAGCCTGGCCAGGGCGGTGGCATAATTATACCGATAAAACTTTCCGGCAAAAAGCGGCTGCAGGGCATCGGCGCCAAGCGAAGCGACCGTTGCCGCCCCGCCGGTCAGCACATCAGCTGCCTCCGTGCTGACTCTGCCAAAGAGGCCGGTAAGAGAAATGTTTGGAAAAAAGCGTGCCTTGGCCTCTCCCACCCTGGCGTTGGCGGCGACAAGCTGTTGTTCCGCGGCCCGGACGTCGGGCCTGCGTTCGAGCAGCCGGCTCGGCAAACCGGCCGGAACCGCTTCGGGCATCTCCGGAGCTGATATCATGTCGATGGTGATAGCGCCAGGAATGCGGCCGAGCAGGATGGACAAACCATTCTCCGAAGTGGCAATTTGCGTACGCAGACTGGGCAGTGATACCTCGGTTACCGCCAGGGCAACTTCCTGCTGCCGCACTTCGGCATCAGTGGCAATACCGGCTTTGGACAGCCGCTCAATGAGTTGCAGAGCGTCACGCTGGTTGGCGGCGGTTCGCGTTGCCACCTGATAGGCATCACGTTCGGCTACCAGTTGATAATAACGACCGGCGACATCGGCAATCAGCGAGGTGACCACCCCTCTGCGCGCATCCTCCGTGGCCATGAGCTCGGCCCTGGCCGCCTCACTGGCGCGGCGCAGGCGACCCCAGAGATCGAGCTGCCAGCTGACGGCAGCGCCACCGGTGAAGCTCGAAGCCAGCTGTTTGCCCTCCGGCCTGGCAATGGGCGAGGTGGTGAAACTCAAGCCCAGCTGCGGAAAAAGATCGGCACGCACCACTCCGGCGACTGCCTCGGCCTCACGCACCCTGGCCTCAGCCAGGAGAATATCCGGGGCGGCCGCCAGCGCCTCTTTGATGAGCCCCTGTACGGCCGGGTCGCCATAAACCGACTGCCAGTATAGATCGCCAAAGGAATCGGTCGTTACACCGTTTTCTTCGGTGCGAAAATTATCCGGTAACACCAGGTCCGGCCGCTGATAATCCGGCCCCAGAGCACAGCCGCTCTGCAGAGCAAGCAGCAGCGATAAGCAAATAACCTTGCTGAAGACAGGACGCATTTTCATGGGCGTCCCCCCTCTCCTGCCGCTGTCTTGTCGCTACTCCCGCCACTCCCGTTCCTTCTGCCAATACGCCCGACCAGCCGTTCAATAGCAACATACAGCACCGGTACCATGAAGATGGCGATAAAGGTTGCGGTAAACATGCCGGAGAATACGGTGATGCCCATGACCTTCTGGGCCGCAGCGCCGGCACCGCCCTTGACGATCAGCGGAATCACCCCGAGCAGAAAGGCCATCGAGGTCATGATAATCGGGCGTAATCGCAGCTTACCGGCGGCCAGGGCCGCCTCTTCCAGCGAATTTCCCTGTTCATACTTCATCTTGGCAAACTCGACGATGAGGATGGCATTCTTGGCAGCCAGGCCAATGAGCAGGATGAGTCCGATCTGGGCGTAGATATTGTTGGTCTGGCTGGTGAGCCACAAACCGCTCATCGCCCCGAATACCCCCAGCGGGACGGCAAAAAGAATGGCGAAAGGCACCGACCAGCTTTCGTATAAAGCCGCCAGGAACAGGAAGACAAAGGTCAGGGCGAGGGCGAAGACTACGGGCGCCTGCCCTGCCGATTCCTTTTCCTGCAGACTGATCCCCGACCATTCATACCCATAGCCTGGCGGCAGAACCTTCGCCGCGGTTTGCTCCATGGCCTTGATCGCGTCGCCTGAGCTGTAACCGGGCCCCGGTTCGCCGCTGATCTCCGCCGTCCGGAACAGGTTATAGCGCTCAATGGTATTGGGCGAGACGACCGACACCGGTGTCACCAAGGTTGATAAAGGAATCATCTTGCCCCCGGCACTGCGCACATGAAAAACGCCGACTCCATTGATGTCACTGCGGAATTCTGGTTCCGCCTGCATGGTCACTTTATAGGTGCGGCCAAAGCGCGAGAAGTCATTGACATTGACGCCGCCGAGAAAGGTCTGCAGCGCCATGGTCACATCGTTGATCGGTACGCCGAGTTTCTTGGCCTTTTCCCGGTCGAGCTCAAGGCGGTAGGCAGGCGTCCGGGGGTTGAATTTACTGTACACCTGGCCTAGCTCCGGACGTTTATTCGCCTCGCTGATCAGCTCGCCGGCAACCCTGGCCAGGTCGGCGGGGGTGCCGCCGCTGCGATCCTGCAGTTTGAAGGAGAACCCTCCGGTTGATCCCAGTCCGGGGATCGGCGGCGGATTGAAGACCATCACCAGCGCCTCGGGCAGCTTGCCGGCCCCGGTCATAACGCCCTGCATGGTCGCCTTGAGACTCATTTCCGGCCTGGTCCGTTCTTCCCAGGGGAGCAGTTCGGCGACAAAAAGTGCCGCATCGGGTTGGGTGGATCCGGTGAGGATGCTGTAACCGTTGATCACCAGGGTGCGGTCAATTGCCGGCTGGGCATCGAGGATCTTCTGTAGTTGTGCGCTCACCGCCATGGTCCGATTCAACGAGGAGGCATCCGGCATCACCACCGTCCCGAGAAAATACCCTTGATCCTCCGGAGGCACGAAGGCGCCCGGAACTTTTTGCATAATGCCACCGGCCGCAACGATGACAACGGCCAGCAGGCCAAGGGCCAGAAAAAGACGTTTGATCGCCCGCTGTACACCGCGGCCATAAGCCCCGGTGACCGTTTCAAACCAGCGGTTGAAGGCGCCGAACAAACGACCTGCCCCCCGCTGTCCGGCGTCAGGGTCTTTATGGCGCAGCAGCAGGGTGCACAGCGCCGGGGTCAGCGACAGGGCAACGAAGGCCGACAGCATGGTCGAAACAGCGACGGTGACGGCGAACTGTTTGTACATTACCCCGGCCATGCCGCCGAGAAAGGCCACCGGGACAAAAACCGCCGCCAGGATAAGGGCGATGGCCACCACCGGGCCGGAGACCTCTTCCATCGCTTTCAACGTCGCGTCACGCGGCGACAGGCCCTGGGCCATATGATGCTCCACTGCCTCAACGACGACGATCGCATCATCGACGACGATACCTATGGCCAGCACCATGGCGAACATGGTCAGGGTATTAATGGTGAAGCCGAGCAGCACAAAGGCGGCAAAGGTGCCGACCAGCGAGACCGGCACCGCCAGCATCGGAATGAGTGTCGCCCGCCAGCTCTGCAGAAACAGAAAAACCACCACCAGCACCAGCGCCAACGCTTCAAAGAAGGTATGGACCACCGACTCGAGGGAGGCCTCGACAAAGACGGTGTTGTCGTGGACGATGGCATACTCCAGATCAGGCGGAAAACTCCCGGCAAGCTCGGCAAGATTTTCCTGGATGAGCCGGGAGGTTTCCATCGCGCTGCCGTCCGGGGTCAGGTTGATGGAAAAGGCCGCCGCGGGTTTACCGTTATAGCGGCTGGAAAAATTGTAGTCCTTGGCCCCGAGCTCAACCCGTGCCACATCCTTGATCCTGATGAAGCTGCCGTCCGGCAGAGCACGGATAATTATATTGGCAAATTCTTCCGGCTCGGACAAACGCCCCCGTACCTGCACGCTGTACTGGAACTGCTGATTCTCCGGGGCCGGCATCTGGCCGACCTGGCCGGCCGGCGCCTGGACGTTCTGTTCCTGAATAGCCCGGAAGACATCGGTCGAGGTCAGCCCTAAGGTCGCCATCCGGTTGGGGTGCAGCCATACCCGCATGCCGAATTCGGCGCCGAACAACTGGACATCCCCCACTCCCTTGACACGCTTGATGCTCTCGACGATATTGATCGCCGCATAGTTGGTCAGGAACAGCTCATCGTAGGTATTCTGCGGCGAGTGCAGGGCGATATACATCAAGGTGTCCGGCGTGGTCTTCTTGGTCGTTACCCCATTGGACATGACGTCGGCGGGCAGCTGGGCATTGGCCTGGGAGGCACGGTTCTGCACCTGTACCGAAGCGATATCCGGATCCATCGCCAGGTCAAAGGTGACATTCAGGCTATACGATCCGTTTCCTGCCGAGTTGGAGGTCATGTAGGTCATGCCCTCAACGCCGTTGACCTGGGCTTCAATGGGCAGGGCAATTGCTTCCTCGACAACCCCGGCATTGGCGCCGGGATAGAAGGCGGAGACCAGGATGGTCGGCAGGGTAATCTGCGGGTATTGCGCTATAGGCAGGCTCAAACCGGCAATAGTGCCGGCCAGAAGGAGAATGAGGGAGGTGACAATAGCAAAAATCGGTCGATTGATGAAAAACCTTGCCATGTCGCCTCTCCGTTAGTTGCCAATCAACGATTGGTCAATGGGCACGGGGGTGACCACCATGCCTGGTCTGGCCTTCTGCAGGCCTTCGACAACGATACGCTCACCGTCCGTCAGACCCTTCTCCACCAGCCAGAGTTCCCCTATCCGGGGACCAAGTCTGACCGGTCGCAGTTCCGCCTTGTTGCCTGGACCAATGATCGTGACAAAGTATTTTCCCAAGGTCTCGGTTATCGCCTTCTGAGGTACTAAAATGGCCGCATCGATCTCGTCGTAGTACACCCGAACCCGGCTGTTCATCCCGGGCAGCAGCAGGTTGTCGGGGTTGGTGAAAGCCGCACGCAGGGTTAAAGTGCCGGTGGTCGGATTGACCGTCGGCTCTATGTAATCGATACGCCCCTTCTCCGAATAGATCCGACCATCCGCCAAGACCAGTTCCACCCCCTGTCCTGCTGCATCGGCATGCCCTGCCTGCCGACGGCTCTCGGTGCGCCGGGTGTAGGCCAGGTAATCGTTCTCGGAGATGCTGAAATACACCACGATCGGGTTCAGGGTCGATACCGTCGCCAACACAGTCTGTCCGGCCGAGACGAGGGCACCGACCTCCACCTTCTGCAGACCGATGCGTCCGGACAGTGGCGATCTGACCCGGGTGTAATCGAGGTCGAGCTGAGCCCGTCCAACTTCTGCTTTCCGGCTGTCGACGACAGCCTGCTGCTCAGCCGCCTGGGCCACGGTCTGGTCATAGACCTGTCGTGGGATGGCGTTATCCGGCAACAGCGGTTTGTAGCGTTCCACGTCCTGCCGTACCCGGGCAAGAGACGCCCGGGCCTGGGCGAGACCGGCCCGGGCATTGGCCAGGGCCGTCTCATAGGGTGCCGGGTCAATGACGAAGAGCAGGTCGCCTTCCTGAACTTCCTGGCCGGGTTTGAAGGTCATCTCCATCAGGTTGCCGCTGACCCGGGCGCGCAGATCCACCTCACGAAAGGCACGAATCTCCCCGACAATGTCGAGAGACAATCTGGCCGGCTGCGCGCTGATATGCATCACGGTTACCTCCGGCCCTGGCGATACAGCGGTCTGAGCGCCTAAAGCCTGTTTCCCGTATGCCGTCAGAAAAAATGACAGGAGAAAGCAGGCGACTATGCAGGAAGGCCTGATCGGTATCATCTTCATGGAATATCCTTCTGATTTCGTGACCAGCCGGTCAATCCTAAGAGGGATTGAATATGAGCGTCTCTATTTTTTACCCTTATTTATGGTTACAAGGCTGCTTGTCGTAATTCAAGCGAAAAAATGAGGACCAAGGAATTTATTATGTTTTGCACTGTTTTTTCTTCCGCCACGATCACCTAAGCGTGTGGCGAAACTCGGTAAGTCCGGCTACCGCCTCGTCAATATTTTCGGAGGACAACTCCAGCTGATACCGATAGTCACGCATGCTCTTGCTGTATCGTTTATCGTAGTAATCGACCAGCAGGATACGCACCAGCTCGTGTAATTGGCCATTTCTCAGCAGCAGACACATCTGCTCCACCTGCCCCTGTCCCATATTCTGCCTGAGGGATTTGAGGATATTTTCGATGCGGTTCTGCATTGCCGTATCAGTCACCGGATAGTCCTCGATGATGCGGTTGATTCTCGTCTCAAGACGGCAATCAACCTTGACCAGCACCGCCTCCTGCATGGCCAGGGCCAGGGGCCGGGGGATGAAGACCCTGCCGATCTTGCGGCTCTCCCCTTCAATGAAATACGGCTCTTTGCCGAGGGCGCCGATAATGTGCACCAGCCTGCTTTCGAAGGTCCGCTGATTGCTCGGGGTTCGATCGAGTCCACCAAAAAGAGAACTGCGATGTTCGGCAAGGTCTTCCAGATCGATGGCCGAGGCCAGTTTCTGCAGGATGCGGGTTTTACCCGAGCCGGTCAGGCCGTGGATGACTATCAGTTTTGGCTGGAAATTCTCCAGACGATCGAGGATATTCTGGCGATAGGTTTTATACCCTCCTTCCAGCTGAAAGGCCTGATAGCCGGATTGCACGAGGAGATTGACGACCGACAGCGAGCGCATGCCTCCTCTGGCACAGAAGACGGTGATGGTTTTCGAGGTAAAGGGTTGAAAGGCTCCGAGCAGCTCGGATAATTTCTTTTTTACGTAGTCAAAGCCCTTGTCGACAGCCTGCTCGTGGCCGCCATGCCGGTAAATGGTGCCGATAACACTGCGCTCATCGTCATCAAAGAGCGGAACGTTGATCGCCCCGGGGATGGTCCCGGCGAAAAATTCCCCGGCGGAACGGACATCAATGATCTGGTGGCCGCCGGCCAGCGCTTCATCGAGCTGTATCTGCCGGGAAGACCGGCCAAGGATTGTCGAACGACACAGATCTCTTTGCACTCCCTCTCCTTTTTTTTCCTCTGCCATTGCATCTTTCATGGTTATAAATTACCCGCCAGATACTGGACAATGGCCACCGCACTGAGCGTCGCCGTCTCCGCCCGCAGTATCCTGTCCCCCAGCCCCACGGTACGCCAGCCAAGCAGCCGTGCCTCGTCGACCTCCTGCCGGGTAAAGCCGCCCTCCGGGCCAAGCATCAGAGCTAGCGAGGACGCCTGGGAGATTTCTCCAATATCATGGAGATGGGTAGTTTTTTCCTCTTCCCAGAACAGCAGCCGGAGAATATCTTTGTCTGCCGCTTTTGTCGTGAGTGATGCGGTATAGCCGGCGGGGGCGTCGATGTGGAGTGTCTGCAGACGCAGGCACTGTTTGCAGGCCGCCAGGGCGATACGCTGCCAGCGCTCATGTTTTTTCCGGCCCTGTACCGGATCAAGTTTTCCCTGACACCTGGAACTCTGAAAAGGAATCATCCCGGTCACCCCCAGCTCGGTACATTTCTGCACCACGGTGTCCATCTTCTCTCCTTTCAGGATGCTCTGCCACACCCAGAGCGATTTTTCTGCATCTGTGGCCCTTGAGACAATGCCTCGTATATCGGCCTGCACCTGGCGTCCGACGGCAGTGATAACCGCCTGGTACACCGCCCCCAGACCGTCAAGAAGCTCTACTGTATCGCCCTGTTTCAGCCGTAACACCTTGGTTATATGGCGGGATTCCTCTTCGGAGAGAAAAACGCTATCACCGTTACGCAAAGACGGATCGAAAAAAAAACGTCGCATCGACTTGTTTTTATCCTCTGTTATTATCCTCTGTTATCATTCTCCAGTGACTGCTCTCACTTACTGGAAAAACGCAGCGCCGCCCACTCCTCCCGAGTTTCCTGCCCTGACAGCTGCAGCCCTTTGGCGGTAAAAACGTTTGTTATATTCGCCACCTGTTCACCTGCCAGTATGCCGGAAAGAATCAGTGAGCCGCCGCCGGCGAGCATCCGGATCAGATCGTCCGCCATGCCGACCAAGACATCATGGACAATATTGGCGACGACGATTCCATACGGTTCGGCCAGTGAGGCAAGGGGGACGAGGCTTACCTGCATAGCCTCCTGCAGCCCATTCCTGCGTACATTCTCTTTTGCCGCCGAAACCGCCTCCGGGTCGTTGTCTATACCGAGGACAGCCCTGGCGCCGAAAAGCACCGCCGCCATGCCGAGAATCCCCGTACCGGTGCCGACATCAAGCAGGGTAACACCGCTTTTTTCCGCGAGCGTCCCTCGAATAAACTCCAGAGAAAGACTGGTCGTGGCATGGTGGCCGGTACCAAAGGCCATCCCCGGATCCATAGTGATCACCGCCTCGCCGCCAGCCGGTCGGTATTCCTCCCAGGTCGGGGCAATGACCAGCCCGGGGACTATGGTAAAAGGTTTGAAATGTTCTTTCCAGTTTTTCCCCCAGTCTTCCTCGTCAATCATGCTCGAGGACAGTGACGGCGTGGAAACATGAAAAATTTCAGCCAGCTCGGACAGATAAGTCGATACCCTGTGGAGAATGGTATCCACCTCATCCGGGCTGAGATTTGCTTTGTCCAGGTAGCCGTTTACCGTCCCATACAAAAGCTCATCCCGGGCACCCGTCTCCACCCCCGCCTCGATCACGCCGATCAGAAAATCACTGATCGGCTCCACCAGCCGGGGATCAGTTGTGATGGTGATCTTTAACCATTTGTTATCGATACCATTCCCTTGCGCATGTTTCGTCAATTCCTTCACCTTATTTTTCGCACCTTGATTCTCTCAGGCAACAGTTTTTCATATGACAAATGGTTCAGTTCACACTACTATAGTTGAATGGCGTCGTAAAAACTCTTCATCTTGTTCGTTTTTTCAATTTTTCTATCATTACGACGTACTTCAGTACGCCGAAATAATAGAAAAATTGCACGCCTCCAATATGAAGCTTTTTACTTATCCATCGGAAGTCGAAGTTTTAACGAGTTTGTCAATACAGAGTCTGCATTGAATCCGATCACAATTTCAAATAGTATCGACCATCTCATCGCCTGTTCTGACTGCGACACACTCCTCAATCGGGCGGAAGTTCCCGCCGGACATTCACTCATCTGCCCCCGTTGCGGCAAGACAATAAGCAGGAGAAACAGGGATTCAATCTTAAAAACACTGGCTCTCAGTATCGCCGGTCTGCTCCTCTACCTGCCGGCCATTCTCCTGCCTCTCATGACCATGAAATCCTTTGGTTTCAGCGACTCGGCAAACATCCTCGAGTCGGTCGTGAATTTTTACTGCAATGACTATTACTTTGTCTCGTTCATGGTGCTGATCTCGGCGGTTGTCTTTCCCTTGCTGCTCCTTACCTCGATCTTTGTCATTTCTCTCCAGCTCTCCCGACAACAGTATCCCTCGTACCTGCCGAGGCTGTTTCGCACCTATCTGCACCTGGAAGAGTGGGCGATGGTTGAAGTCTATCTTCTCGGCATCCTGATAACGATCATAAAAATGGGGACCAGCGCGGAGATATTTTATCATACGGGGATCTTCTGCTTTACCGGGCTGGTTCTGCTCACCCTGACTATTACATCAATCATCGATAAGGAGGACTTCTGGCAGGCCATCGACCAGAAGGGCGAGAAAAAGCCAGGCGAACCGGCTGTCCGCCGCCGGCCAGACCATGGTGGGCCTGTCACCGCCGCCGGCCACGGCCTGATCCTCTGCCATATCTGCCATAAACTGTCGCCGACCGCCCTGGAAGGGGAGCGATGTCCACGCTGCAAGGAGATGCTGCATACCAGAAAGCCGTTCAGTATTTCCAGAACCTGGGCTTTGCTGCTCACCTCGGCGATTTTTCTTGCTCCGGCGAATCTGTTACCGATCATGCGGGTCGATTTCATGGGCGTTCCCGATCGATCGACAATCATTGATGGTATCATCTATTTTTTTCGGCATGATGCCTACGTAATCGGCCTGATCATTTTTACCGCCTCGGTTCTCGTTCCCGTCTTCAAAATAGTCGGTATCGCCATACTCCTGCTTTCCAACCGGCCCTGCGATGTATATCTGCTGCGACAGAAGGCGAGGATGTTTCGCTTCATCTCTTTTATCGGCAGATGGTCGATGCTGGATATTTTTGTCATTGCCCTGCTCACCGTCCTTGTTGATTTTGGTTTTTTTACTTCAATACATATCGCACCGGCCGCCACCTATTTCTGCATTGTCGTTGCCTCGACCATGTTCGCGGTGATTACCTTTGATCCGCGGATAATCTGGGATAAATGCAGCATCAGCGAAACAGTAATTACCGATCGGATCACTCGAAATGCTTCCCGGCCTCGGCAATAAGCAGCTAAAGGCCATCGTGAAAATGGACCAGGATATCATTGATAATCTTGCTGACGATACCCTGTTCTGGATCGTCCGTCCGCAACTGTCGGCAAGATCGGTCGAGGGCCTTGACACCACCCTGTCCGGGAGCTTTAAAGGCCTACAGATCGGCACTGGTGTCTGTTACCGAAAAATCGAGATAGGTAAGGCGAAACGCTTATTGCCAACCGGTCGAAAATTATGGTAAAGAACAGAATTTTACCTGACCAATACTGACACTGCCACCCCGGCAGAATCGATGCACCAGATCTTTTGCTGAAGGAGAAATCATGATCAAAAAAATCGTCTTGCGTGATGATGAGATGCCCACCCAATGGTACAACGTTGTTCCGGATCTGCCAAACGGTGTCAAACCGCCACTTGATCCGGAAACCAAGCAACCCATGGGCCCGGAGAAGCTGGCCGCGATTTTCCCCATGGGCCTCCTCGAACAGGAGATGTCCACCGAGCGATTTATCGATATTCCCGAGGAGGTCCTCGATATCCTGAAAATCTGGCGTCCTTCTCCCTTAGTCAGGGCGACAAGCCTGGAGAAGGCCCTGAAGACGAAAGCCAAGATATTTTTTAAAAACGAAGGCGTCTCTCCGGTCGGCTCGCACAAAACCAATAGTGCCGTCGCCCAGGCCTACTACAACAAACAGGAAGGCGTCAAACGTCTGACCACTGAAACCGGCGCGGGACAGTGGGGCAGTGCCCTGGCCTTCGCCACCAGTAAATTCGGCATTGAGTGCACGGTGTATATGGTTCGCGTCTCCTTTGACCAGAAACCGTACCGCAAATCGATCATGCATACCTATGGCGCCCAGGTTATCGCCAGCCCTAGCAAGGAGACGAGATCCGGTCGGATGATTCTGGAAAAAATGCCCAATACCGCCGGTTCTCTGGGTATTGCTATCTCTGAGGCGCTGGAGGATGCCTCGACCAGAGACGACACGAAATATGCCCTTGGTTCGGTGCTGAACCACGTTATCCTGCACCAGTCAATTATCGGTCTGGAAGCCAAAAAACAGATGGAGATTGCCGGAGAATACCCGGATGTCATCATCGGTTGCTGTGGCGGCGGGTCAAATTTTGCCGGCCTGGCCAGTCCCTATATCCCCGATTTTCTCGAAGGGAAAAAGATCCGTTTTGTCGGCACCGAGCCGGCATCATGCCCGACGCTGACTGCGGGAAAACTCGCCTATGATTATGGCGATGTGGCCCAGACCACCCCGCTTTTGTATATGTACACCCTGGGACACGACTTCATTCCTCCGGGAATCCATGCCGGGGGGCTGCGCTACCACGGTATGTCCCCCATCGTTTCCGCCATGGTCCGGGAAAATATCGTTGAGCCGATCAAGCTGCATCAGCTCGAATGTTTTGAGGCCGGGGTACTGTTTGCCAAAACGGAAGGGATCATCCCCGCGCCGGAGACATGCCATGCCATTCGCGGGGCCATTATCGAGGCCACCCGTGATCTCAATGACCCGAAAACCATTCTGTTTAATTTTTCAGGTCACGGCCTGATCGACATGGGCTCTTACGACAAGTACTATGCAGGTCAACTGCATGACTATGACTATCCCACAGAAGAGATCGCCAAGTCCATTGCCAATCTGCCGAGGATTTAGCCCGTTCTCTGTACAATGCAGACAGCCTGAACAAGGTCCATCAAACCGGAGAGCCGGGCTGATGGACCTTGACCGGCAGCGGTATCTCGCCTGGCAACACCTGCCGGGCACTTGCAAAAACCTGGGAGATTATTATTTTCATAGAACACACGGTGATAAACTGGTAAAAAGTCGGATTTCAAGATGGCATAATAAAAACCTCACTACCGGCCGAAACATGCTTGTTCCCAAACCCCATCACCTCATCTACGGCAGCCTCAGGGATTATCTGACCGGGGAAGAACTGACCGACACCGACGACGAACGTATTCGGCAGGATCTCAGCCGCATGATGGTTGAAGAAAAGGGCTATGCCAGAGAATTGCTCACCCCACGCTTGAAGATTGAAACTCTTTTTTCCAGGTGTTTTGTCATCTCGACCATTGAACTGACTGTTACCCTGTACGATAAACAGTTCATGATCATTCGTTACGGTCCGGGTTCTCTCGTCAGTCGAGAGAGGCCGGCTATTGCCGCCGCCAGAGTCATCAACCCGGAATACATTATTCCCCTTGCCGTTGTGACAAACGGCAGGGATGGTGAACTGCTGGACACAACAACCGGCAAAATTCTCGAATATGGCTTAGACGCTATTCCCGATCATGCTGCAGCCGAAAAGATGTTTGCCGATCTGCTGTTCCTTCCCCCGCCTGAAGCCACGCGCAGGGAGCGTGAACTGCGCATCCTCAATGCCTTCGATGTCGAACGGTGTTGTTTTTAATACCTGCACTCCTTTCACGGGTATTGTAAAAGACACCCCAAAGGGCTACTATAGTACTTCCTAAACTGACAACGTAAAACTTACCCAACCATCGACTCCTGACCCAATCACCAAATACATACATTTTCAATCCTCCGAGGGAATTATCATGCCGACAGTACAGAAGAACTGGACCAAATCAAGCTGGCAAAATTTCACCGCCCTGCAGCAGCCTAGCTGGCCGGAACAGGCCGCCGTGGACAAAGTACTGACGAATTTAGCTACCCTTCCCCCTCTCGTCTTTGCCGGGGAGATACGTTCCTTAAAACAGCTGTTGGCCAAAGCGGTGACCGGAGACGCCTTTTTACTGCAGGGGGGAGATTGCTCGGAAAACTTTGCCCAGGTTACCGCGCCAAATATCCGCGAAACCCTGAAAGTCTTACTGCAGATGGCGGTAATCCTCACCTACGCCGGCGGTAAACCGGTGATTAAGGTGGGCAGAATTGCCGGACAATTTGCCAAACCACGCTCCTCCGACACCGAGATTATCGACGGCGTTGAACTGCCGTCCTATCGGGGGGACATGGTCAATACCGCGGCTTTCACGGCGGAATCCCGCAAGCCCAATCCCAAATTCATGCTCAAAGGCTACAACATGGCCGCTTCCACCCTGAACCTGCTGCGCGCCTTTACCCGTGGCGGTTATGGTTCGCTGCAGAGGGTGCAGGCATGGAACCAGGAGTTTGTCGCACACTCGCCCATGGGACGGTCCTATGATCGGTTAGCCAAGCAGATCAGCCATGCCATCAGATTCATGGAGACCATCGGCATTTCCTCGGAAACGCCACAGATTAATCAGACCCAGCTGTTTACCTCCCATGAAGCGCTGCTCCTGCAGTACGAAGAAGCCTTGACCCGCATGGATACCATAACCGGTGACTGGTACGATTGTTCAGCGCATATGCTGTGGATCGGCGAGCGTACCCGGCAGGTGGATGGCGCGCACATCGAATTTTTACGCGGCGTACATAATCCGATTGGCCTAAAACTCGGTCCCACCTACGATATCGATGATGTGAAACGCATTATCGAGATCATCAATCCTGATAACGACCCGGGACGACTGACCATAATCACCCGGCTGGGCATGAAAAAAGTCGAGAAGGCGCTGCCGCCGCTGCTGCGGGAAATGAAAAAAGAGGGTTTTAACATCGTCTGGAGCTGCGATCCGATGCATGCCAACACCTATACCGCCAAATCCGGTCATAAGACAAGGAATTTTAATGATATTCTCTCGGAGATAACCTGTTTTTTCGAAACCCATTGGTCGGAAGGCACCATCCCCGGAGGTATCCATCTGGAGATGACCGGGGACAACGTCACGGAATGTACCGGCGGTGCACATAACATCGGCGACGAGGAACTCTCCGACAAGTATCTGACCAGCTGTGACCCCCGCCTGAATGCGGAACAGAGCCTAGAGGTGGCATTCCAGATAGCCGATATGATCCGCAGCTGACCGACGGCTCCGCTCCTTTCTTCTCGTACAACGGGCGGCAAGCCTCCTAGAGACTTGCCGCCCATTCTTCAAGATTACATTTCAGTAATCTTTCTTGACGGTATTTTTTTCACGTTTACTATTCTCCAGAGAAACAGAACCGAAGTGTTGTCTTCATTTTCGGATCGGAACGCAGTCACACTGCACAGTCGCACTGCCAGCCGATTTTTAACTGACTTTTCCATCAGCATCCAATCAGGAGTCTTGATCTAACCCCGGAAAACGGGAAAATAAGCCGGGATAAGTGCCTTGGTAGTCACTTTAAGTTCTTAATTTCAAAGCCGTCTCCAGGTTTCTTGTTATTTATGATAGCCTTCCTGGAGTAAGGCACTAAAGGAGAATGCGCATGAACATTACAAAAGTACCCTTCCCTGTTCCAGGGATCCTCACCCTTCTGGTGCTCTGTCTGACGCTCATTGGCGGGCAGTCGTATGCCCAAACCAGCCCAAACGACGATATGGCCATCCTCGACAGGTCTTCAAAGGCCTTTGTCAATGTCGTTAAAAAGGCCAAACCTGCCGTAGTCAATATCAAGGTGGAAAAAACGACCACGAGTCGTTCTCCCGGCATCCTGACCCCTGAAGATATGTTTAATCACCCCTTTTTCGATCAGTTTTTCGGGCCGGGTTTTCGCCAACAACAGCCAAAACCGAGAGAATACAAACAACACGGCCAGGGCTCCGGATTTATCATCAGCAAGGACGGTTTTATCCTGACCAATAATCATGTGGTTGACGGAGCCGACACGATCAAGGTCACCCTTTCCGATGATCGGGATTTCGAGGCCAGGGTTGTCGGTACGGATCCTCAGACGGATGTCGCGCTGTTGAAGATTGAGGATCCGGCCAACCTGCCCGTCCTGCCGCTCGGAGATTCCGCCAACCTCGAGGCCGGGGAGTGGGTTATCGCTATCGGTAATCCTTTTGGCCTCAGCCAGACCGTTACCATCGGCGTCGTCAGCGCGACCGGACGGTCGAGCGTCGGCATAAGCGATTATGAAAACTTCATCCAGACCGACGCGGCCATCAATCCGGGCAACAGCGGCGGACCGCTCATTAATGGCCGGGGTGAGGTCGTCGGCATCAATACCGCCCTCTACTCAAGGACCGGCGGCTATATGGGCATCGGCTTTGCCATCCCTATCAATATGGTCAAATCCATTGAAGATCAGCTGCAGCGCGAAGGCAAGGTCACCCGCGGCTGGCTTGGGGTGGTTATCCAGAACGTCGATAAGGATCTGGCCGAATCCTTCGGCCTGAAAAAAGCCGGTGGTATCCTCATCAGTGAGGTGCAAAAAGATTCTCCGGCCGGTGCCGCCGGTATGAAGCAGGGGGATGTTATCCTGAAGCTGAACGATGTCGATCTCATTGACGTCTCCGATCTGCGCAACAGAGTGGCTCTCCTGAAACCCGGCACGAAGGCAATGTTCGACATTATGCGTGACGGCAGGCCAAAGAAGGTGCAGGTCTCTATCGGGGAACAGCCATCTGATTTCGGTAAAGCAGGCCCGGGCTCCAGTGGTGATCAATCCATGGAGCAGTATGGCCTCACACTGCAGGAGCTCACTCCGGAACTTGCCAAGAAATTTGAATATGAACAGGACAGCGGGCTGATTATAAGTGACGTTGCCTCCGGCAGCGCGGCGGAAGCGGCGGGTCTCAAACCGGGTCAGCTGGTGGAAGAGGTGAACAGAGCAAGGATCACGAACCTGAAGGATCTGCAAAACGTCTTGAAACAATCAAATTCCGACAAGGTCCTGCTGCGGATCCGCTCGGGCAATTATTCAACCTATATCGTGCTGTCAGCGAAATAATCCATGCAGCAAGGTCGCGTTCTTCGCTGTCCGATCAGGCGGAGAGCGCGGCCTTATCTTGCGGATGCACCGGATTTTCGGCAATCTCGAGTCGACGGGCAATGGCTATCCGCTCAAATATCTTTATGATCACCGGCAGCTTGGTAAAGTCCTCGGTGGAAATTCTTCTTAAAACGACATCTGTTTTCGCCACAACCGTGGCTGTCCGTTTTTGCTCTTTGCCGAAATAGGCCATTTCGCCAAAGATCGTTCCGGCCTCCATGGTGGCAAGGAGTTCGTTGTGGCTGTTAAAAGCTTCCGTCGTGCCACTGTCCAGATAGTATATCCCATCGGGAACACTGTCTATTTTTATTATAGTGTCACCTTTTTTAGACCACTGCAGCTTGAAATATCGCTCCCATTTGGTGTCGACCACCAGGGCGTGATAAAAACTGGAGTCCAGGGCTCGCAAAAGTTCTTTTGACAGATGGAACAATCGTTCGCCAAGGGAATCCCGGCTCTTTTCCATCAACTTCATTCCCCGCTGATCGAAATCTTCCGCCGGAAAAGGTGTTTCACGTATATATTCAAGGATCCGCTCGGTACCGACATCTTCCCGACCGGTCAGCTCCTTGAAAAAATTCTGTGCGACAAGGAGTTCTTCCCGAACCCGGGGAAAATCCGGTTCGACACCAAGAAGGAGATTACCGCTGAAAAATTCCATCGCCGCATTTTTCATCCGGTTAAATTTGCGCAGTTCCGCTTCATCCACCTCTGGCGGACAATTCTGGATGCCCGGCTTATAGAGGGTGAAAATATTCATCGGGTGCAGAACACTTGTCAGGCTGATCTTGGCTATGGTTACCAGCAAGTCGTCAAACCCTTTCTGATAGCGTGCAACCTCCCGATCCATCAGCAGATGGGTGCCGAAGTGGCCACAAAGTTCCTCTAGACGATTGGCAACGGCAAAGCTGGAACCGAATTTGGCCATTCTGGTGCCAAGTTGCGCTTCGGTTATCCGGCCAAGCAGAATGCCCATTCTGGTTGGCGCCAGACGTTCCTCGGCAGTGGCCTCAGCCATTCTCAGAGCTGCCTGCAGTGCCCGGGTACAGATACCGGCGCGCCCTTCCCCCGGACGCTTGTCAAAAACGACCAGACAGCCATCTCCGGCAGAAGGTTCGATGTCCAGGGGTTGATTTTCTTCCCGGCAGATGAGATCATGGATCTTCCCGTGATAGTCGGTGAGAAAATCACGGATTTCCTCCGGGGTCATCCCCGAGGATTTTCGCGAATACCTGACCATGTCGGTCATCAGAATAACAACTTCTCTTTCCGGCCCGTTCTTTGGTTTGTTTTCAGATCCCTCGGGAGACATCAGCTGTCTTTAAACCTCTATTGAACACATTGGTGAAGGATACGATACCCGCAGCTCAGCAAGGCTCTCTGTCACTACTCAGTTTATCCAGCCGATAAAGACAAGAGCTGCGATGACGGCGACAAAAAACAGGGCAATCTTGACGTTTACCGAGTTATCTTCGTGGTGATCATGATGCGAATCGGACATAATTCTACTCCCTTTGATGTTTATTTTAGTAATTTTATCAGGTAATTCACCCAAACACAACATCCATAAGCTCTGACAGATTTGCTACACCGATTAATTCAATTCCCGGCTGCCAGGTTATCCGCTCCTTATTGCTTCTCGGCAGCACAAAACGGGAAAAACCTAACCGATGGGCTTCGCGAATGCGCACATCGACATGGCCTATGGCCCGAACTTCTCCGGCCAGACCGACCTCGCCGCACACCACCGTGGTGGAGGATATCGGTTTTTCCAGCAGGCTTGAGGCCAAAGCGCAGATCACCCCGAGATCAAGGGCCGGTTCATCAATACGCATGCCGCCGGCAATATTGAGAAAGATATCATTGCCGTACATGTCCAGGCCACCCTTTTTTTCGAGCACCGCACAGAGCAGAGACAGCCGCTGCTGGTCGGCGCCTATGGCCGTGCGCCTGGCCGTACCCAGGTTGGTCGGACTGACCAGGGCCTGGACCTCGACCAGAATAGGCCGCGTTCCTTCAACGCTTGGCAGTACCACCGAGCCCGGTTCGTTCAACGGCCGCTCGGCCAGAAAAATCTCCGACGGGTTACTCACCTGGACCAGCCCTTCTTCCTTCATTTCAAAGACGCCGATCTCGTTGGTAGAGCCAAAACGGTTCTTCACCGTCCGCAGGATGCGAAAGGCATGGCTGCGATCTCCCTCAAAGTAGAGCACCGTGTCGACCATATGCTCCAGCACCTTCGGCCCGGCGATGGCACCATCCTTGGTCACATGCCCGACCAGGACGACCGGAATATTCTCTTTCTTGGCCATGCCGAGCAGCTTATATGCCGACTCCCGTACCTGGGTGACCGACCCGGGAGAAGAGGATATCTCCGCACAGGTGAGGGTCTGGATGGAATCGACGGCGAGCAGGCTCGGCCGCATCGCACAGGTCATGGCGATGATATGCTCGACCACGTTCTCCGTCGCCAGAAACTGTTCCGGATGAATGGCGCCAAGCCGCCTGGCGCGCATCTTGATCTGCCGGGCCGACTCTTCGCCGGAGACATAGAGGACCTTCTTGCCATCCTCGGCTATTGCGGCGAGAAGATGGAGAAGCAGGGTCGATTTACCGATTCCCGGTTCCCCGCCGATCAACACCACCGAGCCCGGCACTATGCCGCCGCCGAGAACCCGGTCGAGTTCGTCGATATGCGTGCTGATCCGTTCCTCGTCCCCATCGGGGGCCAGATACAGCGGCTGCGGCTGGGCCAGGGAACCTTTTACCGGGATATGCGGATTAATAATCTCCTCAACCAGACTCTCCCATTCGCCGCATTCGGGACAGCGGCCAAGCCACTTGCCGCTCTGATAGCCACACTGCCGGCAGACAAAAACCGGCCGGTTCTGCTTTTTGCTCAGTATATTCATAATATGAAGTTTTTTACTTAGCCATCCTGTAATCCGACTTTTTATGAGTTTATCAATGTTGTGTTTTCCGTTGAAAATACATCCGTTTTCAGCCTTTACATGCAGTCGAAATGCTCTATACTTTCCTGCACCCGGTAGAGAGATCGTCAAAACCGTAAAAACATACCCGTTATACCAGTAAATACCATGCAAAAGCAACTCCATGTAACAGCCCATGCCGCCGAATGGATACCGCTGTCTACCTCATTTTCCCTGATGATCCGCCGAAAAAGGCTCTTTGGCTGGAGCTTTCTTCTTTTTCTGATAACCATTGCCCTTACCTGGATCGGCTTTCAGTTTACCGTCGATTTCATCGATCAATGGACCGGAAATTTTGTTGCCACTGCCCCGGCAGCTGAGGGGGTGCTCGGATGGATCAAGCACAAAGGCTGGCTGGTCGGCAGCTGGCTGTTTCTCATTGTCTCGAGGATAGTCGCCTTTTATCTCGCTTTTCTCTTCGCCTACAGCTTCTCCACTCCCGGCTATGTCTTCCTCAGTACAGCTGCGGAAAAGCTCCATGCCGGCACGCATTTCGACGCCGAGGCAAACTTTTCCGTGGTCGGTTTTTTTTCCGACATCTTCGAGGGTATAAAAATTGCCATTTTCGGCATGTTTGTCACCCTTGTCGCCCTCTTTGTTAATTTCATTCCGGGAATAGGTCAGGTGATCGTCCTGCTCCTGTATACCTACTATTCGGCCCTGATGTTCATCGATTATCCGGCCTCACGGCGTGGCTGGTCACTGGGCAGAAAACTTCGCTGGCTGCGCAGGCACCGCAGCCCTGCTTTCCGCCTGGGCGTTCTGCCCGCCCTGGTCAGTATGATCCCTTTCGTCAACATCTTCGCTATCGCCCTGCTCTTTCCCTTGCTCACTGTACACACCACCTTGAATTTTTCGGCCATTGAACGTGCCAACAGACCATCCACTCCCTCTTTTTAACGGATACTTTTACAAGGATACTTTCATGGGTAAAGAAATTGAAAAAAAATTCCTGCTGGCAAACGATGACTGGCGCGGCCTGGGATCAGGTAAAATGTACTGCCAGGGATACCTCAATGCGGAAAAAGGTCGAACAGTTCGCGTAAGAATCATCGACGAGCAGGGAATCTTGACCATTAAAGGCCCGAATGTCGGGGGCACACGGCTTGAGTATGAATATGATATCCCCATCGATGATGCCCGGGAAATGCTCGATCAACTTTGCCGGAAACCCCTCATCGAAAAAACCAGATACAAGATTCCATTCGCCGGGTTCATCTGGGAAGTAGATGAATTCAAAGGAGAAAACGAAGGGCTACTCTTTGCCGAGATTGAATTGCAGCACGAAGGACAGCAATTCACCAAACCTGCATGGATAGGCAGAGAAGTCACCGACGACAGCAGATATTACAATGCCAATCTGGTCGTCAATCCTTTCGCCAACTGGAAAAACAAGCAATGACGAAAGCCGTCGGAAGCGATGGGTGCGACGACCTGAAACAGTTTTAAAATCTGTTTTACTATTTCACCGTTACAGTCTAGTATAGCATGCAGTGGGTACCATAACGGTATACAACTTAAAAAGAGGAGACCAAAAAGATGCGAAAAACGAAGAATCTGATTGCTGCATTCTGTGGTGCGACCTTGTTGCTGGCTTCGATGAATGCCATGGCAGCACCGAAAACGCTGGTATTCTGTTCCGAAGGAAGTCCCGAAGGCTTTAACCCTGCCTTCTATACCGCGGGAACGACCTTTGATGCCTCCTCCCGACAGGTTTTCAACAAACTCTCCGAGTTTAAACGGGGGACCACCGAGATCGGCCCGGGTCTTGCCGAAAAATGGGATATTTCCGCCGATGGTACCGAATACACCTTTCATCTGCGCAAAGGCGTAAAATTTCACACCACCGCAAAGTTTACCCCGAGCCGTGATTTCAACGCCGATGATGTCATTTTCACCTTCATGCGCCAATTTGACAAAGAACACCCCTTCCATAAGGTGGGTGGTGCTTCCTATGAATATTTCAACAGTATGTCCATGCCGGAACTGTTGCAAGAGATCATCAAGGTCGACGACTACACCGTCAAATTTATCCTCAAACGGCCTGAAGCACCCTTTATCGCCAATCTGGCCATGGATTTCGCCTCGATTTTCTCCGCAGAGTACGCTGACAAGATGATGAAGGCCGGCACCCCAAATGTCATTGATTTCGAGCCGGTCGGTACCGGTCCTTTCCAGCTGGTAGCATATCAGAAAGATGCCGTCATTCGTTATAAAGCCCATCCGGATTACTGGGCAGGCAAAGCCCCTCTTGATAATCTGGTCTTCGCTATTACCCCCGATGCCTCCGTCCGCTACCAGAAACTGAAAGCCGGTGAATGCCATGTCATGCCCTATCCCAATCCAGCCGATCTGGAAGCGATGGGCAAGGATGCCGACATCAACCTGCTGCAGAAAGAAGGTCTGAATGTCGGGTACATGGCCTATAACACGAAAATGGCCCCCTTCGACAATCCCAAGGTCCGCAAGGCCTTGAACATGGCCATCAACAAGCAGGGCATCCTCGACGCGGTCTTCCAGGGCGCCGGCAAGGTTGCCAAGAATCCGATCCCGCCGACTATCTGGTCCTATAACGATGCCGTCGTCGATGATCCTTATGATCCTGCCGCCGCCAAAAAAGCACTGGCTGAAGCAGGCGTCAAGGATCTGAAAATGAACATCTGGGCCATGCCGGTACAGCGGCCCTATAATCCCAATGCCCGTCGTATGGCCGAGATGCTCCAGTCCGACTTTGCCGCGGTTGGCGTGAAAGTGGACATCGTTTCCTACGAATGGGGTGAGTACCTGAAACGTTCCAAAGAAGAGACCCGTGATGGCGCCGTCCTCCTTGGCTGGACCGGTGACAACGGTGATCCGGACAACTTCCTCGCCGTGCTGCTCGGCTGTGACGGCGTCGGCGGGGCAAACCGTGCCCAGTGGTGTCATCAGCCCTTCGAAGATCTGATCCAGAAGGCGAAGATTGTTGCCGATCCGGCGGAACGGACCAAACTCTATGAAGAAGCGCAGCTCATTTTCAAAGAGCAGGCTCCCTGGGCGACCATCGCCCATTCCGTGGTATTCCAGCCGGTACGCAAGGAAGTCGTCGATTTCCGTATCGATCCTTTCGGCGGCAATGTTTTCTACGGCGTTGACCTGAAGTAAATGATCCCCGCAGGCCGGGCAGAGACAATCTGCCCGGCCTTTTTTGTACCGTCTATTCTACAGAGAACGCACATATGTTCGTTTATTTCTTAAGAAAACTGGGTGTCATTCTGCCCACCTTTTTCGGCGTTACCCTGGTGGCTTTTATCTTTATTCGTACCCTCCCCGGCGACCCGGTGCTCCTCATGGCCGGGGAACGAGGGATGAGCGAGGAACGGCATGCCGCCCTGATGGCCGAATTCGGCTTCGACAAACCGATCATCCTGCAGTACGGCTACTATCTGAAACAGCTGGTGCAGGGCGATTTCGGTACGTCAATTATCACCAGAAAACCGGTGCTCGACGAATTCATGACCCTCTTTCCGGCGACGGTCGAACTTTCTCTGTGTGCGATGCTCCTTGCCATATTCTTTGGCCTGCCGGCCGGGATGATCGCCGCCACCCGTCGAGGCTCGATGTTTGACCACACGGTGATGACCGGCGCCCTGACCGGATACTCCATGCCGATCTTCTGGTGGGGGCTGCTGCTGATTATCTTTTTTTCCGGCATCCTCGGCTGGACCCCGGTTTCGGGTCGCATCTCCATGCTCTATTATTTTGAGCCCGTTACCGGCTTTATGCTGATCGACAGTTTCCTCTCCGGGCAGGAAGGTGCCTTTGCCTCAGCGGTTTCCCATCTCATCCTCCCGGCCATCGTCCTCGGCACCATTCCGCTGGCGGTTATCGCCAGGCAGACCCGCTCCGCCATGCTTGAGGTACTCAGTGAAGATTACGTACGCACCGCCCGGGCCAAAGGGCTCGGACCCCAGCGGGTCATTGGTCTGCATGCCCTGCGTAACGCCTTGATCCCGGTCATAACCGTGATCGGTCTGCAGGTCGGCGTGCTGTTCGCCGGGGCAATCCTCACCGAGACCATCTTTTCCTGGCCGGGGATCGGCAAATGGATGGTCGACTCAATCTTCAGACGAGACTATTCGGCGGTACAGGGTGGTCTGCTGCTCATTGCGGCAATCGTCATGCTCGTCAACCTGGCGGTTGATCTGCTCTACGGTCTGATCAACCCGCAAATACGCCATACGGATTAATTATGACCGAAACAACCATGCAAGCAGTAAGTGAAGAGGGAATCATCGATAGCCGGCCGACCGGATTCATCGCCGATCTTCGCGAATTCTGGTCCTATTTCAGTGAAAACCGCGGTGCCGTCATCGGCTTGTTTTTTTTCATTGCCGTCGTCCTTATCGCCGTCTTTGCCAATATCATCGCGCCCCATTTACCGAACGAGCAGTTCCGAGAGGCCCTTCTCCAGCCGCCGTTCTGGCAGACCGGCGGCGATGCCCGTTTTCTCCTCGGTACCGACGCCATCGGCCGGGATATGCTGTCACGACTGATCTACGGTTCGCGTTATTCGCTGTTTATCGGCTGTATCGTCGTCTCGATTTCCCTGGTTGTCGGAGTCATTCTTGGCCTTATGGCCGGCTTTTTCCGTGGCCGGGTCGACACCTTCATCATGCGGATCATGGATGTCGTTCTCGCCTTTCCCAGCCTGCTGCTGGCCCTGGTTCTCGTCGCCATCCTCGGACCGAGTCTGATGAACGCCATGGTGGCCATCGCCATCGTGCAGCAGCCGCATTATGTCCGGTTGACCCGGGCGGCGGTGATGTCGGAGATGACCAAGGACTATGTTACCGCCGCCAGAGTCATCGGTGTCAAGTCGCTGCGGCTGATGTTTATTACCATTTTGCCGAACTGCATGGCGCCGCTGATCGTCCAGGCTGCGCTCAGTTTTTCCACTGCCATCCTTGACGCCGCCGCCCTCGGTTTTTTAGGCATGGGCGCCCAGCCACCGACCCCGGAATGGGGAACCATGCTGGCGGAAGCCCGCGAATTCATCCTGCGCGCCTGGTGGGTGGTCACCTTTCCCGGAGTTGCCATTCTGACCACTGTGCTGGCAATCAACCTGATGGGCGACGGTCTGCGCGATGCCCTCGATCCGAAACTCAAACGCTCATAAATGGACCATGCCATTACTTGAAATTGAAAATCTCAGCGTGACCTTTTTGACCGGCGGGGGACAATTCACCGCCGTCGACCGGGTCTCGATGAATATTGAACCCGGAGAGGTCGTCTCCATCGTCGGGGAATCCGGCTCGGGAAAATCGGTGTCAATGCTGGCGCTGATGGGGCTTTTGCCCTGGACCGCGACCATCACCGCCGACACCCTTCGTTTTGACGGTCAGGATCTGAAAACCATCAGCAAGAAGCAGCTCCGCCAGATCATCGGTTCGAAGATGGCGATGATCTTTCAGGAGCCGATGACCAGTCTCAACCCCTGTTTTACCGTTGGGTTTCAGTTAAGCGAAACGCTGAAAATCCACATGGGTATGAATCGGGCAGAGAGAAAAAAACGCGCCATCGAGCTGCTTGATCTGGTCGGCATCCCGGAACCGGAGAAACGGCTTTCCGCCTTCCCGCATCAGCTTTCCGGCGGCATGAACCAGCGGGTTATGATCGCCATAGCCATCTCCTGCAATCCAAGATTATTGATTGCCGACGAACCGACGACCGCCCTCGACGTCACCATTCAGGCGCAGATTCTTGATCTGCTGCTCACATTACAAAAGGAAAAAGGCATGTCACTGGTGCTGATAACCCATGATATGGGCGTGGTTGCCGAGACCGCCGAAAGAGTGGCGGTGCAGTACGCCGGGCAGCAGGTGGAAAAACAGCTGGT
Source organism: Desulfocastanea catecholica (assembly GCF_054657295.1). Classification (NCBI taxonomy): domain Bacteria; kingdom Pseudomonadati; phylum Thermodesulfobacteriota; class Desulfobulbia; order Desulfobulbales; family Desulfobulbaceae; genus Desulfocastanea; species Desulfocastanea catecholica. Next base: position 42,213 of record NZ_BAAHYZ010000022.1, read on the forward strand.
GAAGGGGTTGTTTTCCGATCCGCACCACCCCTATACCCAGGCTTTACTTAACTCTCTGCCGGAGCGCTCGACTGCCAAGATACTGCCGTCAATCGCCGGCGTCGTCCCCGGTCAATTCGACAAACCAGTCGGTTGCCTCTTTTCCCCCCGCTGCAAATATGCCACCGACCTCTGCCGCACTACTCCCCCGGTCGCTGCATCGCTTGAGCTCGGCCGTGCCCTCTGCCACTATCCCCTGGTGGCCGGACTCCCGACCAACTATCCCGAGGAGGTACGCGCATGAAAGGAGATGTGGTTCTGGAGGCGGAAAATCTCACCCGCCACTATAAGGTCGAACGCGGTTCCTTCCAGAAGCCGGCAATTTTAAAGGCCCTTGACGGGGCTTCTTTTCAACTGATCAAAGGCAAGACCCTGGCGGTCGTCGGCGAATCCGGCTGCGGCAAGTCAACACTGGCCCGCCTGGTGACGATGATTGAAAAGCCGACATCCGGCGAGCTGAAAATCACCGGCATCAATATCATCACTGCCGATAAAAAGGTGCTCGGCAACCTGCATAAAAAGGTACAGATCGTCTTTCAGGATCCGTACGGCTCTCTCAACCCGCGCCAGAAAATCGGTCATGCGCTGGAAGAACCACTGCTGGTCAACACCACCATGGGTAAAAAAGAACGACGCGACGCCGCCCTGAAGATAATCAAACTCGTCGGCCTCCGGCCGGAATACTATGATCGCTATCCGCACATGTTTTCCGGAGGTCAGCGGCAGCGAATCGCCGTGGCCAGGGCCCTGATGCTCAATCCGGAAATCGTCGTACTCGACGAGCCGGTCTCCGCCCTGGACGTGTCGATACAGGCGCAGATCCTCAACCTCATCGCCACGCTGCAGGAACAGTTCTATCTGGCCTATATGTTTATCAGCCATGACCTGTCGGTAGTCAAACACATCGCCGACGAGGTGATGGTCATGTATCTCGGCAAACCCGTTGAATCCGGCAGCCGGGACACCCTGTTCAGCAAACCGCACCATCCCTACACCAGGGCGCTGCTTTCGGCTACGCCGGTGGCTGATCCTTTTCGAACCAAGGAACGGATCGTGCTGCGCGGCGAGCTGCCGTCACCCATTGCCCCGCCGTCAGGATGTACCTTCCATCCACGCTGTCCGTCGATGACCGAAATATGCCGGGTAAAACCGCCGGAACTGCGCGACATTGACGGCTGCATGGTGGCCTGTTATCATCCAAAGACCTATTAGCCTTACAGATTATTTAACCCACCTCGGAGGAGCTGATGAAATATCTTCCTATTACAGACAAAGTTACTCTACCCGCCCTCGGGCTCGGCACCTGGAAATCAAGCAATGGAGAAGCTGGTCGGGCTGTTGCAGAAGCCTTAGAAATCGGTTATCGCCATATCGATTGCGCGTCCATCTATCAGAACCAGAAGGAGATCGGTACGGCCCTGGCCGGAGCACTGACGATCGGACAGGTGAAAAGAGAGGAGCTGTGGATCACTTCCAAGTTGTGGAACAACGCCCATGCCCACAAACATGTACAGCCGGCCCTGGAAAGAACCTTGAAAGACCTGCAGCTTGACTATCTGGACCTTTACCTCATCCACTGGCCGGTTCACTTTCAGCAGAATATTGTTTTCCCCAAACGGCCGGAGGAGTATCTCGCCCCGGAGGCCATTCCTCTCATGGAAACCTGGCAGGCGATGGAGAAGATGGTGAAAAAGGGACTGTGCAGGTATATCGGTGTGTGTAATTTCAACCTCAGCCGCCTGATTGACCTCAAAGGCCAGGCGCATATTCAACCGGTAATGAACCAAATTGAACTGCATCCCTACCTGCAGCAGGTAAAGATGCTCGAATACTGCAAAAAAAACCAGGTGCTGCTCACAGCCTATTCGCCACTGGGCTCGGGGGATCGGCCGGCGGCCATGAAAAAGGCCGATGAACCCTCACTCCTCGACCATCCGGTTATTCTGGAAATCGCCGCAAAACGACAAATCACCCCGGGACAGGTACTGCTTGTCTGGGGACTTTCCCGAGGCACGGCAGTGATACCTAAATCAGTCAACCCGGAAAGATTGCGGGAAAATTTTCTTGCCGCTGATCTGGAGCTTGAGGCAGGCGACCTGGCGGCGATAAATGCACTGGAGAGTGGCTATCGTTTTGTCGATGGCGCTTTTTTCGCAACGCCCGGTTCTCCGTACACCGTCGCTGACCTGTGGAAGGACTCATAACGTTGTACAGAGACTCCAGGCAGGCAAATTTCTTTCAAAAGTCGTACCGGCGGCGGTTTTGGCCCGGCCGGTACGACGTGCACAGCGCATCCTATCAATCAAAGGCCATATCGGTCTTCCATTCCTGCCAGACCTTGCCAACCAGATCAATGCCTGGTTTCAGCGTTTTCTTGCCCGGGCGCCAGCCGGAAGGCGTGGCCTCGGCACCCTTCGTCTCTCGCACCAACTGGAATGCCTGAATTTGCCGAATGGACTCATTGACATTTCTGCCGACCGGAGGCGTCAGCACCTCAAACCCCTGGATGACTCCATCCGGATCTATGATAAACCGGCCACGGGCTTCGACACCGGCGGTTTCATCAAAAACCCCATAGACTTTACCGACCTTGCCACCAGCGTCGGACAACATGGGAAAAGGGACTCCTCCCGCAACCATTTTTGCCAGCTCGTCATCATCCCACATCTTATGGACAAACATGGAATCAATGGACATAGAAAGTATTTCGACACCCATGTCCTGAAACACGGAATATTTTTCAGCGACCGCTGAAATTTCCGTAGCTCAGACAAAGGTAAAATCGCCTGGATAAAAACAAAGAACAACCCACTTACCTAAATAATCCGAGAGCTTAATATTGACAAACTTACCTTGTTGATAGCCCGGGGCAACAAAATCAGGGGCTTTTTGACCAACCATGACCATTGTCCGTTCCTCCTTAATTATTTTAGGTGACGCCTCCACTTCGACAACATCCTCGCCAACCGGCCCCCCTGTCGGCCTGGCACATCCAACAGCTGCTTCTTCCGCCATAATTACCTCCTTTTTTTTTGGTGGTGCGACAACGTCGCATTATGAGCATATACCCATCTCATGCACGCAGTGTTAGCGATAAAAGGTCTTCACTGTCAAGATAAAAGAGTGTCAATTTCTTCAACGCACGGGCACCGTGAAAAGAGCATGATCGAGGCAACAATATCGAGGCCATACTCAGGACGAAAAAGAGCAATGAAAGAATCCTCTCATTGCTCTTTTGCTGGGCTGTCCCGAACAGTGGCTAAACATGACAATGTATTAACTTACTGTTTTTTCAATTTCTGCAATGCCTGCTCGGCGGCAATGGTGATAGGTTCCGCGCTGGGCTCGGAAGATATATCCGGATTGCAGGCGGAGGTAAAGGTTGTCAGTTGTGAAATTGTTCTCCCGCCGAGGATAAATGCGGAAACGGCATCGATTTCTCGCGCAGGTGCGATGGCATGACTGACGATCTGGCCCCCGATCAGTTTCTCGGTATTTTTGTCAAATACCAGCTTCAGCTTCCATGGTTTCATCCCCGGAATCATGCCGTGTTTACTTCTTGAATCGACCATGGCGCAGACAGTTTCAATACCTTCCCTGGCTGCATTTGATTCCGTCAGCCCGGTTGCGGTAATGGTCATGTCGAACATTTTGCAGCCGCCGGCATCGAGGACGCCGGGAAATTCGATGGCATAGCCGGCGAGCCGTTTGGCGGCCAGCCGACCCTGCACGACTGCCGGCCCGCGCAGCTGTCCCGGGGTAGGTTTTTTAGTGATGAAATTTATTTTTTCGACACAATCGCCACCGGCAAGAATATCCGGATCGGAGGTTTCCTGAAATGCGTTCACTTTAATGCCGAACTGGCCCATCTCCAGGCCGATCTCCTTGGCCAACTGAATATTCGGGCGAACGCCGACATTCATGAAAACAACATCCGCATCAAGGGTCTTGCCCGATGAAAGCTGAACACCGACCACCTTGCCGTCTTTGCCTATAAGTTTTTCAACTTTTTCTCCCGTCTGAATTTGGAGACCTTTCTCTTCGAGATAGGTCCGAACAGCGTCGGACATGTCTTTATCAAGCATGAGAGGGAGCGGTCGGTCCATCAATTCAATGATAGAAATGTTAAAACCATCCGGCTTGGTCTCCGCAAGCAGAGATGCGATTTCCATACTGATAAATCCGGCCCCGATAAATATGATATTTTTCTTTTGATCACCGGCCACGGCGGCTTTAATCTTTTCTGCATCGGGGAGCCCCCGCAGGGTCATGACGCCTTCCAGATCATTGCCTTCGATGGGGGGAATAAACGAACTGGACCCCGTGGCCATATACAGCTTGTCGTATTTGAATTCCTCACCTCCGGATGAGACAACGGTTTTCTTTACTGCATCGATCTTAACCACTTCATCGTTAACAACACGGATGCCCATACCCTGCAGCATCTTATCAGGAACAACAATTGAAGCACTGGTAGCCAGACCGGCTATCACATGGGGCAGAGCTCACCTGACGATAAAGAATTCTTCCTTGCGAATAACAGTGACATCCACCTCCGGCATGAGTTTTTTCGACATCATGGCCGCCGGTCCGCCGGAACCACTGCAGCCAACAATAACCAGTTTTTCGCCTTTTTTCATGGTCTCTCCTTTTTGTACTTTGGGTAATAGTGAACAAAATGCTCACTCTTTTTACAGCTGCACCTGTTATCAGCGTTGCGGCACTTTCTTTGCAGTAGCCTCCATCCCGGCGCTCTTTTTCGTCATAAACCAGATGATACAGGAAGGGCGAAACTTACAAAAGAACTCTGCATCACTGCATGCCAGACACTCTTCACATAAGTAGACATTATGCTTCAAACACACGTAGTTGGTTTCACGATCGGGATGGTTGACACATGTGGGCATGTTTATATATCCTTTTAATGCTCAGGGTTCAAAGAAGGCGGGCTTTCCAGGTTGCCATTCGATAGTGACGCCTGGAGTAATACAGTAAGGGTTTGAACAGACTGCAGCCCGATAGCCCGTTTGACTTCCCTGCTTTTTCGGTAGACGATCAATGTCGGCACCGTCTGGATATGACATTTCCGGGCAATCTCCGGATGTCTTTCGACATCAACCCGAGCAATTGCCAGTTCACCGTTATATATCCGCATAAAATTCACCAGTACCTGATACTGACGACGGCACGGGGATGACCAGGGTGTGCCGAAAGCAATCAAGCTCAGATCCTGTCGGGTAATGCCCACAAATTCCGGAGAAGTTGAGACGGTTATCAGTTCTTTCATACTCGCCCACATACATAATACGGCATGAAAACCGGGAGTTTTTTCAAGCTAAGCAAGTATTTCGTTTTATGGCAATCATCTCGGCTGCCTTGATAAGCGGATATGCTGTCGGTGGTCCTGTCAGCAGAGGATGCGTGCCGATCTGAGAAGTAAGTATTCCATCTACCGTCATTCTGCTCTGGATAATAAACCCTATCAGATTCGTCAGCTCTCCAACGGATTTGCCGCCAAAAACCTCCCCGCCGAGAATAATTCCTGAATCCTTTGAGGCAATCAACTTTACAATTTGTTTGTGGGCGTCAGGTAAGCTACCAGGATGACAATCTATTCCTTCAAACATGCCGGTAAAAACATCAAAGCCCCTTTCTTTCGCCAAATTTTCCGTTACCCCGGCAGCACCAAATGCATCTGTACCGATCGCGGTACAAAATATAGAAATAGTGCCGGTAAAGGAACGAACTGTGGATAATTTAAAAAGGTTCATACCGGCAATCCGAGCCTCAGCACATGCTGTCGAAGCAAGCATGGTCCTCTTTGGCGTACGTGTCACAAAGCTCAACTTTTCAGCACAATCACCTACGGCAAAAATATCAGGATTCTCCGTGCGCATATATTCGTCGACTTTAATAAAGCCCATCTTATTGACAGCCAGGCCGGCTTCTTCGGCTAGATTTGAGTTGGGGTGATACCCTACAGACAAAATCACCGCATCGGTATCGAGAATCTGCCCATCGTCGAGCATCACGCCAGTGACCTTATCTTCCCCGAGAATTTTCTTAACCTTCCTGCCGCAACATATCTTGACTCCACGGGCGATCAGGGCGTCTTCAGCTCTGGATGCCAACTCTTCATCAAAAGCAAGGCTGAGCACATGGGGTAAGAGTTCAACAATCGTCACATCCTTCCCTGCTTTGACCAGTTCATCGGCCATCTCAACGCCAATAAAGCCACCACCTATGACGACAACCGTGTCGCATGCGCCAAATGCCAGTCTTTCTTTATCCAGGTACTCTTTTTCTTTAGGAATAAAAAAAACATTTTCCAGATCAATACCACCAAGCCACTGTGGTTCAACAGGAGATGAACCCGTCGCAAAAATGAGTTTCGCAAAACCTATTTCCGTCCCATCAGTCAGCGTACAGATCTTGTTTTCCTGATGAACAGAAACAGCTTCGTCAATAATCAGATCAATACCGCAGTCTTCCACGACCATATTCGGAACGACATTTTTATCACTGGACTCCAGCGTGCCAAACATATAAGGAATACCGCAAGGAACCAGCATTTTTTCTTCTTTTCGAATTAATACAACTTGTTTGTCCGGATAAAAATTTCTTGAAGTGGTCGCAGCAACAATACCGGCAGCACTGCCACCTATAACTAATACATCTACATTTTTCATTTTTGCCCTCTGCAATGGATAAGCTTGAAAATTTCTTTACCAGCCTGTATGGCACCCACAAGTTGCTAATCCAATATTTATGCCAACAACTCTCCTTTAAAAGTTTTAATTTTATAATCTAATGTTATCAATAACATAATCAAGTAAAAAAAAAGATCGCCTTGCTGAAGAGTCACCCGGTAACGTTACCAAAAAGTGTTAACCGTTACCAGGAGGCCGGCACACCGGTTTTAAAAGAGTACGCCCGGCAAAGTTGTCAGTGCGGACCGAAAAACATAAGGCATAAACGAGATCGAACAGCCTGCTAGGTATGCGAGAGTAAACAGTGGATAGGACACTCAGTGCATTACGGATTGTCACTGTGATACAACTGGTAAAAAGCGCCTTTATACTGCATAAGTTCGTCATATGATCCATTTTCAAGTATGCCGCCATTGTCCATTACCACTATACGATCATAAAATTGTGCTAAATCAAGACGATGAATTATCGAAATAATGGTCTTTTCCGTAAAAGACGTCGAAATAAAATCCTGGATCATCGACTGGGAGATGTTATCCAGACTTGCCGTTGCTTCATCCATAATAATAATAGGTGTGTCGGTGAGCAGGGCGCGGGCGATGGCGATTTTTTGTTTTTGCCCCCCGGAATGATGACTCCCCTGACTGCCGACAAAAAATTCCAGGCCAAGGTCAATAATTTCATCGAGGAGCCCTTCACGTTTGAAGGTGTCCCAAGCCAGGTCTTTTATGCGCAGGATATCTTCAAACGTCTTCTTGACCGAACCCAGCAATATGTTGGTGCGAATATTGTGTTTATACAAATATCCGGAATAACAATACGTATTAAAATCATGGGGTTTATCATCCAAAGAAACACCGTGATTGTTGCATAAAAGGTCAAGGTTGTCATGTCGACAGAGATAATTGACGACATGCTGAATTTCGTTGAGAAAATAGTGTCTCGCCGCAAGAATCTTTCTTTCCAGTTCCGGTTTCAGACGAACCAGCCCATGTTTAGCCGGGATATAGCGCAGAGCAAGAATCATCAGATAATTTTTTTCTTCCCTGGTCAACATGACCGCACTGTCAAGCCGGCTTATAATATCCTGATATTTGCCAAGTTCTTCTTCCTCCATGGGATTACTGGTAAAGAAAGATTCGTCAGTAGCGGTCTGCTGCACCATTTCCAGAGTAATACGAGCCAGGGCCAGACCAAGATCAAGCAGCTCCTGTTGCAGATCTGTCTGCTTCATCAAAGTAATAAAGTCAGGATTGGTCGGTAATTTTTCAATGACATATCTGCCGTTCAGGGACTCGCCAAAGATCAGATTATCACGTAACGTGGCATAATACAGAAACTTATCCCGATCATAAAACTCGACGACTTCCTCAAATTGACTTTTGAGATCCTGATGAACGATCTGTCGCATCTTCAGAATATGTTTTTTGAGTTTATGGGCCTTGTCTACCGGAGGAATCGAACTCATGCCAAGCCAGACCAGATCCTTTTCCAAACCGATATTATGAATAATTTGCCGCAATCTATGGCGAATTTCTCCGGAAGAGCCGGCATTCGAGGCTGAATCAGGCAGGCCGTACATAATATTTTCGCTGATAGTTCCTGAAAAGATAAACGGACGCTGTGGAATCATGGCGATTTGAGAACTGATGAATTCGGCGGAACAACAGTTCATATCCTGCCCCTCGAGATGGATAGTCCCTTCCGTGCTCCTGTACAAACCGGCCAACAACAAGGCAAGAGTCGATTTGCCGCAACCTGAGGCACCGACCAGAGCTATATGCTGTCCGCGATGTATGGTCAGGCTGACATTGCGCAGGAGGGTAATATGGCCGGGCAGAGTGTAATATATATGAGCAAGCTCAAGGTACGCCGGGTTGGTATGGATTGGGCGGGGGGCGGGAAGAGCCGGTACTTCCTGGTTATCAAAAAGTCTGGTTATCTGTTGATAAACGACGTGAGCATTCTGGTATTCTTGATAGAAAAGCCGCAGCTCCTGCCACGGATCATACAGTTTCTCATGTGCGGAAAGAAACGCAACCAGAGCGCCAAGGGTGAACTGACCATTAATTGCCAAATGGCCGCCCACGAGAAATAACAGAAAAGGGCCGAGGGCCTGGAAAAAATTACCGGAAAATTTAATGCCGAATTTGTATAAATTGAGGGTGATCGTTATCCGGTAGAGCTTGTCTATCAATCGGCTGATCCGGCTCTTTTCAAATTGGTACCTGTTATAACTCTGGATTTCCACGATTCCGTTGATAGCCTCATTGACGGTATCGCTCATCTCTCTCACCGTGGTGATTCTTTTCTGATTCCAGGCATTAAACTTTTTCTGCAGTAAAGGAATCACAATGAGTTCAAAGGGATAAACGGCAATGGTTATCAGGGTGAGCATGTGGCTCAATGAATACATATAACTGAACACGGCCACATAGGTGAAAATTGAGGTAAGAGGGACGGCCAGGGCCTGCCCGAGAAAGGCGCCGATGGCATTGAGTTCCCCGGTTATTGCAGAAATAGCTGAACCTGTTCGTAACCCTCGATACCGTTGCAGCGGCAAATGCAGAACATACAAATAGAGTTCTGTGCGTAAACCAATGAGAATCTTCTGGCCGATAATCACCTGCAGCATATTGATCAGATACTTGCTCAGTCCGGTCAGCAGGACAGCAGCAATATACAGACCGCAATACCACAGGAGCAGATACTCATCACGTTTACTGATTGCGTCATTAATAATTCTTTTCTGCAGTTCCAGCGGAACAACCCTGAGAAACACGCTTATCAGAATAATAACCAGTAAAAGGAGTTGCAAGCCATGGTATCGGCTGAAAATCCAGTAGTGAAGCGGCCGTTTAGTGATCGGCACATTTTTTTTATTAAACATAACTGACATCTCCGTGCATTTTGCACGTGCTGCTATGGACCGTTACAAAAATGAGACGCTCATTTCCCGCGAAATGATTAGTCCAACAGAGCCCCTCCAGTCACGTCCTTCCGGAAGAGTAAATATCAACTTTCATGCCATAAAATTTAACCTCTGCAACTACCTGCTCTGTATAGACAATTTACATATTGACATCTTCCCGCACATGCTGGACTATACAAAAGGAAACGGTGGTAACGTTACCTGAATAACAACCGAGGAGTACTCAAACCATGTCAATGAAAACACATGAAATCTGGAACAGACGCTTCCTCAGCAGGATTATTGAATCCATGGCCGATGGGGTCTTTACCATGGATAGTCAGGGGAATATCTCTTCCTGGAATCAATCCATGGAGCGAATCAGCGGCTATACCGCCAACGAAGCCCTGGGCAGGCGGTGTGATTTGCTCAACTGCAGTCGGTGTTTTGGGGAAAACTGCCCGGCGAATATTGAGAAATGCCGGATTCTTACCCAAGAGCGTATTGAAGTCAAAGAATGCCAGTTACGGCATAAAGATGGTCATGATGTCCCGGTTATAAAAAATGCCAGTGTCGTCAAAGACGAGGATGGCGTGATTCTTGGCGTGGTTGAAACGGTAACGGATGTGACGGAACTGAATCAGGCGCGTCAGCGAGCAGAACAGGCGGCTCTGCGTCTGGGTGAAATCCACCGCCTCGATAACATTATCGGCAAGAGCCAGGCCATGCGCGATGTCTTTACGGCAATCAAGGCCGCGGCCGACAGCGATGCGACCATTATTATTCAGGGCGAAAGCGGCACGGGCAAAGAGCTGGTCGCCGGGGCCATACATTTTAACTCCATGCGCAGGGACAAACCGTTGATCACAGTCAATTGCAGTGCCCTGTCCGAATCTTTGCTGGAGAGTGAACTATTCGGCCACGCCAGGGGCGCCTACACAGGAGCTGTCCGTGATAGAATCGGCAGATTTGAAGAGACGGCCGGCGGCACTCTTTTTCTCGATGAGATTGGTGAGCTGAGTTCCTTTATTCAGGTCAAACTCTTGCGGGTGCTGCAGGAGCGGGAAATTGAGCGGGTTGGTGAGTCCAGGAAACGAAAGATTGATATCCGGCTCATCACCGCCACCCATCAGGATATTTACAAGCTGGTCAGCGAAGGTAATTTTCGCGAAGATCTCTATTACCGCCTGAAGGTGTTCCCGATAACCATTCCGCCTCTGCGGCAGCACAAAGAGGATATTCCCCTGCTGATCAGTCATTTTGTCCGTATCATGAATAAAAAAACCGGAAAACAGGTCATGGATACCTCGCGAGAGGTCATGCGCACGTTGATGGATCATGACTGGCCCGGCAATGTTCGAGAGCTGGAAAATGCCATCGAACATGCCTTTGTTCTCTGCAAAACAGATAGAATCGAACTGAAGGATCTGCCTTTTGAAATTCGACAGAGAGGCAAGGGCCGCACGGCAACAAAGAGCAATATCACACAAAGCCAGCCGCAACAAAGCCAAAAACAGAACCTGAAGCAGCACAATTTGACTAAGGAAAATCTACTTGCCTTGCTGGCCGACTGTGCCTGGAATAAAGCGGAAGTCGCACGGCGGGTCGGAGTGAGCCGTACCGCCATCTGGAAATATATGAAGAAATGGGATATTCCACTACAGGGTGAGCCTCTTTAAGAATTGAGCACCTCCGCCTGTTCTGCCAGTAAGCCCTTGAAACGATCAAGGGCAACAGGATAGGCGGTGAGCGTTATACCCATCCAGTCGACATACTCGAGAAATTTTTCCGGGTCTTCCGCCATAAAGCTGTCAAGAAAGCCAATACCGTCCAGGACTATGGCTCCACCGGTATGTCTCGGAAAATTTTCATTGGCACGTCCCTGATCCCAGCCATCGAAAACCTGGGCGCGATATTTCACCCACCCCGGGGTCATCCACCAGACCGGTTCCCCGCCGGCCATCTCCCGGGCAATTGTCTCGAGCTCCGCACCACTTGCCAGCATATCCATACAGTGCGTTGCCTGGATGCGTACCACGCCTTCGCCCTGTTCCTCGATGATCTGCTGCATTTGTCGCATCGGATCATCGATGTTCACATAACAGAATTTGCCACCGTAAACGACAATGACTTTGCGGTAGTTCTCTTTGGCCTTGCGAATCTGTTTGACCAACTGATGCTCCAACTCCTGGACGTTCTGGTGCAGTCCCGGGAGGGTATAGTATATCTGCGGGGAATTAAGAAACCCCTCCTTCTGCAGATATTGCAGTTCCATCCGCATGGTGCCACAGGAGACAATCGCGATATCGGAAAATGTTGTTGCCATTCTTCCCTCCTCAGGGGGGTCGTGCTTGAGTGGTATGCTCTGTTAAGGTGTTACCTTGTCAATCTCTTTCAGCAGCCTGGCGATATCTGCATCGTCGGGATGTCCTATCGCAGAGGGGGCATCCTTGATCCACGGTGGCGGCGGTTCCTTCGCCTGGGCTTTCACCAGGAAGTCCGCATTGACTTCTCCCTGGCAGTTAAAAGTTCCCAGGATGTGACAGGAGGAGGCCATTTTTTCCGCACCGGCCATGGCATTTTTGGCATGCTCGGAATGCACGGCAGCACCGTGGGTGGCCATGAGAAACAGCTTGCCGCCACGCAGGTTTTCCAGATACTTCCCTGCCAGGGGATCAACCTTGCCGGCCTGCAGCCAGAAACCGACGACAACAAGGTCAAATCCCGCACTGTCCGGGTTTTCTTCAATGGCCTGTATGACTTTTTCACCGGAAAGATGCGCATGGACGGCTTCGGCAAGTTTTTTTGTGTTACCTGATTTGGATGAATAGACTATCAAGATTTTCATGTTGTTTTTCTCCTTTTTCTGCTCGGTTAAAACCAATTATGCTGCTGCCATTCATCTCTCTATTACAAGATCAATGCCAAACATTCGATAGCAGGAAAAAAACAACATTATATTTTAGTTTCAATGAGTTGAAAATCATCCGCAGGCAAATGACAGAAGAAGAAAAACGTTACTTCCTCAAAAAAAAGTAACGTTACCAGCGTTTTTTGTTGCATTAATTCCTCGCAAAAAAACAATCTGTAATCTAAAGCCATTTCCGCCTTTTAAAAATGCCGAGCATGATAAGTCCGATGGCGGCCATGACCCCCAAAAGGCTGAAATAGCCCCAGGTCCATTTCAGCTCAGGCATATACTCAAAGTTCATGCCATAGATACCCGCGATAAAGGTGAGAGGAATGAAAATAGTCCCAATGATCGTCAGCACCTTCATAACCTCGTTCATGCGATTGCTGACGCTTGATAGATAAGTGTCGTGCATGCCGCCGATAATGTCGCGATAGGTCTCGACCATGTCGATGATCTGGATGGTGTGGTCATAAAGATCGCGCAGAAAGGGTCGCGTTGATTCGTCGATGAGCCCTGAAGCAGATTTTTCAATAGTTGAAGCGTTTTCCCGCAAGGGCCATATCACCTTGCGGAGCAAGACGATCTCGCGTTTCAGTCGATGCAGTTCATTCATATGCCTCGTATCGGGTGCGGTCAAAATCTCATCATCGATTGCCTCGATGTGATCGCCCAGCTTTTCAAGGGCCACGAAATAGCCATCTACCACCCCATCCATAATGGCGTATGCCAGATAATCAGCGCCGGCACTGCGTACCTTGCCCTTCCCCGAACGAACGCGCTGCCTCAAGTGATCAAGCACATCGCCGCTGCGTTCTTGAAACGAAATGACAAAGTTTTTGCCGAGGATGAGACTGACATTCTCATTTTCGATGGTGTTTTTTTCTTCGTCGTAGGTCAACATCTTCAAAACAAACAAAATGTATTCGTCAAACACTTCAACCTTGGGCCGCTGATGGGTATTAGAGATGTCCTCGGTGGTGAGCGGATGCAGGCCGAAAAAATTAGCCAGAGCTTGAACCACCTTAACGTCATGGATACCATTAACGTTAATCCAAGTAATATCGATTCCTTTCGGCAGTTGCATACAATCTTCAACACTTGCTGTATGTATTTCCTCAATATGCTCCCTGGAGTAACGCAGGATGCTGATATCAATCATCTCCTGTTTTTGCTCGCCGACAAAAACCGCTGTTCCCGGCGGCAGCCCCGATTTCTTCGCCCGCCTGAACACCTCGCCGGCTTTGCCTCGTCTACTTCGTTTCATGTCTCTCTCCCCCTGACTCGATGCACAATCAGATGTAATATATTTGCAAAATATTTGTCGCAATCTTACTTCATATACAACCGCTGTGTTAATCTCGACGCAAATAAATAGTACAACGCATTACTCGACTGCTGCGGTATATTGCGCTTGACATGAACCCGGACAAGCAACTGTTTCCCCGCTGGATGCTTGGTTTCGTCAGGCACTCCAGCCCAATCCACCTTGCTCCACTCCTTAGGGAAAAATTATGTTTTCCTCTTTTACCCTCAAGCTTCCGCGACAGATTATTTTCGGGCCAGGCAAACTGACCGAACTTGAACATATCCTTGGTCGATTCGGCGCGCGGCCTCTGCTGGTACTCGGTAGCCGCTCGTTTGCAGCAGCCGGACACGCTGTCGTGCTCGAGAAGATATTTGCCAAGCTGGGGATGCCGGTGCACACCGTGCATATCGGTTCGGAACCTTCACCGGAGATGATCGATGCAATAGTTGCCGACCTTGCCGACGCAGACATTGATCTGGTCATCGCCGTCGGTGGCGGCTCGACCCTTGACGGCGGCAAGGCCATTTCGGTTATGCTCAGGGAAAAAGGAGTGGTCATCAGGTTTCTCGAAGGTGTCGGCACGACAATTCCCAGCGGCAGGAAACTGCCCTTTGTCGCCATTCCGACAACGTCCGGCACCGGCAGCGAAGCGACCAGTAATGCCGTGATCAGTTCCATCGGCAGCCAGGGCTTTAAAAGCTCCCTGCGCCACGATAATTTCATTCCCGACCTGGCCCTGGTCGACCCGACGTTAACGCTGTCCTGTTCGGAAAAATTGACCGTTGCCTGCGGCATGGACTGCTTTAGTCAACTGGTAGAAGGCTATCTATCGACCAACAGCTCACCTCTTACCGACGCCCTGGCTGTCGACGGCCTCAAGGCAATTCATCGATCATTGCGTCTGGTCTGTGCCGATGGCGGCAATCTCCGGGCCAGAAGCGACCTCGCCTATGCGGCCCTGCTCTCCGGTATTGTCTTGTGCAATAGCGGCCTCGGCGCGGTACACGGCTTTGCCTCGGCTCTTGGCGGCCTTTTCCCCATCCCGCACGGGCTGGTCTGCGGCACCCTGATGGCTCCGGTGAACGCGCTGACCCTGAAAAATCTGCGCACAAAAGGTGATAACCTCCCGGCTCTGACTAAGTACACCCAGCTTGGCAGTCTCTTTAGCGACCAGCAGAACAAGACAGAGGCCTGGTACCAGGATTATTTCATTGAAGAGCTGAAAAGCCTCGCCGACGACCTGGCCATTGCACCACTCAGTGCATATGGCGTCACTGGCGCCGACATTGAAAATATCGTAGCGAAAACAGGTAATAAATACAATCCGACCCCGTTGGCCAGGGAAGACCTGGCCAGCATACTGCGCAGCAGAATCAGGGAGTGAGCAACTTAGAATTTATACGACAAGGCAAAGTGGTGCATATTGAGACCAATGTTATGGTCATAGATGCCGGCATTGGATTGGTGATAAAAGACATATTCCAGTCCCCAGTGTTCTCCTAATACCAGCTGCGCGCCAACCTTGGAATTGAACAGAAAACTTCCTCCGAGATTCTGGTCGGTAAACTCCGTCTCGCCTACCATAAAGCCGGCGCCAAAGCCGACGAAGAAATTGACCATGGCATGCGGGCTGAAGATAACCTGCGGCATCACGGAAAACCTGCCCGTCTCATCATTGTCGGAACCCTCTTCCCTGAGCAGGGCCGCAGCCACTTCTATGTCGGTTGCAACATTCCACGAGTCACCAAGGGTTGTCTTATAGGGGAGTGGCTGCCGCCAGAATATTTCGTATTGCTCCAGATCCTTATTTTCTTTAAATTCCATGCCATATCCTATACCCAATTGGGACGACATCTCGGCAAATGACGAGGAAGCAGCCACGACCACGAAGACAACAGATACAAAGAAGGTTTTTGCTGTAGGCATCATGTGAATTTATTTCCTCTTAGAACGTTTTAACTTTTTGGCTTGGTTGCCACCATGTATCGAACAACAGCTGCTTAAACGCGACCCTCGACAATATCCCTGCCGAACTGCTCCGCCCGGACCATTTCGTCGGGAACCTCGAGAACGGCCTTTCGCTTGTCGACCCCTTTGACCAGCAACTCTCCACCGTACTCGACATCCATGGCGTCATAGATATACCTGGCCGTCAACACGCTGCAGTCGAAAATCTTTGGTCCCACCGTCGCGGCGGTGGACAGCAGATAGCCCTTGCGTCCTTCGCCCTGACGAAATCTGTCACGCAGCAGATATTTTCTTGACCAGCGGGCCTGCATTCTGTCGCCGAAGATCTTACATTGGGCCGAGAGCCCGTAAAAATAGACCGGACTGACCAGCAGTATGCGATCTGCCGCATCTGCCGCCTGATAGATCGCCGTCATATCGTCCTTGATGACACAGTTGCCGCTTTTTTCACAGCCGCCGCATCCCTGACACGGCCGGATGCTCAAGTCGTTGAGGCGGATATGGTCGACCGTGCCGCCGCCCTGCTCGACCACTTCGGCGACTTTACCGGCCAGTGTCTCACCGTTTCCGCCTTTGCGGGGACTTCCCAACACAACGAGCATTTTCATAGTGTACTCTCCCTTATAAAATTCATTTTTGATTCCGCAACCTTTGCTTGATTTTACGCAACTGTCAAGTGCAAATTTTACAGAACCATATTCTCCGCCGTCCTTTCTGTCAGTGCCTTTATACGGCCGGCCTCAATATGCAGGGTCTCTTCTCTTTCTTCTTTACAATCGCCGCAAATAGCATACATTAATGGTATGCAATCTTCGAAATCTCCCTGTTGTCTGGGGCGAGGAACATTTATTTTGCCAGGTGCCCTACCGAGACAGACATTTCCATTGCATGGGAATGAGATTTATTGTTAATAAACCCTATGGACATGACAAACACAACAATTTTTGCCATCAAGCGATATGCGCTGCACGATGGGCCGAATATCAGGACGACCATTTTCTTCAAAGGCTGCCCGCTGAGTTGCCATTGGTGCCATAATCCCGAGGGGATCGACTTCAACATTAAAATTGTCACCCTTGGCGAGAAATGCGTCGGCTGCGGCGAGTGCGTCGACAATTGCCCGGAAAAGGCTCTGCAGCTCACCAACAATGGTATTGATCGCAATACCGAGCGCTGCACACTCTGCCGAACCTGTATTGAAACCTGTCCAGCCCTGGTGCACGAACCGACCGGCTGGGAAATGACCACCGAGCAGCTGCTAAACGAAATCAAAAAGGATCTGCCTTTTTATGACCAGTCCGGCGGCGGCGTGACCATCTCGGGAGGCGAGCCGCTGGCACAGCCAAATGCCCTCCTCGCTCTGCTGCAGGGCTGCGGCGCACTGGGTATCCACCGGACCGTCGACACCAGCGCTTTTGCACCGACCAAGACCCTGCTGCATGTTGCCGAACATACTGAGCTGTTTCTTATTGATCTCAAGCACATGGACTCCAGGCAACACCAGCAGTATACCGGCGTTGCCAACGACCTGATTGTACATAATCTGCAGACACTGGCGAAAAGCGGCGTACCGATACGAGTACGTCTGCCGCTTATTCCAGGCATCAATGATGATGAAGAAAATATCCGGGCAACGGGGATCTTTGTTGCCGGGTGCACTGGTGTCCAGGGCATCGATGTGCTCCCCTATCACCCTTCGGCAACCGCCAAATACAAAAAACTTGGCCTGGAATATAAGGGACATACGTTTACCACTCCTTCCAGGCAACATATAACCGAAGTAGCAAAAATTCTTAAGGAATACATCGAAGATGTCCAGATTGGAGGATAACATGAAGCAACGGATAGCACGACTGCGCGAGGAAAGTTTTCTGACAAAACCATCCATTTCCATCGAACGGGCACTGCTGGAAACCGAATTTTATAAAGAGAACAGCGGCAAATACTCTCTGCCCGTTTTGCGCGCCCTCTGTTTCAAGCATCTGTGCACCCACAAGAGCCTGTATATCGGCGATGGCGAGCTGCTCGTCGGCGAGCGGGGCCCGGGGCCAAAAGTAGTGCCGACCTTTCCCGAGCTGACCTGCCACAGCACCGACGATCTGCGGATTTTAAACGATCGGGCCATGACCAGCTATCGGGTCGACGCGGAGGATATCCGCCGCTACGAAGAAGAGGTCATCCCCTACTGGCAGGGACGGTCCATGCGTGACCGCATCTTCAGCAACATCCCCGAGGACTGGCGCATGGCCTATGAGGCAGGCCTGTTCACCGAATTCATGGAACAGCGGGCACCGGGCCATACCGCCCTGGACGGCACCATCTACACCATGGGTATGGTTGACTTCAAACAGCGCATAGCCGAAAGGATCGGCCGCCTGGATTATCAGAACGACCCGGAGGCCTCCGACAAGGCCGAGCAGCTCACGGCCATGGACATCTCCTGCGACGCGGCGATCATTTTTGCCCATCGCCATGCCGACCTCGCCGAAAGCATGGCGGCAGAAACGGAAGATCCGGCGCGACGGGCGGAACTGCGGAAAATTGCCCAAATCTGTCGCCAGGTCCCGGCCCACAAGCCGAGAACCTTCCATGAAGCCCTGCAGATGTACTGGTTTGTCCATCTGGGTATCATTACCGAGCTGAACGGCTGGGATGCCATGACCCCCGGCCATCTCGACCAGCACCTCCAGCCCTTTTATGAACAGGACCTGGCCGATGGCCTGCTGGACCGCGATGCGGCCAAGGAGCTGATCAGCTGCCTGTGGATAAAGGTCAACAACCACACCGCCCCGCCCAAGGTCGGCGTCACCGCCAAGGAGAGCGGCACCTATAACGATTTCACCCAGATTAATCTTGGCGGACTGAATGGTGCCGGGGGCGATGCCAGCAACGAGGTATCCTTTCTCTGCCTGGAGGTTTCCGATGAGCTCCACCTGCTGCAACCCCAGCCCAGTGTCCATATCAGCAACAAAACCCCGGATCGATTTTTAAAGGCGGCGACCAGGGTCATTCGCAAAGGCTATGGCTATCCCTCCGTTTTCAATACCGACATGGTGGTCATGGAGCAGGTCCGTGTCGGCAAGAGTGTCGAAGATGCTCGGGAAGGCGGCACCAGCGGCTGTATTGAAACCGGCGCCTTCGGCAAGGAGGCCTATATCCTTACTGGCTACCTCAATGTGCCGAAAATATTAGAAATCGCCCTCAACAACGGCGTTGATCAGTTGACCGGTAAACAGGTCTCGATTGCCACCGGTGATGCAGCAGCCTTTACCAGCTACGAACAGCTCTATGCTGCCTTCACCAGACAGCTTGAGCATGTCGTCAACCTGAAGATACGGGTCAACAACTACATTGAGCGGATGTACGCCAAGTACTCACCGGCGCCCTTTTTGTCGGTGGTCATTCATGACTGCATTGAAAAGGGCAAAGACTATTATGACGGCGGGCCACGCTACAACACCAATTATATCCAGTGCTGCGGCATTGGCACGGTCACCGACAGTCTGTCGGCAATCAAAACCCATGTTTTTGACAATGGCTCGGTCTCCATGGACAGGCTGCTCGCCGCTCTGCAGAATAATTTTGCCGGGGAAGAGGCGCTGCGCCTGAAATTGTGGAACAAAACGCCCTTCTACGGCAACGATGATGACCGGGCCGACGCTATCATGAAACGCGTCTACGACTCGCTCTTTGACAGTATCGACGGGAAAGCCAATACCAAAGGCACCGTCTATCACCTGAACATGCTCTCGACCACCTGCCATGTCTATTTCGGCAAGATGCTCGGCGCCTCTGCCAACGGCAGGTTTAGCCACCTGCCGGAGTCCGACGGTACATCGCCGTCCCATGGTGCCGACCGCAATGGCCCGACGGCGGTGATTAAATCACTCAGTAAGATGGACCAACTGAAATCCGGCGGCACCCTCTTGAATCAGCGCTTTCTGCCAAGCGTGCTGGCAAGCGAGCAGGACCTGGACAAACTGGGCGGCCTGATCCGCACCTACTTCACCCTGGGTGGTCACCATATCCAGTTCAATGTCATCGACAGCAAGACCCTGCGTTCAGCCCAGCTGCACCCCGATGAATACCGCAACCTGCTGGTCCGGGTGGCCGGCTACAGTGACTACTTTGTCGATCTCGACAGGGAACATCAGGAAGAGATTATCAGCAGGACAGAGCAGGAACTGGCCTAAGCTTAGGGCGAAAAAAAATGCCGGTCGAGGTGAAGAAACACCTCGACCGGCACTTTTTGTGGTCATAGATGAACAGTTTTACGCCGCCATCATTGTCCCATCATTGTCGTAAGCCTTCGGCAATGGCATCACAGACATAGTCGATATTTGACTTTGTCAGCCCGGCCAGGTTGATCCTTCCCCCGCCCACCACATAGATACTCTTGTTGCTGCGCAGCCAGGCCACGATGTCACTGGACAGGCCACTGAAGGAAAACATCCCGCGCTGATTGGCGATAGAGGAAAAATCGCCTTCCACCCCTCGTGCCGTAAGCCCCTTGACCAAAGCGACACGCATGGCCTTGATCCGGTCGCGCATCCCGGCCAGCTCGCCCAGCCACTGTGCATGCAGCTTTGGGTTACTGAGGATAGTCGCCACGACCAGACCGCCATGGGCCGGCGGATTGGAATAAATAACCCGGATAGTCGTTTTCAAGTGACTCATGGCCACCGCCGCTTCCTGTGCCGTCGGGCTGACTATGGTCAAGGCACCGACACGCTCATTGTACAGGCCAAAATTTTTGGAAAATGAGCTGGCGACGAAAAAATCAATGCCGGTCGCGGCAAACTCCTCAATGCCGCGCCGATCCGCCTCGACACTTTCTCCAAATCCCTGATAGGCGAAATCGAGAAAAGGAATCCAGCCCTTGTCCTTGCCGATGGCGGCCACCTCTTTCCACTGGGCCGGAGTGAGATCGACACCGCTCGGGTTATGACAGCAGGCATGGAACAGCACAATGTCGTCGGCCGGAATGTTTTCAAGGCTGTCCACCATGGCCGAAAAATCGACGGCCCGGCTAGCCGGATTGTAATAATCATATTCCGCCAGCTCAAAGCCGGCGGTCTTGAAGACACCATTGTGGTTCGCCCACGTCGGATTGCTGAGCCACACCTTGGCATCCGGATAAAATTTCTTCAACAGATCGCCGCCCACCCGCAGCGCCCCGGTCCCGCCCGGTGCATGGGCGGTGACCGCCCGACCGCTGGCGACAACCTCCGCCGATTTACCAAAGAGCAGTTTCTGTACTTCCGCCGCATAGACCGGATCACCGGAAATCGGCAGGTAGCTTTTCGTAGCCTCCTGTTCGAGAAGGATTTTTTCCGCCGCCTTGACACACTTCAAAACAGGGGTCTTGCCCGCCTCATCTTTATATACACCTACGCCGAGATTGACTTTCTGGACACTTGGATCGTTTCTAAACGCCTCGGTCAAGCCAAGGATAGAGTCTGCCGGAGCCGCCTGAATATCTTGCCACATCTATATGCCTCCATAAGGGATAATGATTTATCATACGTGGAATGTGGAAAATACAAACTTTTATTGAATTGTGTCAACAGGAATGAGAAGGAGGCGACAAACTGTTGCAGAGCAGCAGGTGAAAAGGGTTCAGGCTTTGACCAACAAGCGAGCAGGAAGGACAGACTTTGTCGGGCGAGACAATCGCCTGCTTGCTCTTCGGATCAACACGTGGTAAAAATTCTTCTTTATCTCCTCCCACAACGACATCAATAACAAACCGAAACCAAATGAAGAAAATTATCGCCGTTGGTTTTCTCCTGATCTGCGGTTTACTTGTGTTTCTCGCCACAATCGACCTCGAACCGTACCTGGCGTCAGAGCAACCGGACATTGCACACAGTGATGCGGCTAAACCGTCCCTCTTAGGAAGAGATGAACTGCCAGACAAAGACGACGCAGCCGGACCGCCTGCGGCCGACGCGACGGTGATCCCGGCGCAGCCAGAGTCCGTTGGCCAAAGCCGACCAGAGACTCAATCGGAAGCGACGTTCGAGGACCGCACAGCCGCGGCACCCATCGATGCCTCCACAACCGGTCGGGGACAGGCAACCGCTTCTGCCGCGACACAAATGCCGTCATCGCTGATCGAGCTGCAGGTCGAGCGGTTGCCGGAGGGCGAGTATCCATTTTCTATTCTGCTGGAAACCTTTACTGAACAGGCAACCGCCGAGATGGCCATGCCCTACTATGAAAAACGCGGTCTATCCCCGCACTGGGTTAAAGTGCATCTAGGGGAACAGGGCATACAATATCGACTGTTCACCGGCGTCTTTGCCACCATGCCGGAAGCACAGCTATATCTGGATCTCAACAAGCTGGTCGACAGACCGATTAAAGCGACCTATTATGCCGCACGGATAGGGGTCTATCAGGATAAGGCAGAGCTGGCGAGCACCTATGTCAAAACGAAAAATGCAGGCGTCATTCCCTACATCCTGGGTACGCAAAATGGCGACTACCATCTCTATGTCGGTGCCTTTTACACCTTTATCGGCGCCGCTGAACAGTGTCGCAATCTACGCGATGCCGGTTTACGCTGCGAACCGATCAAGCGCTCGACCATCCCGCCACGGTAACCGGGAGATTGTCCGGTTGCATGTTCAACAAACAACCGCGGCCATCCGCTTTACTTCCGCTTTCTTACCGATAACGACAATGACGTCACCGGCATTAAAAATCTCATGAGGCCCGGGGTTGAACACCATCTCCCCGGATTTTCTTTTGATGGCGACAATGATCACGCCAAAATCCTGCCGCAGATGACTGCTGACCACGGTTTTGCCGGTTATCGGCGAATGCTCTGGAATAACCGCCTCTTCCATCTGCAGGCCGAGTTCGGTGTGCATCATTGTCTGATCGAGGAAATCGACGACCGTTGGTTTATGCAGAATTTCCGCCATTCTCTTTCCACCCATCTGATACGGACAGACAACCCTGGAGGCCCCGGCACGAAGTAATTTGCTTTCGTTCTTCACGTCCGAAGCACGGGCCAGAATAAAAATATCCGGTCGCAGGCCTTTTGCGGAAAGGGCAATAAAAACATTGTCCGCATCGGAGCTGACCGCTGTCACAAGTCCGGTAGCTCGGTCGAGACCAGCAGCCACCAGGGCCTCGTCGGTAGTGGCATCCATATTCAGGTAGAGCGTATGCTCGGCTTCAAGGACGGCAATAGACTCCGGCTCCTGCTCAATTACCACCAGGGGGATACCTGCCGCAGTCAACTCCCTGACAATGGTAGAGCCTATCCTGCCATAGCCACAGATAATGTAGTGATTTTTCAGTGCCGAAATCTGCATTTCCAATTTTCTTCTCCCAAGAACTTTTCTTAACTCACCTTCAACAAATATGCGTGCGACCTGCCCCAGGGTATAGGTTAAAAGGCTGATGCCGAGAATTATAATGATAATGGTGATGGTTCTGCCGATATCGGACAGAGGCTTGATTTCAGAAAAACCGACGGTACTAATAGTGATAAGCGTCATATAGAAGGCCTCGAAAGGCAGCATATCTTCGAATACGACATAGCCGCTGGTACCAAAGCCAATGGTAACAAGGAGGAGAAAAAGAGAGAGTTTCAGTTTTGAGTAGTCCATATCCGGGCAGTCAGGAGGCAGCGACAGATGTCTTTCGGGATCTTGTATCGTACCAGCGGTATTTACCATGAAAAACAGCCGGCTGCCATGGCTTTCCAGACCGGCGAAAAAGAGGCGAATGTCAGAGACATGCCTGAAAAAATTGCCCTGCAAAATTTTTGCAAGGTTTATAAAATGCTCGACTCGTGCTATGTTGTTCGCAACTCAACGGTCGACCTGTTTCAGGGAGCCCTCAGCAGAAAGCCGGAGTAGGAAGCAACACAGAGGAAACAAGGAATGGAAATTCTCGTCGCCGAAGATGATGTCACCTCAAGATTGATTCTTGAGTCTATTATAAAAAAATGGTCGTTTGAAGTGATCAGTGTCGATAATGGCTTGGCCGCATGGGAGATTTTACAGCGGAAAAATGTCCCGCCAATCGCCCTGCTGGACTGGGAGATGCCCGGCCTTGACGGTCCCGAGCTGTGCAGACGGATCAAGCTCCTTGACCGGGAAAATCCACTGTATACCATTCTCCTCACCGGCCGGGACAGCAAGGAAGATATTGTCACCGGCCTTCAGGCAGGCGCGGATGACTATATAATCAAACCTTTTGACAACAATGAACTGCTGGCCCGGCTCAATGTGGCAAAACGGTTGGTAAAAACACAGCTCCTGCTCAATACAAAAGTTACCGAACTTGAGAGCGCCCTCGAGCATGTGAAAACCCTTCAGGGCATCATCCCCATATGCATGCACTGTCACAGTATTCGAAACGATGATGCGGCCTGGAATAAGCTCGAAATCTATATAGAACAACACTCCGATGCACAGTTCACCCACTCCATCTGTCCAGTCTGCATCATCAAATATTATCCCGAATATGCCGAAAACAGCGAGCAGGCAGACAAAGGGCGTGATTGATTGCAGCCGATGCCTGTTCCATCCCGACCATTTCACATCGGCAACCTGTCTCCAGGTCATTTCCAGGGAAAGAAAATCAGTTGCAGCGACCAAACCTTTACGATAGGATACAGCCGCAATATTTGTCCCCTCCCCCCGGTAAACGGGAAACAAGCCGGGATGCATTATAGTATCCCTTGAGGGCTCTTTTCATTAACCACATACTATTTTACCTGTACCACCAATACATCATTCATGATGTATTGGTGGTACAGGTTTTCACTGGTGAGACGTAATGAGTATGAAAAAACTTCGTGTAGAAAAAATCGGCGGAACGACCATGTCTCGCTTTGGAGAAGTTCTAGACAACGTTATCCTGCGGGATAAAAACGACATTTACAACAGAATCTATGTCGTTTCCGCCTATTCAGGCATTACCAATGAACTTCTGGAGCACAAAAAAACCGGTCAGCCCGGTATATACCAGGCCTTTTCCGAGAATGAAGACTATGAACCGGCCATGCTCAAACTGAAAGAAAAGCTCTGTGCGCTGAATCATAGCTTTGCAGCAATCGGACTGGATGTCAAAACAGCCGACAGCTTTGTCTGCGAGCGTATCGCTTTCGCCGTCAATATCCTCAAGAGTATGGAGAATGTGCTGTCCTCAGGATACGTCAATCGCATCGAAATGCTGCTGGCAGCGCGAGAACTTCTTTCTTCCATCGGGGAAATGCACAGTGCCTTTAACAGTACGAATATCCTGCAAAATCTTGGCTACAATGCTACTTTTGTCGACCTGAGCGGCTGGCAGGACAAGCATGAACGGACCATCGATCAACGCATTCGAGACAACTTCAAAGAACTTGATCCGTCAAAAACCATCTGTGTTGCCACCGGATACACCAAAGGCAGCGAAGGAATCATGCGGGAATTCGATCGCGGCTATTCCGAGGTTACTTTTTCCAAAATAGCTGTTCTGCTCGGCGCGGCCGAGGCGGTTATTCATAAAGAATACCATCTCTGCTCAGGAGACCCGATGATCATCGGGGAAGATAAAGTCCATCCGATTTGCAATACCAATTTCGATGTCGCCGATCAGCTCGCCGATGTCGGCATGGAGGCAATTCACCCCAAGGCCTCAAAACCGCTGGAGACCGCCGGCATTGCCATCCGCATAAAAAATGCCTTCGATCCAAGCCACAGCGGGACCCTGATCACCAAGGAGTATATCTGTCCCCAATCGAAAACAGAAGTCATTACCGGTTCAAACGCGGTTACCTGTGTTGAAGTCCACGATACCCGCATGGTCGGGGAAGTAGGCTTTGATATGCAGATCATGAAGATCCTTCTCAATCATCGAATCAGCTATATCAACAAGGCGACCAACGCGAATACCATTGATGTTATCATCTATGAAAAAGACTGCACTGCCGAGTTACTGACGGATATGCGCGAACATTTTGAAAACGTTGTCACCCAGAATGTGGCCATTGTCTGTGCCATAGGCTCGAATATCGCCAAACCAGGAATTCTGGCCAAGGCCACCAAGGCACTGGCGACCTCGGCCATCAACATCTTGACGGTATCGCAGACTTCAAGGCAGACCAACATGCAGTTCACCATAAACCGGGAGCATTTTGTCCAGGCGCAAAAGGCCCTGCATCATGCATTATGTGAAACAGATGATAATGAGTAAACGTTCGCCAAGGCACGACCAACTTGTCGTTTGGGGTGGGCAGTAGTAAATATTATTGCCAGTGAGACCAGGCGTCAGAGCACATTCACCCGGACATCTTCCGAGAGGGCCTCAATTTCTCCGGCGAGAATCTCACTTTCCGCCGCTTTCGGAACCGCCAGGGTCAGCTGTGCTGAAAAAACGGTTTCATTTATCCCATCCATGGTAAAACGTTTACATTCCATGTTTTCCACGGTGATATCCAGATTGGCCAGGATATTGCTTAAATCTGCCGTCAAGCCGGGTCTGTCGATGCAGTCAACAACCAGATGTATTCTTTTCGTCTTTTCCTGATTCGTTATTCTGGCTGCGGCATAGACAAAAGTAAGACTGGGATAGGTCTGCTCCAGGGTCGACTTCAGGCTCCACTCACGCTCTTCCTCGACAACCACACTCATAATAGCGGTAAACTGTCCACCCAGCTTAATAACCTTGCTGGTCAACCATTCTCCGCCCTGACTGCGGGTAGTTTGTGCCAATGCCTTGATTATCCCCGGAATATCCGAGCCGTAAACAGTGCTGATAAAATTGGTCTTCATACCTGTTCTTTTCCTGTATGGCAAAACGATACATATTTGTCGATCAAGATTTTCTCCGCCGCGAAAAAGATC
This sequence comes from Desulfocastanea catecholica, assembly GCF_054657295.1. Lineage (NCBI taxonomy): Bacteria > Pseudomonadati > Thermodesulfobacteriota > Desulfobulbia > Desulfobulbales > Desulfobulbaceae > Desulfocastanea > Desulfocastanea catecholica. The sequence goes on from NZ_BAAHYZ010000022.1 coordinate 68,914, forward strand.
CGCCTGACTCCCCATCGCGCGGTTCGAACTTGCATCAATTTTATTACGGTATATAGTGATTTTTGTATTACTGGATAGCAGCTCCAGCTTATTCATCAAAAAAACTTCAGCGATACAGCACGTCAACAAAAAACTATGAATCCTCCAGTGTATAGTAATTGGGATGGGACTGAACGTCGAAAACCAAATAGTTGCCGGAGACATACCGAACGGCGTTCGGCTCGAGAACGACGGTACGACAGCAGAGACAGTGCCACCAAAATCAATCGCAGCTTTTACGGCTGGCTACGATCTCTTATAAAAGCCAGGCTGGGCGTTGACCGGCGAAAAAATAGTGATCAACGCGTTGTCGCCGACCGACGCAACCCCACGCCAAGATCAATGCTGACCAAGGAAGAACTCGCCGACCTGTTGCGATAGCCAGGAAACATCCAGCTACTCCTTTTCCACAGCCTCTCCGGGCGGCAAAGGGGCACACTCGGTGTCCACGGGGCAGGCATCCTTGTCCTGATTTTCCAATCCAGGGAGTGTCATTCCAGGTATATTTGCAGACGCATTCGGCGCCGCACTGCTGGTTCCGCTGTAATCAACCGCCTTTGTTTCCCGGCAGGTTTCGTCCAGATAGTGCCGAATTCGCTGCTCTCCCCGCAGAACCACGGTATTCTGCTGTTCCAAGGCCACAAGCACCGGAATCTCTTTCATCGACAGCCTGTTCAAAAAAGAGATATTAATTTCGGGCTGATATTCCGCAGAAAACCGGCTCCCAGGGAAAGCAAAGTTTTCAATTCGCTCAATCGGATTAAAATGTACCGTGCAATTGTTCCCTTCCTGGAGTGCCTGAATAACTTTTTCGCAGTGGACACAGGTCGAAGAAAAAAAGAGGTAGAGCTTGACCTCCTGCTTTTCTCCCGCCACCATCGCCATGCTTCCCTCATCCAGTGATCCACCTGAGCCTGCCGCCCGCCCGAACTGCAGGCTGAAACAGGCGACCATCACCGCCGAAAAAAGCACTGTCCCGCGGAATATCTGCCGCGGACCGCTCAGTACGTTCAACAGAACAATGCAGGCAAAGATGAGCATGCAGTACGAACAAAAAACCGTGACGATGGAATATTGAAAGAAAACCAGTACCGCCTCGGCACAGAGACCAGCCAACAGGAGCAGCCTGGCAAATTTATGCCAGTGCTCCGAACCGTCACGTCCCCACAGCAGGCTCCAGAAAAGAGCCTGGAAAAACAAAAATCCGGCTATATTGAAATACAGCGGAGAAACATTGGTCAGACTATCGACAATCGCACAACCATTGCTGAAACATATGGTCTTCCCGCCGGTGTAAATGAAAAAGGCCTGTGCCGCCGTTAAAACGCTGGCCAGAAATGCTATAATTGCTCGTATCATGGGGAATATTTATCTTTTGAAATTGTATTGACCACTCTATTGCCCGGAGTTTGCCGTTCGCCAAACGCCTGGGAGTGCAGAACATGCACGTGCCTGTTTAATATTGCCACTGCCACTTCTTTTTGGAAGGTACATTTAAGTAAATTTTCCAGGAACTGCAATGATGAAAACCATGCACCAGATGACAACAGGCAGCATTTTTTAGCTGCAGGGATGTTTTTCTATCACACCATTTGCGTTTCAATGGGCGGAAGCTTATCCTTTTCCGTCCAGTATTGAAATAACTTTTTGAAAGAACGAGCCTGCCGCCACGGGGCGCTATGCTTCCCCGGCAAGCACCATTGATCAGATACCTGCCCTAGGGAGACTGCATGGAAATACAATGGAAAATATCCACCTTTGAGGAATTATCGACCGAAGAGCTCTATGAAATTCTCCACTTGCGGCAACAGGTCTTCATCGTTGAACAGCAGTGTGTCTATCAGGATTGTGATGGTCAAGACAGAAAAGCCCTGCATCTGGTGGGATGGACTAACAGGGGTGAAAGGCCGGAACCGGTTGCTTATCTGCGTATACTCCACCCCAAAAAAGAACGTCCATTTCCGTCCCTCGGCAGACTGCTCACCCGCGCGGATTATCGAGGAAAGGGCCTTGGCCGAGAAATTATGGCAAGATGCCTGCACACCCTCGAGGAACTCTTCCCCGAATCACCTGTTTGCATCTCCGCTCAGCAGTACCTTATTTCCTTCTACGAGAGCTTTGGTTTTCGTCTCTCCTCAGACGGATACGAGGAGGATGGTATCCCTCATGTAAAAATGACCCGCCATCCCTCCTCAGGTAAGCGATAGATTTAATTTGGCCTTATGTACCAGCGAACGAACGCTAAATAAACAAAGTGAATGTATTCACGCAAAAAATCGCTGCATTTACCAAGAAAATTGTCAAAAAAGAGAAAATGCGCTACGTTGAACAAAATATCATATCCGCAACCTCATCTTAACGTAAAGAGTGTCTCTCATGATTACCTATTTATACTGGACCGCCATCATCATTTCCGCCGGAGCAATTTTCGCCCTTTCTGCGAAATACGATAAATGGAAACTCGGCATCACCCTTGCCCTGATTGTTCTTGCAGTGGGCTGGAGCGCCTACTATTTCAGACTGCAGCAAGTTTTTGTCAAACGCTACGGTGGGGTGATGACCTTACAGGTTCCAGAAGGCCAATACCACATTCAAGCCACATGGAAAGACGACAACCTGTGGGTTGAAAATTATGACCCTGAAACTAACACTTGTATTTTCAGTGAATATTCAAAAGGAAATCTGCTCCAGGGCAAAGTGACCATAAAAAATTGCAAGCCGATTCCCAAGATGTAGTGTCTCAAGCAATAAGAATGATTGTCGTTGACGATAGCAATCATTCTTATTACTATTGCCGATTCATGCAGTCTTATTCATAAAAAGGAGAAAAAATGCAAAAATGGGAATGTCCTTGTGGTTATATTTATGATCCGGAAGAAGGTGATTACGAGAATGGTGTCGAGCCAGGAACCCCGTGGGAAAAAGTTCCTGCCGACTGGGTTTGCCCAAAGTGTGGTGCGGCAAAAGAGGATTTCTGGAAAGTTGATTAGAACCTTGTGTATTGTGACCGCAATATGCAAGCCCTAGTTTCACTCTGAGGACCACTCTCTTTTTCTGTTGAGCAGTGGTCTTCACCCTCTGTTGATACATCCACGTAACAGGCATTTTTTACCCAACCTCCCCCTCCTCATACCAATCGACTGCACCAGCCCTGTGCAAAACTTGCGCTTTTGAGTTTTAAAAGTGAAATATTTGGTCTTTTTTCATGTTTCCCTGAGACTGCCATGTCGCTAACCGCCCGAAGACAATAACATTGATAATTCGGCACATAATTTGCTGCAGTACAAGCAAAGCGTCGAAACCGTATTTTGATAGCAGAACGGCAGTAAGTACCTTCCCCGGCCATCAGCCCCACGTCTTCCCAACGCAGGATAACAGTCTGACGGGGATATTTATACGCATCAAACAGTGGAGTTCGACATCTTTACGGAGGAACGTATGAACCAACTCGCCACCTACAAAATACCCGAGACTCCTTATTTTTCAGAACAGAGGAAAAATGGCCGCCAAGAGGTGATTAATCTTCTGGTCATTACCGACAGGGGCACCGGACAGATACTCGACATTAATCGCGAAGGCCTATCCTTTGGATGTCTCTACCCACATACTTTCCCGGATGAATTCCATATTGATATTCTTGATACCAAGGACTCCCATATCAAAAAGCTCAAAGTTCGGAAAAGGAGAGAAACAAACGGCGATGACCAGGAGCCGGCAGGAATTTTTGAACTGGTCATCGGCGTTGAGTTTGCCGAAATCAGCGCATTTCAAGCAGAGGAACTGGATTACCTGCTGGACGAAAATCTAGGCCTGCTCGATTATTCCTCTCCGTCTCTACTGTAGATCACCCATAAACTCCCCTCCTCCTGCACCACCCATTCCCAGTAAGAATCAATTACTGGGAATGGAGGCACATGGTTTTTCCAGGTGAACGTTGCTGTGTGCTGCTCCCTCTATTTGCAGATCATTTCATACCACCCTACCGTCTTGCCAGCAAGAGATTCTGTCTTAATTTAGTACCTTATACTCAAGATTCACAAGGAGATTTATCATGAAAAAAACTCTTCTATTCCTCGTTATTCTGCTCGTAGCTACAACCCCGCTCTTTGCCGCCTCGGTACAAAAAATGGACAAGGATAAACTGAAATCCCTGCTCGGTTCGGAAAATCTTGTCATCCTTGACGTGCGTCAGGGAAGGGACTGGAGTACCAGTGCATTCAAAATAAAAGATGCACTGCGAGTCGATGACGGTGACCTTTCGGTGGCAAAAGCCTACCCAAAGGACAACACCTTCGTTCTCTATTGCGCCTGACCGAACGAAGCGACAAGTGCCGGTCTGGCACAAAAGCTCATCGATGCCGGATATGACAAGGTGTATGCCCTGAAAGGCGGATGGCAGGAGTGGTATCGCAATAAATATCCCGTGGAAGAGAAATAGTTTGCGCGGCTGCATACAAAAAAGCCGGAACCGCCCAGCTTGGGCGGTTCCGGCTGAAAACCAGGAACGGTGTGGTTAAATTGCTTGCAGGTAGGGCTTGAATTTGGCCAGACTCTTATTGCCAATGCCTTTGACCATGGTCAGCTCATCGAGGCTTTTGAATTGACCATTGTCTTTACGATATTGAAGAATTGAGTCGGCGGTAACGGGACCGATACCAGGAATCTGCACCAGAAGTTCCTTGTCGGCGGTATTAATATTCACATCGTGAGGGATTTCTTTCTTCGCACTGGCTGCTTTTTTTGCAGTATTTGCCGTATCAGTCACAGCCGTTGCTTCTTTTTGATCAGATGCCGCATAACTTTTGTCTGCAAAGGTGGCCAAGCTAAGGGTGCAAGTGAAGAGAGCGACGAGTAACAGATGAAAAGCTTTCATGGGATCTCCTTTGGCATAATTTTGTTGATGAGTGATGGCATCGGTGCCGTGCTGTTTTCTGTTCTGCGCACCTGTTGCGCTGTACGATCGTGCTGTACTACAAAAAATCAGCGTCTTGATTTCTCCAAAATGTAGCCGAGTCACCTCACAATTATCCCACAAAGTTCATCAGAGAGATATTTTCCACATAAAACCGCTGCAAAAAAAAACCCCGTGGATCTAAAGTACAGTAGTAACTTCAGGTCCCCGGGGTCGTTCTTACAAAAAAACGGATTAAAAAAAATTTACATAATCGGTTTCATGGCGCTCATATGCGAGCGTAATTCTTCGCCTACCCCTTCTATTGAGGTGTAGCGGATTGCCTCATTGACCTGGATAAGGTCGAGGTTATCGACGCCGTGGTCCTGCAGCTCAAGGCCCTTGCCGATCACGTCGGTGCCGATGGTCTTCATAAAATCCTGCAAAAGAGGCACGGCGGCGTTGGCAAAAAGATAGTTGCCGTATTCAGCGGTATCGGAAATAACCACGTTCATCTCATACAGTTTCTTTCTGGCAATGGTGTTGGCGATAAGAGGTGTCTCATGAAGGGACTCGTAATAGGCCGATTCCTCTCTGATGCCGCAGTCGACCATGGTATCGAAGGCCAGTTCCACGCCGGCCTTGACCATGGCGACCATGAGTATGCCCTTATCATAGTATTCCTGCTCGCTGATTTCCTCATTGGTCGAGACCGCCTGCTCAAAGGCGGTTTCTCCGGTTTCCTTGCGCCATTTAAGCAGATTTGCATCATCATTGGCCCAGTCTTCCATCATCGTTTTGGAGAATTGGCCGGAAGCGATATCATCCATATGCTTTTCAAAAAGCGGCTGCAAAATGGTCCGCAGCTCTTCGGCAAGAAGATACGCTTTAATCTTTGCCGGATTGGACAGCCTGTCCATCATGGCACTGATGCCGCCGAGTTTGAGGGATTCGGTCACCACTTCCCAGCCGTACTGGACAAGTTTTGACGCATATCCGGCATCGATACCCTCCTCGACCATCTTGTCGAAGCAGAGCAGGGATCCGGTCTGCAGCATGCCGCACAGGATGGTCTGCTCGCCCATGAGATCAGATTTTACCTCAGCGATAAAGGACGATTCCAGCACCCCGGCCTTATCTCCCCCGGTAGCGCAGCAGTAGGCCTTGGCAATGTCCCAGCCTTCGCCGTTCGGATCGTTTTCCCCGTGCACCGCGATCAGAGTCGGTACACCGAAACCGCGCTTGTATTCCTGGCGGACTTCGGTGCCGGGCGCCTTGGGCGCAACCATGATAACCGTCAGATCCTCGCGCACCTGCATGCCCTCTTCGACGATATTAAAGCCGTGGGAATAGGAGAGACAGGCGCCTTTTTTCATAAGGGGCATGATCGTGGACACGACGTTGGTATGCTGCTTGTCAGGCGTCAGGTTGATGACCAGATCAGCGCTGGGGATGAGTTCTTCATAGCTGCCGACACGAAAATCATTTTCCGTGGCGTTCTTCCAGGACTGACGTTTTTCCTTGATGGCCGCGGCCCGCAAGGCGTAGGATACGTCCAGGCCGCTATCGCGCAGATTCAGCCCCTGATTCAATCCCTGGGCGCCACAGCCGACGATGACGACTTTTTTGCCTTTCAGGTAATCGACGCCGCTGAATTCCGCGGCATCCATGAAACGGCATTTGGACAGTTCCGCTAACTGCCGACGAAACGGCAGAGTGTTAAAGTAGTTCGAACCCATTTTTATCTCCTTGTATCTGTATTGTTTTTTAATTTTTATCGACCAGTGATCATTCCCCATCTGATATATTGACAAACTCCTGTTGCGTCAAGTGATTTGTTCGTGATATTGTATTGCACATTCTGCAAAACTGAGCAGAAAAGGCCCAGCAGCAGCAACTCTTCCGGCCGGTCATGGCAGATAAATACAGCTGCCCACAGCAGCTTCACCATATCCTTTTGTTGTTTCTATCGTGAAAATCCGGGAACTTGAGCTGTTTCGACATCTGGCTTCGACTCTCCACTTCGGCCGTACCAGCCAGGAATGCAACATTACTCCCTCCGGGCTGACCCGCACCATCCAGCGGCTGGAAAACGATGTCGGCGAACCGCTTTTTTTTCGCAACAACCGGTCGGTGCACCTCACCCCGGCCGGCATGCTGTTTAAAGAATATTGTGACGAGAGTATCAGCAACTGGCACCTGTTCCGCGGCCATCTACAAAACGATTCTGTCCTCCGGGGTGAACTGTCTGTCTATTGCTCAGTCACGGCCATTCTTTCCATCCTGCCGCAGATCTTCAAAAGATTCCGCCGGACCCATCCGCAGGTGATGCTGCATGTGCAGACCGGCGATGCGGCCAAGGCTCTGCACAGACTCCAATCGCAGGAAGTCGATATTTCCATCGCCGCCCTTCCCGACTGCCAGCCGGAAGGTCTTGATTTTATCGAACTCCTGGAGACACCGCTGCTGTTCATTTTCCCCAGATTCTTTCCGGAAACGATCATGTATCGCCAGGGCGTGATACACTGGCCGCGAACACCCATTATTCTGCCGGCTGATGGATTAAGTAGAACCCGGGCGGAAAAGTGGTTTGCCGACAAGGGGATCCGCCCTTATATATATTCCCAGGTTTCAGGCAATGAAGCTATTATTGCCATGGTCGGCATGGGCTGCGGTGTCGGCATCGTTCCCCGTTTAGTCCTGGAGAAGAGCAGCCTGATCAACGAGGTGGAGATCCTCGACATCAATCCACAACTGCAGCCCTTCACCGTCGCCGCCTGCACCTCCTTGAAAAACAAACGCAATCCCCTGGTGCAGTCTTTCTGGAACATTGTCGAAACAGCAGCGGCAACAACATTCATATAAAATTTGAATCACTATGAAAACGATACTCATCACCAACGACGACGGCATTCATAGCCCCGGCATCCTCGCCCTGCAGCAGGCCCTGGCGGAACTCGGCGAAACCATTGTCATCGCCCCGGAGCGGGATAATTCGGCAGTCGCCCATTCGCTGACCATGAACCGTCCCCTGAAGATCACCAAGCTGAAAGAGAACTTTTATATGGTCGATGGCACACCCACCGACTGCGTCGCCCTCGGGTTGAAGAAAATCCTTAAGGCACCACCGGATCTGCTCGTTTCCGGAATCAACGCCGGCACCAATCTCGGCGATGATATTTCCTACTCCGGCACCGTCTCCGCGGCCATAGAAGGAACCATGTACGGCATCCCGTCCATGGCCCTTTCCGTCGGCGGCGAGCTGCCCTACGATTTCCAGGCAGCCATGCAGATTGCCGTGTGCATGGCCGGAAGAATCCTGCAGAATTTCCTGCCCGAGAACACCCTGCTCAATATCAACATTCCCAGCGGCCGCGCCTACAAAAAAATCAAGGTTACCCGCCAGGGAAGAAGACTCTGGGAAAATTCCATCCATGAAACCCTCGACCCCCGGGGCAAGAAACACTACTGGATCGGCGGAGGTACGGCCGCCCCCGACCCTGGGGAGGACACCGATGTCTATACCTTTGCCTGCGGCAATGTCTCCATCACCCCCATACAGCTTGATCTCACCAACCACACCGGCATTACCTATCTGAAGGAAAAATGGCGTCTGGAAGATGGTACACAAGGTGAGTAAAGGCCATATGACCACGGATCTGCGACAGAAAAAAAGCATTCTGGCGATAAACGTCGGCCTGGCGGCCAACGCTCTTCTCGCCGTGCTGAAGACCAGTGTCGGCATCTTCGGCCACAGCCCGGCGCTTCTGGCCGACGGCATCAACTCCACTTCGGATGTGGCCTACGGCATTGTTGTCAATATTTTCATGCGCTTATCCGGTAAACCCGCCGACAAGGAACACCCCTATGGCCACGATCGGCTGGAGTCGATTGCCGCAGTCGTGGTCGGCGCCTTTGTCATCACCACGGCAATCTCCATTTTCTGGGCATCGATCAACAATATCTACGAGCTGTTGAGCGGGGCCAGTGATTTTACCGGGGCATCCCAGCTGGCCCTGTGGATCGCACTGTTTACCATCCTGATGAAAATCTGGCTGTCGTTCTGGACCTATCGGATCGGCAAACTGACCAATAACAACGTGTTGATGGCCCTGGCGGCAGATCACCGTAACGATATTTTCTCGGCTCTGGCTGCGACCATCGGCATCATTTTCGGCCAGGTGGGATTCCTCTGGGTCGACCCCCTGGCCGGCGGCGTTGTCTCCATCATCATCTGCTTTACCGGCGTGGAGATCATCCGGGAGTCCGCCGCTGATCTGATGAATACCCTGCCGGGCAAGAAACTCACCGAGGAAATCCGCGGCAAGCTGGCAAAGTTAGATGAAGTGCTCGATGTCGAGGAAATCCATGGCCATCGATTCGGCCTGTATATGGTGGCCAACATCACCATCGGCATCTCCCCGGATCTCACCGTCTCAGAAGGTGACCGGATCGCCACCCGGGTGGAGAATCTGCTTATTGACGAAATCGACTTCATGCGGCGGGTCTTTGTCCACTATCATCCGGTGAAGACGAAAGGAAAAGAAGCCACAACTGAACTCTAACCCGGGTGAACGGGAAACAAGCCGGAATTCTCTTCAATACCCCCCAGAGGGGTGCTCTTTTCAGTAACAAAAACCTCTCAGATGCAGGAAGCGACAATGTCCTGCTGCATCTGTTCAATGATCCGTATCGGGTCCGCGGCCCTGGTTATCGGTCGGCCAACGACCACGTGGTTGGCCCCGTTTCTGATGGCCATCCCGGCGGTGACGATACGTTTCTGATCATCACTCGCATCGCTGACATTGGCGCCGGGCCGAATACCGGGGGTGACGATAAGCAGCTTGTCACCGAGGTCCTGACGCATTCTTTCCGCCTCCAGCCCGGAGGAAACGACCCCGTCACAACCCAGTTCCAAGGCCCTTTTCGCTCGGAAATAGACCAGATCGGCCACCGATTGGGTCATGCCCATCGCCCGCATATCCTCTTCACCAAAACTGGTCAGCACCGTTACCGCCAGCAGCTGCATGTCCCCCCTGGCGGTAACGGCGGCGCGAATTATCGCATCGTTGCCATGGATAGTGGCAAAGCTCACGCCCCGGCTGTTGACCTGCTCGACCGCCAGTTTGACCGTCTCGGGAATATCAAAAAACTTCAGGTCCAGCATGACCTTATGACCGCGGTCGACGATCCAGTCTACGGTGTCGAACCAGCTCGCCATAAAGAGCTGCAGCCCGACTTTATAAAAGGAAACATGCGATTCACATTTTCTGACTATCTCTTTGGCCAGCTCAGGACTGTTGACGTCAAGGGCGACAATGATTCTTTCTTGTAATGGTATTGTTGTCTTGCTCATGTTTTCTCCGAAGAATGTTGTTGTAATGTCGTTCTTTGTCCTGCGGTGCTCATTACGGTGCTGGCGCTTCCTGCCTGCTTCTTTCGTCTTCTGCAAGCAGAGCTGGAGGCAGCCGGCATTGATCCGTGACCAATGTAGGATGATTCTCTTTCTTTCTCCATAAATATTTCTTTCTTCTCGACACATTTGACAATGACGGGTACCGCGCCGAATTGGTCCGCCTTGTCGAGATGAGCGAACTCCTCGGCGATAAATAGTGCGCCGACTTTACAATTTTACTGATGCATATTATAATCAATGCATGATAACAAATAACAAAAAACCGCCGCATCCATTTTAGTTATCATGCAATAATCAATGGATTATGCTCCGATGTTCAGGAGGAATACCAGAAAGGAGATGCCTATGACTGTTAAAATTTTCATCAAACGAAAAGTTTCACCTGAAAATATTCTTCCGCTCACTGTTCTCCTGAAAAAACTGCGTAGCCTGACCTTAAACCAGTCGGGATACATTTACGGCGAAACCCTGAAAAGGGTCGACGATAAAGATGAGTGTATGGTGATAAGCACGTGGCGGTCAATGGAAGACTGGAAGGCATGGCTGCACAACGAAGAACGTATCGCTATCCAGAAAGAAATCGATCAACTTCTTGGTACGGAAACTGAATACGCTGCCTACGAAGTATAATTCCCACCTGAAAAAACTGTACCGCACAGCCCCGGTGTGGTACAGTCAGCTGTTGTTTTTCCACTGTGCGTGGTCGATATTCCTTGCAACATTATGTCTCGTTATCGGCAAATAATGACGTTTTATCAGAAACATTTGTTAAGCGTATTTACCTTATTGTTTTGATTCGATTCCTCTCTTGGTGTATCCTAGAGTCCTTCTTTTTTTAACCATCCTAATCATTCATTCAACAGTTCCGAGGCAAAGGCGCAATGATATTTGAAGGTGTGAAGCTTATGGTCGTCGGCATGACAACTGTCATGCTCTTTCTCGTCCTGATGATTCTCTTTATCAACCTCGTTTCTTTCCTGACGCGTGGCTCGGCAGCTCGAGAAGTTGAAGCGATTGCCAAAGAAAGAGCACTTCAGGTGGCAAATAGAAAAAAAACAAAAGAAGTCAGTTCCGGCGACGCTGACGAGGATATAGCAGTGATCGCCGCGGCTGTGGCAGCGTACGAGAGAGAACGATTCGCACAGGTATAGCCGCGGGCCGGTGTAATTCTCCGCAGTGTTCCTGTGCATATCTTTCGGTCAAACACGATAGTATTCCGATTCAACACCCCACAAGGGGGTATAAGGGCCTTGAGACAGCTTGATTTCTCACAAAAATAACAAGAAAAAATCTGTAAGGTTCTCAAAAACTAAGCGAGGAGAGGAACGGTGAGTAAAAAGGTTATTCAATTCATGGACACGTCTTTTAGAGATGGTTTTCAGTCCGTCTTTGGCGCGAGGGTATTTACTGATGACTTTATGCCCGCCGTGAAGGCTACCGTAGACGCGGGGATTACCAATATCGAGGCCGGCGGCGGCGCACGTTTTCAGAGTCTGTTCTTCTACTGTGGAGAATCCGCTTTCGACATGATGGATCGCTTCCGGACCGAAGTCGGCCCGAATGTCGCCCTGCAGACCCTGGCCCGCGGTATCAATGTTGTGGCGCTGAGTCAATGCCCCCGTGATATCATCGACCTGCATGCCAAAATGTTCAAAAAACACGGCATGACCACCATTCGAAATTTCGATGCCTTAAACGACGTGCGCAACCTGGAGTATTCCGGGGAACGTATCGCCCACCACGGCCTCAATCATCAGATCGTCGTTTCCATGATGGAGCTGCCTCCCGGCTGTTCCGGTGCGCACACCCCGGAATTCTACATGGATCGTCTGAAGCAGATCCTCGATGCAAACATTCCCTTCCATTCGATCTGCTTCAAAGATGCTTCCGGTACGTCCAATCCAAGAAAGGTCTACGAAACACTGAAGGCCGCCCGGAAGATCGTCTCCGAGGATACCATTCTCTGGTTCCATACCCACGATACCGCCGGCCTGGGCATCTCGCAGAACATGGCTGCCGTCGAAGGTGGCGCCAATGGTATTGATCTGGCCAAATCCCCGGTCAGCGGCGGTACCTGCCAGCCGGATATTCTCTCCATGATGCATGCCATGAAGGGTACTGAGTACACCCTGGATCTTGACTACGAAAAGATCATCATCGCTTCCGACACCTTTGAAGAGGCCATGAAAGACTATTTCGTTCCTCCCGAAGCTAAAATGATCTCACCGAAGGTCACCCTTTCGCCGATGCCCGGCGGCGCGCTTACCGCCAACACCATGATGATGCGTGATACCGGTACGCTGCATCTCTACCCCGCTGTCATCAAGGAAATGTCTGAAGTAGTTGCCCGTGGCGGTTTCGGAACCTCGGTCACCCCCGTCTCGCAGTTTTACTTCCAACAGGCCTATCTCAACGTCACCCAGGGCAAATGGAAGAAGATCAACCCGAGTTACGGTAATATGGTTCTCGGTTACTTCGGCCGCACCCCGGTGCCGGCTGATCCGGAAATTGTTAAAATCGCCTCGGAGCAGCTTGGCAAACCCGTCTTTACTGATGATCCGCTCGATATCCTCGAGCCCGGCATTCCTAAGGCCACGAAAATCCTTGAGGAAAACAAACTGCCGGTGACCGATGAGAACATCTTTATCATTGCCAGCTGTGAGCAGAAAGGACTCGATTTTCTCCTCGGCAACGCGGTCACCAATGTCCGCAAGATTACCGATGCGCCACCGGTCGACAAAAAAGCTGCTGCCCAAAAAGCCGCTGCTCCCGTTGCCGCCGCCTCGATCGGACCACGCGATTACACCATTACCGTCAATAACCGCCCGTACAATGTCACTGTTTCCGAAGGCGGGGGAATCCAGGCTGCCCGGACCAGCGCACCTGCTCCGGCTGCCGCCCCGGCTGCCGCGCCGGTTGTCGAAGGAACGGACGTGGATGCCCCGACCCCGGGAAATATTGTCAAGGTTCTCGTTAACCTCGGCAGCACTGTCACAGTTGACCAGCCTCTCGTCGTCATGGAAGCCATGAAAATGGAATCCGAGGTAAAATCTCCCTGCGCCGGCAAGGTCATCGCCATTCACATCGCCGCCGGTGATACTGTCCAGACCT